>NZ_VOYB01000001.1:0-323017 GCF_013420445.1 Acinetobacter sp. YH01006 | reverse complement strand
AGTATGGGAGTGTGAATGCGGAAGTTCCAATAACAGGGACGAAAATGCAGCGAAGAACATACTTGCGCTTGGGCATAAGCGTCTAGCAGTAGGAATCACCTCCGTTTCAGGGAGGTGAGGATGTCAACTTTTAGGATTTCTCAGCATGCAGATCTTCAAGCACCAGTGCCTGATGATCATTGGTGACCATTGGCAAACGCACCGTAAAGGTCGTACCTCGACCTTCTTTAGAATCCACCGCGATTTGACCATGATTCAGATCAATAAAGCGCTTGCACAATACCAAACCTAAACCAGCACCTTTCTCTTCAGCAGTACCTCGAACACTCACCATCAACGTCGGCTTGAACAGATTCTGTATCTGCTCTTCAGTCATGCCCAGACCGGTATCCTGAATGGTGATTTTAACCTGCTCACCGTCCATTTCTGCCTCTAAAATGACTTTACCGCCTTGATTAACCGGAGTGAATTTCAGCGCATTGGAGACCAGATTCTGCATCACTGAAGTAATCATATTGATATCCGCATGGACTTTAATGTCTTCGGGAATATTGTCGATTAATTCAATTTTTTTATTCAACGCCAGACTGTGCAATACACTGCAGACAATTTTACTGGATTGCTTGAGTTCATAATTAATCGGATGATATACAAAGCGTCCGCCCTCGGCCATGGCCCAGGTCAGCAAGCTTTCCAGCAGGTTATAAGTCGATTGTGCATTATCATATAAATAATCCGCGATACTCTGAATACTGGACTCATCCAAGGTATCACGTTCCTGCGCCAGAACTTCGGAAAAGCCCAGCAGTCCATGAAATGGCGCACGCAGATCATGTGCGATGATCTGAAAAAATTTGGTTGTACTAAAGTTTTGTGCACATTGCTGTTCGTATAGTTCTTTCAGCTCAGTATGTTCTTCATTGAGTTGGATTCGAATCACTAAACTTTCAGCAAATTGTTTGATGGTGGCAATATCGTCCTGATCAAACAGTTCGGTCTGATCATCAAAGAAAATGACCTGTCCAAAAGACACACCGCTACTTGATTTTAAATTAAAGGCGACTAATCTCTGATGCGCTACACCGAGATCTTTCACATAATTTGACAATTCTGTATAAGCAGGATGCGTCTGATCGATGACATCTGCCTGTTGCAGATACGTAGGCACATTCACGTCCTGCGGGGCATGCAAGGCCCGGAAACCGCGCGGACAGCTGTACCAGATATACGGTTCCATGTGGAAGCTAATAATGCTGGTTTTAACGTTTAAAACTTTACGGGCGATCTTACAAAAGGTGTCTAATAGGTTGTTGGAGGTATAGACACCTAAAATGAGAGATATACGGCACGAGCTTAATTGCTCCGTATTCTGACCGACCTCTAGCAGTTTTAGTTCCATGTCTGCCTCTCTGAATGTTTATGGAATATAGAAAACACAGCCGACCAAATTCATACAATTAATAACAAAGATTCTATATTTACTCAACGATGAAAACTCACCTATAGGTTAAAGGATTTGTTAACCTGTTTCTATCCAAATACACTCATAACCGCAAGGCACTGATATTTAATTAATTAAGAATAACTTGAAAATTTAATCTTCAAAAAAAGTCTGCTTAAGTATTTGAAACTCAATATCTAAGCTAAAATGAAGCATGTTTATTTGTATTTACTTTAACACACTCTTGACCAAAAAATACTCAGCATCGATTTTTATCCCCTTTTAAATAAAAGTTAATGGTTTTTCAACTATATAGTTTGACCTTATGATTAAAAACAGATTTAATATCAGGCTTCATCTACCTAATAATGCTCAGAATTAATTTTTAATTTTTTAAAATATCTTAACAATTCTAATGTACGAAATATTTAAATCTCAGCATTTCGACTAAAAACAGGCCAAAAACACCACTGAGAATTGTAAAGATTTTACATTCATTAACAAATTAATTGCAGAAATTTTGTGTTTTTTATCACTCATCCAATTTTAGAAGCTGGAACAGTAATATTAAGATAGATCGCTTATAGATTATGCATGTCTAAGTCAAACCAATCGGCTCAAAACAGCTATAAAAAAAGCGGCCTAAAAAGACCGCTTTTTTTACATGGCTGCTTAATTGTCAGAAATCAACGCCACTTGCTGCACATAGTTAAACAGCTTTAATTTAGAAGCATTCACCTCTTCTTCAGGTGCTTGATTCTTTAAGTCACGGTGTACCCGAAGATAATGTTGACGTAAGGTATGACGCTCTGTCGCATTATAGGTTTTGGTAAATTCATTGATGGCCGGATCTCCATCTTTGACAATTCGATCCACCCAACGCTGTAATTGAGCTGTCTTTTTAAGACCTTGTTTCGGTGTTAAATAAGATAAAATCACCGTTTCATTTTCATTGCGCAGTAATTTACCAATACGTGAAAATTGACGGCGACGTGCTTCATGTGAGGTAAATTCCTGTACATCGAGCAATGCTTCAATCAAACGCTCTTCAACAGGCAAGTTTTTAATTTGTTTAGCACTCAGCTCAGCCAGCTGTGCACCCAAAGCCGCCATACGCTGGACTGCTTTTTTCTGTTCGGTTTTACTTGCGCGTCCCTCTAAAGAATCGAAATCTTCTTCAGTTAAACTGTTCGGTCGACGTGCCACGATTAATCTGCCTCATAAAATTTTGCTGCAAATAGTGCCTGAATTTCAGATAAGGCTTTGTCCTCATCCGCTCCTTCAATCACCAAGCGTAAAGTTGTTCCTTTGCCCGCACCGAGCATCAGCAAGGACATGATATTTTTTGCATCTACCAGTTTGTCCGTTTTTCCAATCTGGATACTGGAACGAAATTTGGTAGTCACTTCTATAAGTTTACCAGATGCGCGTGCATGTAAACCCAGTTTATTAATTACGTCAACAGTGGTATCAATCATGACCAGTGCTTCATTTCTCGATGGAGGACTTGAATAGACCATTTTGCCTCAAGGGCTTTTTTTAGTCTATCCACAATGTAAACAGAACGATGCTGGCCACCGGTACAGCCAATTGACACAGTCATATAATGACGATGCCCTTCAGAAAAGGTTGGCAACCATTTGTCCAGAAAATGGTAAATATCATTAAACATATCTTCGACCTGATCGCTCTTTTGCAAAAACTCCTGCACCGGTTGATCGAGTCCTGAAAATTTGCGTAATTCCAGTTCCCAATGCGGATTCGGCAAATGCCGGACATCAAAGACATAATCGGCATCCAGTGGAATGCCATGCTTATAACCAAAAGACTGCAAAATCAGGATCAGGTTATCGGTCTGTCCCAACTTGGTCAATAAGGTATGTTTCAGGTCATGCACGCTTTTATCTGTAGTATCAATGTGCACGGTAGAACGCAGCTGGATGGGCATTAGCAGGATTTTTTCTTCCTGAATGCACTCGTTCAGACTCTTAAAGCGCGAAGCTAGAGGATGCGGCCGACGCGAGGCACTAAAGCGCGCAATCAGTTCCTGATCCTGCGTGGTCAGATAGATAATATCAACCGAGCCATGCTGTTGTAGCTGCTCGAACACATGATCAAATTCTTGCAAATCGGCACGGGTACTGCGTACATCGACCCCCAAAGCCAACTGTTCCAGATTGTTCTCACTGTGCAGTTTCGCCACGATTTCGGGAAGCAATGCCAAAGGCAGATTATCAATACAGTAATAACCCAGATCCTCAAGCACCTGCAATGCAGATGATTTACCTGAACCAGATTGTCCCGTGACAATTAAAATGCGCTTCATACATGCTACCCTTTCATCCTATCCGGCAGTGTATTTGACCTGCAGGTTATCGATCAGACGTGTATTACCTATCTTTGCAGCTACAAATAACACAACATCTTGATTAAACGTATGAATTTTTTTTAATTCTGGCGTTCGTGCTTCAACATAGTCTACGACAAACCCGACATCTGTTAAAGTCTGGCGAAGCTCGGCCAATACCGTATCCAGTTCAATCGCAGCATGGAGCTGCTGTTCAGCCTTTTGTAAGCTTTGATAAATGACCGGTGCGATTGCACGATGCTCTTGGCTTAGGTAACCATTTCGAGAACTTAAGGCTAAACCATCTTCTGCACGGGCAATTGGCACGCCAATCACTTCTAATGGAATATTCAGGTCTTGTACAAACTGGCGAATCACTGCCAACTGCTGATAATCTTTTTGCCCAAAGAAAGCATAGTTTGGCTGAACAATGTTAAACAATTTGGTCACCACCACCGCCACACCATCAAAATGGCCGGGGCGCTGCAAACCACACAAGTCATCAGTAATGTCAGAGACACTGATATTGGTCAGACGCGGTTTTTTGCCATACATTTGCTCAACCGTTGGCGCGAAGACGATATCACAACCGACGTCTGCCAAAAGCTGCTGGTCCTGCTCCAGCGTACGCGGGTAGTTATCAAAATCTTCATTGGGTCCAAACTGGATCGGATTGACAAAGATACTGACCACCACCACATCACACAGCTTACGCGCTTCACGTACCAGATTTAAATGACCCTGATGCAGATTGCCCATGGTGGGCACAAAACCAATAATCTTGCGGTTGGCACGTGCCGGATTAAGTGAGGCCGCGAGTCCCTGAATGGTGGTTTCTGTTTTCATCTTACAATTCAACCTGAAAAGTTTGTGCGGGTGCCGGGAAAGATCCATCTAAAACTGCAGCATGGTAAGCTTTAAAAGCATCCAGAATGGCAGTAGCACCCGATTGTTCCTGCATAAAATTACGGACAAATTTTGCAGTATGGCCAAAGGTTAAACCCAGCATGTCTTGTACTACCAAGACCTGACCATCAGTGGCTGCGCCTGCGCCAATGCCAATCACCGGAATTTGTGGAAACAGTTCTGTGATTTCCTGACCCAATTGTGCCGGTACACATTCCAGCAGTAACAGTGCAGCACCTGCATCAACCACTGCTTTACAGTCTGCAATCAGTTGATCCGCTGCTGCACGGGTACGGGCTTGCAGCTTATAACCGCCAAAGACATGTACCGATTGCGGCGTTAATCCCAAGTGCACACAGACTGGAATACCGTTACGGGTCAGCACCTGCACGGTTTCTGCCAGCCATGCACCGCCTTCCATTTTCACCATTTGCGCACCGGCCTGCATCACGGTTTTGGAACTTTGCAAGGCATCATTTAAGGTGGCATAACTCATAAACGGCAAGTCAGTCATGATAAAGGCATGCTGGTTACCACGGCGTACCGCAGCGGTATGATAGGCCATATCTGCAACAGTCACTGGCAAAGTCGAATCGCGGCCCTGAATTGACATTCCCAAAGAGTCGCCAATCAGAATACTGTCTACTTCTGCAATTTCCATGGCTTTGGCCATACTGGCATCATAGCAAGTCAGACATGAAAATTTGCGTCCATCTGCTTTGAAGCGTCTTAAGTCACTCAGACTGACCATGAAGATGTTCCTCTATGATTGAAGTTCTCGCGAACATACCCATAACTCAAAAATTAAATATTTGCCCAGTTCGTGTCATCGAGTACCGTTAAGGTCGATTGCTTGACGATGTCCAGGTCTTTTAAGGATGTAGCATGAACCTGTATTTCAGCATCAATGTCCAGCAACGGAATGAGTACGAAATCACGCTCTAACACGCCGACATGCGGTACAGTCAGGCGTTGATTTTGTATCTGTTCATCTCCGTAGATCAGCAAGTCCAGATCCAGCGTACGCTCGCCCCAATGACGCAAACGTACCCGACCGGCTTCCTGCTCGAAGGCTTGCAGACGATCGAGGAGCTCTAACGCTGCCAGATCAGTATTTAACTGCACCACTGCATTCAGATAGTTTGGCTGATCCTGTGGTCCCATCGGTGGACTTTGATACAGATGCGAAGTTTTCACCTGACCCAATGTCGCCAGTTTCTGTACAGCTTCTGCCAAAATCTGGCGTGAATCGCCGAGGTTACTGCCCAGGCCAATATACGTCACGATCATTGTGTTGGCCCAAACACCACCTGGCTTAAATCACGTTGCACCCGCTTACGTTTCATAATCGGATGATCTGCGCCAATTTCACCACTGGCACTGGCTGCCACATGTGACAGGGTTTTCGCCTTATCTTCAAACTTGGCTTTACGCACCCGGCGGTTACGTGGTTCAGGTTCATTGACTAAAGGCTCAATCTCGGCAAGATCTTGCTGCTGGGTCAGTTTCTGTTCCAGATGTTCTTCTTGACTCGCCTTACGACGGCTCTTGGCACGCTGACGGTTATACTGGCTAATCGCCCGTTCTTTCTCATCACCGCTCATTTGCTGGTAAGCATCCCACCAACTGCCCATGCCTTGCGCCGTTGCATCGCCTGATTTTTCGCGCAACAGCAAAAAGTCAAATCCGGCACGGAAGCGCGCATGACTAGACAAGGCCTCAATTTGTTGCGGTTTTGGATTCAGTAAACGGGTCTGCATTTCCCAGACTTCACGAATGAAAGTCTCGGCGAAGCGAGGAATAATGGTTCGGGTTGCCTGACGTTTCAAAACATCCAGACCCGCTTGGGCACGTGCTTCTGCTGCGACCACGCCTTTATTCAGATAAAACTCACAACGCTCGAGGAATGGCTGCCATAACAGTACCGCGTAGAAAAATGCAGGATTGATGGTCTTGCCAATCGAAATACGCTGATCGGTATTTTTCGCGGCACGCTCCATAAACGGCGTGATTTCAGCTTTGATATCGGCGAACAGCTGATGCCAGATTCCGAAATCAATCAGCATGGGCAACACACGATTCAGATGCCCCATGGTGAATAACTTTTGTGATTCATCATAGAGTCGATGCGGAGAGACATCACGCAGCAGCTGGGTCATTTCCGGGGTAAAGATATCCAGAATTGCTTCATCAATATTGAAATTCAATTTGGCAGCAAAACGTAAGGTACGTAACATCCGCACCGGATCTTCTTCAAATCTTAAGGCCGGATCACCGAGCAAACGTAAAGTTTTGCTGTGAATATCATCTACAGCATTGCAGAAATCCAGCACAATCGCTTTACGCGGCTGGTAATACATTGCATTGATCGAGAAGTCGCGACGGGCAAAATCCTGCTCGATGCTGCCCCAGTTATTATCACGCAGAATCATCCCCGCGGCCGAGGTGACTGCTTTTTTTGGAGGTGCACGGAAGGTGGCCACTTCGACCAGTTCCCGCCCTGAATAGACATGCGCCAGTTCAAAACGCCGTCCGATAATTCGACAACGTCGTCCGAATACTTCCTTGACCTGAGCCGGGGTTGCATTGGTGACTGCATCGAAATCTTTAGGATTCAAACCTAACATCAGATCTCGAACACCACCACCCACGATATAAGCTTCATAGCCTGCCTTATTTAAGGCATCAATCACATCGAGAATATAAGAAGGTAATTGAGCGGTTGATAAACCACATTTTGACGCGCGCAAAGTTTGCAAAAGACGCTGTCTCCTACGTCTGAACGTAAAATTCCAAGATGACGCTAATCATATCGCTTACACGACTAAAGGGCAATTTGATTATGTCAATCCTGCCGCTCAGATTGATTTTGTATTCAGCATCAATTCAGTCTATTCACAACGCGAGTCTGGCCTTGTTTTTGGCAAATAATGCCGGCCCAATGCCTTTGACCAGCTGAATATCTTCAATGCTTTTAAATTTCCCATTTTTCTGCCGATACTCAACAATGGCTTGGGCTTTCTTTTGTCCCACGCCATGCAACTGTTGCAATTGTTCAATATTTGCACTATTTAAACTAATTCTATCACCTGTCGCTTGTACCGAAAGTGCCGGTTTTGCCAGATAGTGATCTGCTTTAGTCGATGCATTCTGTTGTTTGAGCCGCGCATCATGTTGCTGTTGTCTGGTCTTCCATTCCATATAATCGGTCGCAGTTGCATGTGCAGTTCCAATAGCAATATAGCCTAGCCATAAACCCAGAAGAAGATTAATCCACGCCGGACTTGTTCGATGTTGTTGTTTGTTCATGCGCCGCTCTTTGTTTTAATTCTAATTTGGCCTGTTCCCAGAGCTGATCCAATTCAGCCAGTGACAAGCGGTCTATATTGAGTTGTTGTTTTTCCGCCTGATGTTCCATCAAGGCAAATCGAGTACGAAATTTATGGATCGTGCCTAATAATGCCATTTCACTCGAGATTCCAAGTTTACGGCCAACATTGACCAGAGAAAATAAGCAGTCACCAAATTCTTCCTGTATTTCATCGGAATTCTGGCTTGCCAAAGCTTCTTTTAACTCGGCCAGCTCTTCTTCTACTTTGTCATATGCCCCAGTGACATCGGGAAAATCAAAGCCGATTTTTGCGACATTTTTCTGGATTTCATCTGCCTGTACCAAGGCCGGTGCATGCTTGATTTCATCTAAACGGGAACGTGGCTTGCCCTGCTTTTCTTGCTGTTTAATTTCTTGCCAGAGCTGAGAGACATCTTCCGGGCTCAATTTTACAAACTGTTCAGCCTGAAATACATGCGGATGACGGCGGATGAGTTTGTCGCTAATGGCCTGCACCACATCCTGAAAATCAAAAGCGCCCTGCTCGCTGTACATTTGCGACTGGAACAACCTGTAACAGCAGATCGCCCAGCTCATCGCGAATCTCGTCAACATTTCCAGAACGTACCGCAGCTTCTACTTCATAAGCTTCTTCAATCGCATATTGGGTCAGAGATTCGGGAGTCTGCTGCTGATCCCATGGACATTTTTCACGTAATTCACGCATGATATTAAGCAATTGTTCCACTTTTAAAACCTCTTCTTTACCAAATAGTCGCGTCAATCTGCCTGTTTCTTGTTATGCTCAAGAAAAAAAGACAATAAGGAGATCAAGCACATGCACAGTATATTGATTAGTGGGGCAGCACAAGGAATTGGCGCCGCGACAGCCATGCTATTTTACCAGCACGGCTATAAAGTCGGTATTTATGATATCAATGTGGCACAGGCCGAACAGCTGGCCCAGCAACTGGGCGAACATGCCAAAGCTGGCTTTCTGGATGTGGCAGACTATGCTTCCTGGGAAACAGCTTTGGCGGAGTTTTCAGCCTGGGCCGGTGAAATCAACATTCTGGTAAATAATGCCGGAATTTTATATTCAGGGCCTTTTGAAGACACCACAATTGCAGCGCATCATCGCACGCTGGATATTAATGTTAAAGGTCTCCTCAATGGCTGTCATGCCACTTTCCCTTATTTAAAAGAATCTTCCTTTGCTCGTGTCATTAATTTATCTTCGGCATCCGCCATTTATGGACAGGCCGATTTAGCCTCTTATGCGACCAGTAAATTTGCCGTGCGCGGTCTGACTGAAAGTCTGGATATTGAATGGCAACCCTATGGGATTCGGGTGCTTGATGTGATGCCACTTTTCGTCAGTACAGCCATGGTGAAAGATATGCAGGCAGAAAGTATTAAAAAAATGGGGGTACATTTGAAAGCAGAGGATGTCGCACAGGATATTCTAAAACTGGTACAGCTTAAAGATTCCATCTGGCACGCTACGCACCATCCGGTTGGATTAAAAAGTAAATTTTTATTTCATCTATCACGTATGAGTCCACAGTTTGTGAACCGAATCAGCAACCTGTTGATTGCCAGACAATAGAGTCTATTTCTACTCTGCTGATTTAAACAGATTGATGAATCTGGATTAGCGGAAATCTGAAACCCTTGTATGAATGCTCACTTTGCCAGGCCACGGTGAGCATACATCCTGCCATATTATAATTTTGATAGGCATAGACGCCGATCTCTGGATGTTCACATCTTCCACCATTCTGATCTGGATGAATCTGGGTATTTAACTCATTCAGGTTGATGCGTATGCCCAGTCCTGAGGCCTTTAATACAGCTTCCTTGGTGGTCCAGACCTTAAACCAGTATTCGGAATCATAGTCCAGTGCCTGCCACTGTTTAAGCTCTTCAGGATGAAAGGCATGTTGTGCCATGGCTTCAAATCGAACCTTACGGCTCAGCTCTTCAATATCAATTCCCAAATTTTGGACATTATTGCTCGTTGCCAGAGCATAGAAATTTTGACTATGGCTATGGTTAAAGTTGAAGTCTGGATGAGTGTGGAGATAGGGTTTGCCGAATTCAGTAATGCTAAAATCTGAAGACTGGATAAAATAATTAAGTTGATCTGAAAGCAATTGGTTACGATAGGCATAGATCGCACGTTTACGAAATTTGATTTGCTCTACACGTGATTGATGAAGTTCCATTGAAAAGAACTGATCTATTTTTTGCAAATAAATGTGAATATTACGCGACAATGGAAAGCTCTTGAAAACAGTTTGACTTTTTTCATTTTACGTCGCTAGATAAAAAAAGAAAGCCTGTTCGAAAACAGGCTAGCTTTATCTGTCTTAAATTGAATCTGAAATATCGACAGGTTTTGCTGC
This sequence comes from Acinetobacter sp. YH01006, assembly GCF_013420445.1. Classification (NCBI taxonomy): domain Bacteria; kingdom Pseudomonadati; phylum Pseudomonadota; class Gammaproteobacteria; order Moraxellales; family Moraxellaceae; genus Acinetobacter; species Acinetobacter sp. YH01006. The sequence goes on along the minus strand of NZ_VOYB01000001.1, from coordinate 312,584 downwards.
AGCAGATTCTGGGGCCTTAAAGTTCAAGCCAGCTTTTTTCATCAGTTGTGGATACTCAACCAATGCCATAGTCGAGTTTTTGGCAATGCCGGTGACATCGCTAAGCAGACCTTTGGCATCCATAAAAGACATGCCACTATTGCTGATAGTACTTGGATTGCTCAGCAATTGCATAGACACCTGCTTACTATTTACGACCAGTTCGCGTGCAGACAGACCAGCAATGGCAAAGTTTGTCAGTGAGTTCATTAAATGCTGTTTCTGGCTGGTATTTAATGCATTAATACGCTCAAGTGTCGCAGCTTCATCTTTTTTCGAAGCTTCCAGAACCGCATTGGTTAGCTTGGTAATTTCTTTCTGGATCGCTTCTTTTTCTTTGACATCAGAAGTGGTTTTCAAGCTATTCAACTTGGTTTTCAGTTCTTCGCTGTCTTTTCGCTCAGCAAATAAGGTTGCCAATGCTGTACGACTCTGAATAAACATGGCATTGGTTGCTTGTGCCTGCTTAAAAAAACCGGCTAAATCCAGATTTTGTGAAGATGTACCTGTTGTTGTCTCCACTACTTTTGAGGCCAGACCACTGAGTGTTCCAAAACCTGCATGACTTTGTGATGTCAATACAGCACTTCCCAATATCAATATGCTTACGATTTTTTTCATAGTATTTCCCCTCATAATTCCTTACTGCCCTGAATCGGCTTTTTGCACGATCTGATTTAAAATTTTTGGTAATGCTTTAAACATTTGAATGTTGTACATGGCATGACGATGAGCAGTATTTATACCTTTTAAATTAACTTCCTGTTGCAAACCTACAGCACCGACCCGCTCCTGTTTTTCATTAAAACGGCGTGCTCCTCCTGCCAATACCAAAGTGGCATCGCAGATGGATTGATCTGTATTGCATTTGATGGAATCTTCTTGAACCTGAATCTTAAATGCTGGCTGTAAACACTCTTCTTTTGGCACATACAGTTTCAAATCCAGCTGTTTTTTAAAGCCCGCATTTTCAGTCATTTTTACAATAGATGTTTTTAAACTGGTCTGCCCTTTAAACCCTGAACCTGTCGCATAAAACGGACGCTTGGATTGACTGGTAAACGCGTGGTAAATCAGTGGCCCAAATCCATAAAACGGAATCTCTCCAACCTGTTCAGTATGCAGATTTGAACAAAGCACCCGGGCAAGTTTTGAGTCACCGACAGCAGCGTGACTATCCACCAAGATGCTGTCTCCTGAACGTACCGGTAGACGATCATTTCCACTCACAGGAAAATCAAGCTGTGCTTTAACTTTATTGCCCTGACGCTCAACCACTGTAGCTTCCCAAGTGGGAATCAATACTTGACGTTGTGCAACTTTTTCACGGTTATAGACATGAATTTTCATGCCTGTGGTCAAGCGCTCACCCGTATCCTGAATCGTGATGGTATCGCTCCCCCCGCTCGATACCTGCAAATCGGAACGGGTAAATTGAATCCCTTTCTGAAATTGCTGACCTAATTTCACCAAAGCATTTTTGAGTGCCACTTCTTTACGCGTACCGAGTGAAAAACCCATACCTTGTGAAATGGTTTCACTTATTTCATCAGTCGCATGCGCGGAATAAATCACACGTCCCGAACGATCAATCATCTCAGCAAAAACTTCGCTATGTACCACTTGCTGCTGGGTCATCTTGCCGACTTGTTGCTGATAGCCAATCACAGGGATCACATTAATACGAATAAAAAATTCTGGTAGTTCGCGCTGGTGCTGGGTTTCCTGATTGCTTAACCCCGTCTGCTCACTGACACTTTGTGTCAAAGTGCTGTAACGTTTATTCACCGGCGTAAGGGTAAATGATGCATTCTCCCCGATGGCATCAGAAAAAATCTGCTCAATCAGGTCTTTTGATTCACCTTGGTAGGTCAATACATCTACGACCAAAGCTTTAGGCTTATTCAGCGCCTGACGGGTATTTGCCGAAATCTTGCTAAACTGGCTTGAAGTGCCACTCATCAACACCGGTAATGCCACTGCATAATCACTATCGGCATGTACAACTCTAATCAAATCTCCGGAATCCGAACTGAGTTCATCGTCTTTGGCAATGCCTTGATTGAAGCCTTTATCTAAAATCAGATAGGATTTCCAGCGATCAATCACCTTGGTCTGTACTTCAGACACCTTGAATTTCTTCTGGAGATCCTGAGTGAGTTGCTGGGTCAAGGTCAGCAAACTGCTTTGAAACTTCTGCTGGACGGCTTGACGTGTTGCAACAGTCTGAATCTCGGTCGACAACACCTGAATAGGCTGTGACAAGGTAGCACTATCGGTATAAATCACTTCCCCAGATAGAACATTGGTCAATTTTAAGCTTAAGGTGACTGGCAGAAAAATCTCGGCTGTAGATTCCTTTTGCACCACATATTCACTAGCACGCAAAACTTCCAGAGAAGCCACATAGCTTCGATGTTTATTCTGCTGGGAAATTGAAGCCACCACCTGATCTTGCAAAACCTGTTTCAACTGCTGCTCAAAAGTCTGTGCAACTTGTTTACGGATCACCTCGTTCGACACAGCCTTGCTAAAGTCACAGGAAATCGAGGAGGCATTTGCTTCTATATGATCTGCCGATTGACGACAAGGCAATTCCAAGCCATAAATTCCTTTAGCCGGAAAAACCTGAATATTGGCCTGCACACTTGCAGCATTACCCATCAGGGCCATGGCAAGAGTAATTTTTTTCATGCTTATTTGCATTGGGTACCGCCAATACATAAGGTAATGGTATTCCCTGCTTGCAAACGTTCTGCATTAGACAGCACAGGATTTACCCGGCGTAAAGCTTTGGCCAGTTCAGCACTCAATGGCTTTTCACTTTTATAAGTCATGGTCATCTCGACCAGCTTGCCATCCTGGGTACGTATATCGATATTTTCTGCGCCGTCCATCCCATCTAAAGCCACATAGAGATCATCTCCCAAGCGGCTAGATACGCTACCCGATACACTTTTTACAAAAAGGGTAATTTCCTTACCATACATGCTACGGTTTTTCGAATAGGATAGAATTTGTGGACCGACTTCGGACAAGGTCATTTCGCCCAGTTTACCGGCAACATTGGTACGACACGAATCTGTCGTTGCAGCCGTTGATGATTCCGTGCGGGTATCACCGCCCATCAGCGTGCCATCATCAACTGAATAAATTTTATAGCTGACAGCACCATCACACACAAACTGGCCGGTTACACCTGAACGACCACGGTCATAAATATAGGAGCTACCGACCATAAACCAGTCTGCTTTTTCCTGACGTGCAGCAACTGCAAGTTTTGCCAATTCTGCATCACTCAGCAATTGCTGAATGGACATACTCTTGCCTTTTAAATAACGGCTACGGAATAGATCCGAATCCATTAAACGTAGATCGTATTTAGATGCTGAGCCTGCAATTGCATTCAGTGTATGGTTTTCACGCTCTGGCTTTGTAGATGGAGTCTGATATTCCACATATTTTACAAAGTTTTGAATATCATTTTGGCGTTCAGACTGGCTATAACGTGCTGACTCACTGGCGTTATAACTCGCTGAAGCTGAAGATTTACCTGAATTATTGTGACTTGCTGAACGTGCTGCGACTCCTACACCCGCACCATAATAATTATCATATACATAACCAGATGCAGCTGATGACTTTCCTTTCGATGAATATGATGAACTCTCGCTCGCTTTGGCACTTTCTTTGGCATCATAGCTGGCCTTTTCATCATAAGCATAGCTTTTATCAGAGAAGTACGAGGTAAATTCTTTGACCGGTTTAGAGTTATCACGCGGCACACCGAAATATTCATCCATCACGATCATGATCGGACTGGTTCGGCTATTCTTTTTGGATAAACCCAGGTCATTTAAGATCTGGCGAAACTCCTGATCATCCATTTCAATTGAAATAGAGGTGACCAGTTCTTTATTACTATTAGTTTGGCTGCCACGATTAAACACGTAGCCATTATCAACTTGTTTCACAATATCTGTTAGATGAGGCTGAGCATCCTGCATGGCTTGAGGGCCATTAATTTTTTTGATTAAAGCAATGACTGCATCAGTTTTTGCATTATTCAATGCTTGATTACGTGTTCCTACCGGATCTTTTTTAATAATCGGGCTACTGCCCTCACCATTTACTTTGATCATTTCAGCACACGTGAGGCTTGGCAGGCCCATCATACAGATTAAAGCCAATGCAGTTTTTTTCATGTTCCCCTCACACCACCCCAATCGAGACAGTAATTTCTTATGATCTTTTTCAGCCAGCTTTCATTCTTGCGACTGAGTTAACAATTTAAAACAAATATAATACATATTATATAAATATTAAATTGATACTTATACTAAATGACTAGAAAAAAAGAAAATTTTTATTTTTGCTAAAATCAGAATTAAGCTTTATCACAAATACATTTTTATATTTTTCACAAAAAACAAAAAAGCCTGCATCAGCAGGCTTTTTATCGAAAACTAAAAAAAGAAATTAACGTTTAAATTTCTTCTCGGCTTTCTTGAACTTCTGTACATAACGACGTTTACGCGCTGCAATACGCTCATCCATCACCGTCTTACGCCCTTCAAACGGGTTTTCAGAGGTTTTAAACTCGATTTTAATCGGCGTACCTTCAAGCTTGTATACTTTACGGAATACGTTTTCAAGATAACGACGGTAATCCGCAGGGGTTTTATCGACCTTGTTACCATGGATCACGATGGTTGGTGGATTCTGTCCGCCCATATGCGCATAACGCATTTTAATACGACGACCCTGAACCATAGGCGGTTGGTGGGCATCTGTTGCATCATTTAAAATCTGGGTGATTTTTGCCGGTGATACTTTCAAACGAGATGAATCATAGGCACGGTGAATCGAAGGATAAAGCTCACCCACACCCGTTCCATGCAATGCAGAAATCAAATGCACTTTTGCCCATGGAATGAAATCGAAGCGACGCTCTACATCGAGCTTACATTGCTTGCGATCATATTCAGTCATGTTATCCCATTTGTTGACAGCAATGACCATGGCACGACCCGCTTCAAGCGCATAGCCAATCAGATGCAAATCTTGCTCTACAATACCATCACGTGCATCGACCACAACCACAATCACGTTGGCATCTTTCATCGCCTGCAAAGTCTTAACAATCGAGAATTTCTCAATCATTTCATCCACTTTACCTTTACGACGCACCCCTGCAGTATCAATCAGGGTATATTGACGGCCATCACGCTCGAATGGAATATAAATCGAGTCACGTGTTGTACCCGGCTGGTCAAATGCCACCACACGCTCTTCGCCGAGCAAACGGTTCACCAGCGTAGATTTACCCACGTTTGGACGACCAATAATCGCTAAACGCAGACCAGTGTTTTTATCATGCTCTTCCGGGTTTTCATCTTCCGGTACATCGGCAAGCACGTCTTCCAGCATTTGCTGAACACCACGACCATGGCTGGCAGCGACTTGTAGCGGCTCGCCCATGCCGAGTTTGTAGAATTCAACCAAGGCAGCTTCAGCATGTACGCCATCGACTTTATTGGCCGCCAGAAAGACCTTTTTGCCTAAAGTACGCAGTTCACGTGCAATCTGCTCATCGGAAGCCAGCAGTCCGGCACGCGCGTCGACCACAAAAATGATAATATCGGCTTCATGAATGGCAGTTTTAGATTGCTCTGCCATATACGAGTCAATACCGCCTTCATTTTCACCAATACCACCGGTATCAACCACAATGAAAGATTTATTTTGATAGGTTGCATCGCCATATTTACGGTCGCGTGTCAGACCAGCAAAGTCTGCCACCAATGCGTCACGGCTCTTGGTAATCTGATTGAACAGAGTTGATTTTCCGACGTTCGGACGACCAATGAGCGCAATTACGGGTTTCATAGAGTAACCTTTATTCAATAATCAGGCAGTCAAAGTGGCCTGAACATCAGAAAGTATAGGAAGATATAAGGGGAAAAATACCCTAAATAAAAACACGGGGCATTGATTTTTCAATCACCCCGCGTTCACAAAAATACGGTTGCGGCTAGTTTAACATAAGGCTCGTTAAAATTAACGGTTCTGCCAAATGCTTAATGCGCCCTTGCGTGTAGAAACATAAAGCTGGTTGTCGATCACGCGTAAGTTACGCACTTCACCAGAGGTTTTCGAACGACCAGTAATTTGTCCGGTACGCGGGTCAATCAGGTGCAACACACCATCCAGATCACCGACCACCAAATCCGTGCCTAACATCACTGGATTACTGAGCTGACGATTCAGCAATTGATCATTTTCCCAAAGCGGTTGACCCGAGCTAATCTCAAAAGCTTTAATTTTGCCATCAGTTTGCGCCACGAATACGCCATTTCCGACAACTTCTGGACGCTGGATGCTGCTGGCATCTTCACTCCAGATCACTTGCTGTGAAGCCAAGTCCAGCACAGTCACCTGACCTTGATAACTGGTCGTCACCACAAACTGACCTGCAACGACCGGCTCACCGTCGATATCGACCAGACGCTGAATATCAGAACGGCCATCCGACACGGCGACACGACGCTGTAACTTTGGTACGCCACTTAAGGCATCCAGTGCATAAATATACGCATTTGAAGATGCAATCAGCACATTACGCGCATCTAATGGCACAGGAGCCGCCATACCACGCAGGCTGAATTGTACATTAGGCAGGTTATAAGTCCAAACTTGTGCACCGCTTGCCACTTCATGCGCATAGACCATACCGTCATTGCTCACACTAATCACACGACCTGCATGAATCAGTGAAGGCGCCAGTAAAGCACCCGTCAATTGTGCAGTCCATTTTTGCTCACCGGTTTGCTGATCGAGTGCAAACAGTTGGCCCTTCTGGCTACCAACAACAACCAGACCCTCGGCCGCTTCAACGCCAGAACTTAGATTATCTTTGCTGACTTTTTTCTGCCAAAGACGCTGTTTGCCCTTAAATGCAGACACCTCACCTTTTGGATCAATCGCAAAAACCACACCATTGTCTGCATCCAGACGTAAACGCAATGGATCGGCAGCATCTGTCGCAGATACACTGGTGGAAAATACAGGAACCAGTGTTTTGGCTTGGGTCAGTTTTGGAAGTGGGTTCGGTTTTACTTCTGGAACTTTATTTGTTTTACCTGCACAGCCAGCCAGTGCAAGCGTTAAAACAGTCAAGGCACAGGTAATTTTGTATTTTCTATTCATGCAGCTTCTTCCGCTTGTGTTTCTATAATTGGGCGTTCGATTTCTGGATCATCGACCAACACGCCTACGCTTTCGAGCTTAATTTGTAAAATCTGACGTTCTTCTTTACGTTCAATCAAGGCATCCCATGCACTTTGATATACTTTTTTCGCATTTTCAATATCATTTTTGGCAACATAGATATCGCCACGTGCTTCATCGGCAGTTGCTTTAAACGCAGGTTCAGTCACTGCTTCTAAAGTTTTCAATGCAGCATCATATTTTTTCTGTGCCAGTTGCGCATAAGCCAGACGAAGTTTGACCACCTGAACCAGACCTTTATCGTCTAGTGTCGAGTTTTCAACTTTTTGTAGCGCTTTCTCAGCCGCAGCATAATCTTCTTTGTCATAGGCCAGTTTCGCCATGACCAGCTGAGTCTGAATGGCCTGAGCTGAATCTGGTGCTTCTTTGACAATTTTGTCCGCAGTTTCAGACAGCTTGGCAAAGGCATCGCCCTGCGTCGCCTGTGCATCATCCATCAACTGCTGAACCTTGGCAGTGTGCATTTGCGACTCTGCCAGGTTTTTCTTCTGCCAATATTCCCATCCAAAAAAGGCAATCAGCGCAATCAAAATCCCTGTAATGATCGAAGAACCATATTTCTTCGTAAAGGATTTTAAGCTTTCAAACTGTTCATCACCCACTGCGCTCATGAGACTACCCTTTTCCTGATGTTTTATCGATTATTTTAAAGAAATTTTAGCACTAAAAAATGTAACGAAGTCCGTAAATGGCACATTCGATTGCTCTGCGGTTGCCAGTTCTTTCACCGTAAAAGTCTGCGCTTCAAGTTCACGCTCACCTAAAATCGCAGCAAACAAAGCACCGGCCTGATCGGCCTTTTTCATTTGCGACTTCATTGAACCTTGAGAGCCCACTTTCAAACGCACCTGACTCCCCGCTGCTTCAAGCTGATCACGGATCTGTTCAGCAATCACCAAGGCCTTACCTTGAGATGCCGGTTCAGCCACCAGGAAGACTTCACAATCACGCGTTGGTGTATTGTCTTCAACCTGTTCAAGCAGAAGCAATAAACGTTCGATACCCATGGCAAAACCAACCGCAGGTACAGACTGATCAGGCTTGCCCTTCAATTGACCAACAAGACCGTCATAACGGCCACCGGCACACACGGTTCCTTGTGAACCTAAATGTGTTGTGGTCCATTCAAACACAGTTTTGTTGTAGTAGTCTAAGCCACGTACCAGTTTTTGGTTGATCACAAAACTCACGCCGGCATCAGTCAGGTACTGTTGTAACTGGGCAAAATGCGCCAGAGTTTCTTCACCCATAAAGTCATGCAGTTTCGGTGCATTTTCTAGGATGCTTTGGGTTTTGGCATCTTTAGAATCCAGAATACGCAGTGGATTTGTGGTCAGACGGCGCTGAGAATCTTCGTCCAGATCGGCTTTATGTGACTCTAAAAATTCAACCAAGGCTGCACGATAGGCTGCACGTTCATCCGATTCGCCTAAAGTATTTAATTCAAGTTGAACCTTGTCCGCTACGCCCATACGTTTCCACAGACGTGCAGTCATCAAAATCAGCTCTGCATCCATGTCCGGAGTCGCCACACCAAAGGTTTCTACACCAAACTGGTGGAACTGACGGTAACGGCCTTTCTGTGGTTTTTCATAACGGAACATTGGCCCGATATACCAGACGCGAGGAGTTGCACCACGAAGCAGATTATGCTCCAGCATGGCACGTACACAGCCTGCAGTTCCTTCAGGACGTAGTGTCAGAGACTCAGGCGGATTACCTTTGTCCAGAAAGGTATACATTTCTTTTTCAACGATATCGGTGGCATCACCGATCGAACGTTTGAACAGATTGGTCTGTTCAACGATAGGCAAACGGATTTGTTGATAGCCATAAGCATCCATCAAACCCGACAGATGTTGTTCAAGACGTCTCCAAGCTGGGCTTTGCGTTGGGAGAATGTCATTAAAACCTTTGATTGCGACGATTGAACTCATGATCTACTCAGAAAAACTTGTACGAATAATTTCTTTAGATTTAGCTTCTTCAAGCTCGGTAACACGTTGACGAACCATATCTTCGATCTCATCAACCAGTTGATTGGTATCAATTAGATGGCTCTTTTCACCATTACGATACACCAGTGAACGTGGCGCTGCACCTACGACACCGATATCGGCTTCTTTAGCCTCGCCCGGCCCATTTACTTTACAGCCAATCACCGAGACATCCATCGGGGTACGGATATCTTCCAGACGCTCTTCCAGTTGTTGCATCACTGAAATCACATTAAATTCCTGACGTGAACAGCTTGGGCAGGCAATAAAATTAATGCCGTTAGAACGCAGACCCAGCGATTTTAGAATATCAAAACCGATTTTAATTTCTTCTTCAGGCTCGGCAGCAAGCGAAATACGCATGGTATCGCCAATGCCTTCCATCAGCAAACCACCCAGAGCGATTGCAGATTTAACCGAACCTGTACGGTAAATACCGGCTTCGGTTACACCCAAATGCAGCGGATTATCAATTTGCTGTGACAGCAAACGGTACGCATCCATGGTCAGGAACACATTGGATGCTTTAACTGAAATTTTAAATTCCTGAAAATCCAGACGGTCTAAAATGTCGATATGACGCATCGCAGATTCAAGCAATGCTGCGCCTGTCGGCTCGCCATATTTCTTTTGAATGTCTTTTTCGAGTGAACCGGCATTGACACCGATCCGCATTGAAATATCATTATGACGTGCTGCTGCCACCACTTCACGAATCTTTGCTTCTGAGCCGATATTGCCCGGGTTAATCCGCAAACAGTCTGCACCGAAGTCCGCAACTGCCAAAGCAATTTTATAGTCGAAGTGAATATCGGCCACCAAAGGCACATTCACCTGCTTACGAATTTCACCAAATGCTGCCGCCGCTTCCATCGTAGGCACAGAAACCCGCATGATGTCTGCACCGGCATCGACACAGCGCTGGATCTGTGCAACCGTGGCTGCCACATCACAGGTTTCAGTATTGGTCATAGACTGGATACTGATTGGTGCATCACCACCCACATAAACTGAACCGACACGAATTTTACGTGTTGGACGACGTTTAATTGGATTTACGATCATGGTTTTGCTCTACTCTTGATCTGTTAAGGTGACAAACGGAATTCTGCTTTTCCGTTTACGGTATAAGGTGACAATGAAATATTTTCATTATTCAGGCTGAGTGATACAGCTGCCGCATCATCAAGACGAATCTGGAATGGTGCTTCACCATTGAGTTGCAAACTCGATGCCTGACGGCCAGTCGCTAAAACGTTACCGGCTGAATCGACGATATGCACAGAGGTCGGACGGTTAAAATCGAGTTTTAGCTGGTCGCCAGACAGTGCGGCGCCTGCATCCAGATTCAGAATCTCGATATTGGAAGCACCGACTCCAGAAACTTCACTGCTATTTTGCGAATTACTGCTCGACCAGTTTTGAATCATGGCAAACAGTGCGCCCAAAATTAGCAGCAAGACCAGCGTAATAAAAATGCGCTTTAACCATTTACGGTTACGGTCACGCTTGGAACCTGGCAATTTCCCCATAATTTTGATGGGGGAATTATTCAGCGCATGATTGGGCAACAAACCCGTATCATTGGTATAAATTTCATCAAAACGCTGAATAATAGTCGACGCATCTACACCCAAAAGTTTGGCATAGATCCGGTAATAGCCTTTGATAAAAGTCGCCTCAGGTAAAGACTTATATTCATCCTGCTCAAGTGCAGTCAGGGTTTTGACCGGAATATTCAGCTCTTTGGCCACATTTTCCAGATCACGTTGCTGATTGAGACGAATCTGGCGCAAGTACTCGCCCGGACGTTGAATATTTCCTAACGCATTTGGAGCTACGCTCGAATGATTCGAAGGTGAATTAGGATTTACTTCCATACGGCCTCAGTACTGTACTGTAATTGCAAATAACGTTGGTATTCCTGGCTTTCAGGAAACAATGCACGTAACTGGTTCACCAATACCTGCATCCCCAACTGATCACCACTGGCACGCGCAGTGCGAATGCCAACCCAGAGCGCACGGGCACCCTGATTTTTCTGTCCCACACCACGCGCAAACTGTTGATACAGTTGTGTCGCTGCCGGGAACTGCTGGTTTAAATAAAAAATTTCTGACAACTCTAACATTGATATATGTGAATCGCGATTCGCCTGAAGCGCCTGTTTGAATGATTTTTCAGCATTCACCACATCGCCCATTTTCAGGTAAATACGTCCCATATTTTCCAGTGCACGGAAACGCTGATCATAACCTAAAGTTGCACCGGCAATGTTAAACTGCTCGATCGCATCATTATAGCGCTCCAGCTGATATAAATACGTGCCATAGTTGTTGCGTGCCTGTGCATTTTTCGGATCTGCCGAAATCGCACGCTTGAAATAAGCATCTGCTTTCTCAAGATTGAGCTGACTACCTTCCTGTTGCAATAGCACGCCCATCATCATATTCGCTTGCGAATCACGCGGAGTCGTTTCGAGTGCCTGATCCAGCGCACGTTTGGCTGCATCTAGGTCACCTGTTCTTAAATATTCTGCCGCCAATTGGGTACGGACTTTGGTGGCTTTTTCAGGATCTTTCTGACCTAAATCTGGCGTTTGACATGCAACCAAAGCTAAAGACACACATACTGTTGAAATCAAAGCAATTTTAGATGTTAGATTTCTCAACTGGCGACCTCTTATTATCCTTGTGAACGCATAATCTCATTTGACTGCGCAATTTTCTTTTTCCACTGTTCCGCACGACGGGTACGATCAGCCACTTGACCTACAAGCTGTCCACACGCCGCATCAATATCATCACCGCGTGTCTGACGAATCGTACACACAAAACCGGCATCAGACAAAGTTTTTTGGAAAGAAATAATGCGGTTACGGCTTGAACGCCCATAAGGCGCGTGCGGGAAAGGGTTGAATGGAATCAAATTAATCTTGCTCGGCAAGTTCTTCAGCAGCTTAATCATTTGCTGTGCATGTTCAGGATGATCATTCACACCATCCAGCATCACATATTCAATGGTGACGTGTTTACGTGAACTTTCATTACCATCTTTGGCAATATAACGCTGACACGCCGCAATCAGTTGTTCTAACGGATATTTCTTGTTGATTGGCACCAGTTCATTACGCAGTTCGTCATTTGGTGCGTGCAATGAAATTGCCAGTGCCACATCAATGTCTTTGACCATTTGATCGATTTTCGGCACCACACCTGATGTCGATAAGGTCACACGACGTTTCGACATGCCATAAGCAAAGTCGTCCAGCATAATGCGCATGGAATTGAGTACGGCATCGTAGTTAAGCAGTGGTTCGCCCATGCCCATCATGACCACATTCGTGACTGAACGTTCACGATCTGCCACAGGTACATCTTCCATATAGGAATAGTTCGCCACCCACAACTGACCAATGATTTCTGACTGATCTAAATCGCGCTGAAAACCCTGTTTACCGGTTGAACAGAATGAACAGTCCAGTGCGCAGCCCACTTGAGACGAAATACACAAGGTACGACGTAGGCCGCTACGATGTTCAGCAGGAATCAATACAGTTTCGACAAGAGAGCCGTCACCATCACCGACACGGAAGACCCATTTCCGGGTACCGTCTTTAGAATAATTTTTATGCACCACTTCGGGCGCTTTAATTTCAGCAATTTTTTCCAATTTTTCACGTAATTTGCCTGAAATATTGGTCATCTCGGCAAAATCAGTCACGAAAAATTGGTGAATCCATTTCATTACCTGCCCGGCACGAAACTTCTTCTCCCCCATATCCTCAAAGAATTTCTCCATTTGCGGACGAGACATGCCGAGTAGGTTCACTTTTTCCACAGCATTCTGCTGTGTGGGAGTGGACGGAGATGGTTGCTGTGCAGCTGAAACTGCAGATACAGCGACGACTTCAGTACTCATGTGTATTACCTAAACCATGTCTAAAGATCAAAGGAGAAGCTCAATATGTGAGCAAAGAATTATTCAAAGAATAAAAAAACCAGATAAGTATAATAACACTTATCTGGTTTGAATACTGCGAATTAACGAGTACGTGGAGCAATCTCAGTTTGAGCGAAGAAGTAGTTAACTTCACGGTCAGCTGATGCTACAGAGTCAGAACCGTGAGCAGCATTTTCGTCGATGCTTACAGCGAAATCTGCACGGATTGTACCAGGAGCAGCTTCTTTAGGATTCGTCGCGCCAAGGATGTCACGGTGAGCAAGAACAGCGTTTTCACCTTCAAGAACTGAAACAACCACTGGACCAGAAGTCATGAAAGCAACAAGATCAGCAAAGAAACCACGTTCTTTGTGCTCAGCGTAGAAGCCTTCAGCTTCAGCTTGAGTCAAGTGTTTCATTTTAGTTGCAACAATTTGAAGACCAGCTTTCTCGAAACGAGCAAAGATGTCGCCGATGTGGTTTTTAGCAACTGCGTCTGGTTTTACGATAGATAAAGTACGTTCGATAGCCATGATAGGCTCCTTAAGTCAATTGTTGACATGAAAATTTGGCGCATTATACCGAGATAATGCGCACTTTTCTGCTTTTACACTGTAAAAATATGCTTTTTTCAATCGGGCACTTAACGCGCTTCGTCAATCCATGCCATTTGAATCGCTTCCAGCAGACCTTCTGTGGATTTAGTCGGGTCATCCGTAAACTCAGGCAAGGCACATACCCAGGCGTGTAAATCAGTAAAACGAATCCACTGCGGGTCCACATCTGGATGCGCTTCGTAGAGTTCAATCGCGATATCCAGGGTATCAGTCCAACGTAAACCCATCTCTATTTCTCACCATATTTGCTTTAATGCTGTACTTTAGCAAATTTATAAAAATCTGCGAGCTTTCGCCCCAGTTTTCACTTACTTTTACAACATAATATTGAGATAAGGTGCGCTCAGCACAATGACCACGGCCATCATGCCTCCGATCATTGCCCCAACCGCGACATCACTTGGATAATGCAATCCCAGAATCATGCGCGATAAAGCCACCAGCAGCGTAAAAGGGAGCATCAACAGCAATAATAGCGGTGCAACATAACCCAAGACCGTGGTTGCCATTACCGCATGCAAGGTATGTCCAGACGGAAAACTAAAATGATCAAGCGGCCGCTCACCCAGTCGAATCACCTGGTGCACCTGATAAGGTCTTGGACGTACAGTTTTTGTTTTGAGAATTTTATAAATCAGCGTACCGAACGTTCCACCCAAAATGATATAGAGCATCTGTAGCCCATACTCCAAGCCACGAAGTCCCCATGCAGCAAAACACATCACATACCAAAACACTCCATCCCCCAAACGGCTAATGATTTTAAAAAAAGCAGCGATTCGATTTGAGTGGGAGAGATGATTGAGGTAGACACAGCCTTTTAAATCTATTTCTAAAAATTTGAGTTTGGCATTGTGGATTTTCATCATGTTGCTCCCGCTCTTGTTTTAATTAGGTCATTTATTTTGCCTTGTGATTGAGTACAGAACCTGTTCAAACTGCTCTACAGGATGTTGCCATCCGACCTTCTGTGCACAGTGTGAAGCATACACACCCATTCTTCTAAGTGTGTGATAATCTGGTAACTTTAAGATATTGGCTGTTAAATCTTCTTGCAGACCCAGTGAGCTGAGCCAGCCTGTTCGGTCGTGTTGTACATGTAGATGTGCACAAGCATAATCATAAGCAATAACCGGCAGTCCACTGGCCATCGCCTCCAATACCACATTGCCAAAGGTTTCAACCTGACTCGCAAAGCAAAACACATCGGCACTGGCATAGGCTTCAGCAAGCTGTTGACCACGCAAACTCCTGGTAAACACAATCGAAGCATCATGATTCAACTGCTCTAAGCGCTGTCGGTCTGGACCATCTCCGACCACCACCAGACGCACATCCTGACAATGCATATGACGCAATGTGAAATATGCCTGAATCACCACTGGTATTTCTTTTTCAGGCGATAAACGCCCGACATACAACATGACACGGGTCTCTTTGGAAGCTCCCCAGCTCTGGCGTAGGGAATCAGAACGCCATTTAGGTGAAAAGGCTTGTGTATCTACCCCTCGCCCCACCACAACCAGTGGACACGTCACTCCAAATTTGCGGAGTGCTTCGGCAGTCTCACGACTCGGTACACAGGTAATTGCGGTATGATTATGAAACCATTTGAGATAATGCTGAATAGGTTTAACCAAGAATGCCAAATCAAAGAAACGGCTAAATTCCTGAAATGGTGAATGAAAACCGCTCGATACAGGAATTTTAAGGAATCTTGCAGTTTGCTGCGCGGCAAGCCCTAATGGGCCTTCTGTGACGATATGCACTACATCGGGTGCAAAGACTTCTACCGCATGGCGAACTTTTAGAAACTGCGGCCAACCGAACTGTAAGCCTGAATATTTGGGAATACGCTGTGCTTTAACCAAACATTCCCGATAGGGTTGAAATTCAGCACAGATGCCTTTTTGCTCGGGTCGAATCAATAAAATTTTATGCCCCTGTTTTTTCAGCCCTTTGCAGAGTTGTAACAGTGAATGGGCTACACCATTAATTTCAGGTGGCCATGTTTCGGTCACTATGGCAATTTTTAAGCGGGGGCGTACCAAATCTGCAAGCGCAGATGATTTTTGAGGACTTTTCAGACGTTGCTGTTTTAAGTCAAATTGAAAGCCATCAAGGAATGCTTGTTGTTTTGTTAAGGCTTGGCTGTAGGGCTGATTCATGTCGCACCTATCTTACTTATGTATGTTTTAAGCAAAGCATAGGTGTTCTGTGTGACTGTTTGATGAAGTAGCAAAAACTTAATAATGGGTGCTATGCAACCCGAAATGAGCCTTCTGAATTGAATATCATTTTGGCTGTAGAAGCTTTTTGATCTTTAATAGTTAGAATTAATCCTTTGTAGTAATTAGGGTCATTACAATCAATAAATACATCACACTTAAAAATATCTTTTATCTCAAAAACTAAATTGCTCTCAATAAAATCATTAATATTTATTAGATTCTTTTCTGTACTAATCTCAAATCCTAAGCATTTAACTTTCATGCCTTTTCCAATAAAAAACCCCATAATAACGAGGTCTTTATAGCATAAAATTCAACCAAAATGAGTATTAATTCTTTTCCTTATCAACGATTTTGTTTACTTGAATCCAAGGTACGAAAAAAATAAAGCACTGCTTTATTCTTCTTGAGGCACGTAACGTTAATACTAACTTCATTATCACACAAAAAAGCCCCCGTTAAAAACAGGGGCTTTTTGACTTAGACATTAGAACTTAGTTCTTTTCTTTATCTACAATCTTATTCGCTTGAATCCAAGGCACGAAAAAGATGTAAGCAATGCTTACATCTTTTGAGGCACGTAACACCAAAAATAAAAAACCCACTCAAAATGAGTGGGTCTTCGCATTCAAATCAATTGATTCGAGAAATTAGTTTTTCTCTTTATCAACAATTTTATTTGCTTGAATCCAAGGCATCATCGCGCGAAGTTTGTTACCAGTTACTTCAATACCGTGAGCAGCGTTTTGACGACGACGTGCAGTCATTGAAGGGTAGTTTAAAGCACCTTCTTGAATGAACATCTTCGCGTATTCGCCAGATTGAATACGTTTAAGTGCATTACGCATCGCTTCACGAGACTGCTCGTTAATTACTTCAGTACCCGTTACATATTCGCCATATTCAGCATTGTTCGATACAGAGTAGTTCATGTCCGCGATACCGCCTTCGAACATTAAGTCAACGATCAATTTAAGCTCGTGTAGACATTCGAAGTACGCCATTTCAGGCGCATAACCAGCTTCAACCAAAGTTTCGAAGCCCATTTTAACCAGTTCAACTGCACCACCACAAAGAACTGCTTGCTCACCGAAAAGGTCAGTTTCAGTTTCTTCACGGAATGAAGTTTCGATGATACCTGTACGGCCGCCACCTACGCCTGAAGCGTAAGAAAGAGCAACGTTACGCGCATTACCAGAAGCATCTTGGTGAATCGCGATAAGATCAGGAACACCTGAACCACGTTGGTATTCAGAACGTACTGTGTGACCAGGAGCTTTAGGCGCAACCATGATTACGTCTAAGTCAGCACGTGGAACAACTTGGTTATAAAGAATCGAGAAACCATGAGCAAATGCTAAAGTAGCGCCTTGCTTGATGTTTGGCTCAATTACGTCACGGTAAAGTTGAGATTGGAACTCATCTGGAGTCAAGATCATCACTACGTCAGCTTGTGCTACAGCAGCAGGAACTTCAGCAACTTTAAGACCTGAATTTTCAGCTTTCTTCCAAGAAGCAGAGTTCGCACGTAAACCTACAGTTACGTCAACGCCAGAATCTTTCAGGTTAAGCGCATGCGCGTGGCCTTGTGAACCGTAACCAATGATCGCTACTTTCTTAGATTGGATGATAGATAAGTCACAGTCTTTATCGTAAAAAATTTGCATTGCTGTCTCCGCTTAAATGCTTGTTTGTCCGTTAAATCAGGCAATGACCCTTGTATTTACATTGCCTGATACCCTCTTCTTATTTAGAGGAGGAAATACTTAAAATTTAGATGGTGAGTACTTTTTCGCCGCGTGCGATACCGGATACACCTGAACGTACCACTTCTAAAATCGTGTGTTCTGCAAGTGCATCAATAAACGCATCCACTTTCTCAGTCGTACCTGCGATTTGAACGGTATAGGTCGTTGGGGTTACATCGACAATCTGACCACGGAAAATATCTGCAGTACGCTTGATTTCGTCGCGAGATGAACCCAATGCCTTCACTTTAATCAGCATCAGTTCACGCTCAATGTGCGCGCCTTCAGACAGGTCAACCACTTTCACCACTTCAACCAGCTTGTTGAGCTGTTTGGTAATTTGCTCAATCTTGTGATCATCGCCATAAGTGGTCAATGTCAAACGTGAAAGCGTTGGATCTTCAGTCGGAGCAACATTCAATGTTTCGATGTTGTAGCCACGCTGTGAGAACAAACCCACTAAACGGGAAAGCGCGCCTGATTCGTTTTCTACGAGTACAGAGATAATATGTCTCATTTCGTGCGCTCCCCTTTAGCCAACCACATATCCTGCATCGATTGACCCGCAATCAACATCGGATAAACGTGCTCGGTACGATCTACCATAACGTTAATAAATACGCACTTGTCGTTAATCGCCATCGCTTCTGCAAGCTTCGACTCTAGCTCATCGGCATGATTAATCTGAATACCGACATGACCATAGGCTTCCATCAGTTTGGCAAAATCAGGCAATGAATCTACATAAGAACTTGAATGACGTCCTTCATAGTTCATATCTTGCCACTGCTTCACCATCCCTAAAGACTGGTTATTCAGGCACAGGATTTTTACATTCAGGCCATATTGCTTACAGGTCGACAGTTCCTGGATACACATCTGAATCGATGCTTCACCGGTGATACACACCACTTGCTGTTCCGGGTATGCAAGCTTCGCAGCCATTGCATACGGCAAGCCCACACCCATGGTGCCTAGACCACCTGAGTTGATCCATTGACGTGGACGTTTGTATTTGTAATACATCGCACCAAACATCTGATGCTGACCGACATCAGAAGTAATGATCGCTTCGCCATTGGTCACTTTATCCAATGCCTGAACCACTTGTTGTGGCTTCATCACGCCATCAACACCCGCTTCATAACGACCGCCATGCACTTTGCGCCATTCATTAATCTGAGACCACCATGCCGCAATCACTTCAGGATTTGGCTTGGAAACATTGAGCTGTTTCAACTGGTTCAACATTTCAGTCAATACCGGCTCTACCGCACCGACAATTGGAATGTGCGCCATAATGGTTTTTGAAATCGTCGCCGGGTCGATGTCAATATGAATCACTTTGGCATTCGGACAGAATTTTGCCGGATTGTTGGTGACACGGTCATCGAAGCGCGCGCCTACACACAGAATCACATCTGCATTGTGCATGGTCATGTTGGCTTCATAAGTACCGTGCATACCGAGCATACCGATGAACTGTTCATCATCACCCGGGAATGCGCCCAAGCCCATTAAGGTATTGGTTACCGGATAGCCCAATAGATGCGCAAGCTCTGTCAATTGTGCAGATGCATTGCCTTGAACCACACCACCACCCGAATAAATTACTGGGCGCTTAGCATTGACTAATTCTTCAATCGCTTTACGAATTTGACCTGAGTGACCACGAAACGGTGGCTGATACGAACGCATCTTCACTTTTTCCGGGTATTCGTAAGCAAATTTTTCTGCAGGATTGGTCGCATCTTTAGGAATATCAATTACGACAGGGCCTGGACGACCAGATGACGCGATATAGAATGCTTTTTTGATGATTGCAGGAATTTCGCTGGCATGACGCACCTGGAAACTATGCTTCACGATTGGACGTGAAATGCCGACCATATCGGTTTCCTGGAATGCATCTTCACCAATCAGATGACTCGCAACCTGACCTGACAAAATCACCATCGGGATTGAGTCCATATAGGCCGTTGCAATTGGCGTTACCGTATTGGTTGCACCCGGACCTGAGGTCACCAGCACCACACCGGTCTTACCTGTGACGCGTGAGTAAGCATCCGCCATGTGACCGGCAGCTTGTTCGTGACGTACGAGGTAATGATTGATTTTGTCTTGTTGAAATAGCGCATCATAAATATGAAGAACTGCGCCGCCTGGGTATCCAAAAACATGTTCAACGCCTTCGTCCGCTAATGCGCGAACAAGCATTTCACCACCAGATAGAAGTTCCAACGTGATTCACCCTAATATTATGACACTGCACAAATGGGAGGCATTTGCAGTGTTTCATTTGTTAACTGTCTGCACTGTTATAGCACACAAATTTCATAGTTTTCATAGCAATAGGAAAAAAAATCTGATCTCTTGGCTGTTCGAGCAATACAAGACCTAAAACATGTTGGGATAAACATATTTTGCTTAGCTTTGTTCAATTTCTCGGCTAGAGAAATCGCCCACTGCATGAAATGACACTTAGTCGAAGGGTGATCGATTAAGGCATATAAAACTATTGCAGCATTCTTGTGTTTTCAGGCTTTAAAGTCAAGTTTAAAAAACAGGCAATATGCGCTTTAAAATACCTGATTTGCTGTTTTTAACAGCAATCTAGAGCAAGGACAGTAATAAAGAATTAATCTAATAATATTTAATCCAATAAAATTCATAAACTTATATATTTAATTTTATAAATTTTTAGTATGTCTTATATAAAAAAAATGAATGAATTTTTAATAAATCCAGTGAAGTTGTTTATCAATAAATTTTGTGTCTGAAAATTTGCTCACCACCTCTACAAACGAGATGCAGAAGCTGTTCGACCCTTGATCATGAATAGAGCGGATAAAAATTCATTATTTTTACTGTGAAAATCACTACAATGTTTTGTAGTATTTTATGGCTAGAACACAGAGGCTCAAAAACAATGAAAATATCTTTTTTAACTGCCTTAAGTCTGAGTTGTGCAATTTCTCTGGGCATCTGTAGCAGCAGTGCTTCAGCAATCCAGTATTATAAATGGGTCGATGCCAAGGGCACCACACACTATACGAAAACACCGCCCCCGAAAACAGCGAAAAAAGCCACAACTGTCGATACCTATGGCTGGAAAAACTCGGCACCGACACCGCCTAGAACGAGTGAAACTGAAGTGCAAACAGAAAATAGCGCTCAAGAACAACTGCAACAGCCTCAAATTCCTGCGAATCAGGATCAGCAGCAACGTGAAGCCAACGAAGCCTTAGAACAATCGAAAAATCGCGCAGTGGCTTTATAAGCGACCTCCACTATGGAACTGATCATTTTTTCTTAGGGAAATGCCTGCGCAAAATTCACTTTTAGGTGCATTTTGCGCTATGCTGTGCAACAGACTTTTTTTCACCGTAATTCACTGATACGTTTATGACTACTCACATTGATTCCGAATATCAAGCCAGTGCGATCGAGCCTCAAGTCCAACAGGATTGGGAATCTCGCAAAGCCTTTAAAGTTGCCGACAAAGTAGAAGGTCCACGTCGTTATATTCTCTCGATGTTCCCTTACCCAAGTGGCAAGCTGCATATGGGTCATGTGCGTAACTATACGATTGGTGACGTGATCAGCCGTTTCCATCGCTTAAAAGGTGAAACGGTTCTACAACCAATGGGTTGGGATGCTTTCGGTCTACCTGCTGAAAACGCAGCGATTGCACACCAAGTTGCTCCGGCAAAATGGACATTTGAAAATATCGCTTACATGCGTGACCAGTTGAAAAAACTCGGTCTTGCAGTGGATTGGGATCGTGAATTTGCCACCTGTACCCCAGAGTACTATCGTTGGGAACAATGGCTATTTGTTCAGCTTTATAAAAAAGGCTTGATCTACCGTAAACTTTCAACTGTAAACTGGGATCCGGTCGATCAGACTGTTCTTGCCAACGAACAGGTTGAAAATGGTCGCGGCTGGCGTTCAGGTGCATTGGTGGAAAAACGTGATATTCCAATGTACTACTTCCGCATTACCGATTATGCGCAAGAGTTACTTGACGACCTGGACACGCTTAAAGATGGCTGGCCACAACAAGTTCTGACCATGCAGCGTAACTGGATTGGTCGTTCACAAGGGATGGACATTACCTTCCCTTCAGCGAATCCTGAAATTTACGCAGACGGCCTTACTGTATTCACCACACGTGCTGACACCTTAATGGGTGTGACTTATGTTGCAGTTGCAGCAGAACATCCAATGGCGCTGAAAGCTGCGGAAAATAATGCTGAACTTAAAGCATTTATTGAAGAATGCCGTATGGGTTCTGTGGCTGAAGCTGACCTTGCCACTGCTGAAAAGAAAGGCATGGCAACAGGTCTGTCTGTGAAGCATCCTGTCACTGGCGAAGCAGTTCCTGTTTGGATTGCCAACTACGTGTTGATGTCTTATGGCTCTGGCGCAGTGATGGCTGTACCTGCACACGACGAACGTGATTTTGAATTTGCCAATAAATATGGCTTAACCATCAAACAAGTGATTGCTGCTAAAGGCGCAGACGATGCAGACTTTGATGCTACACAATGGCAAGAATGGTACGGTTCTAAAGAGGGTAAATTGGTCAATTCTGCTGAATTTGACGGTTTAGACTTTCAAGCAGCTTATGATGCGTTCCTTGCGAAATTAGAACCAACAACTCTTGCAAGCACCAAAGTTCAGTTCCGTTTACGTGACTGGGGTGTATCGCGTCAGCGTTATTGGGGTTGCCCAATTCCAATGATCAACTGTGAAAAATGTGGTCAGGTTCCTGTACCTGAAGAGCAACTTCCAGTGGTCTTACCGACTGATGTCGTACCTGATGGCTCGGGTAATCCATTGAACAAGATGCCTGAGTTTTATCAAACCACTTGCCCAAGCTGTGGTGGTGATGCGCGTCGTGAAACAGATACGCTGGATACCTTTGTAGAGTCATCTTGGTACTATGCACGTTATGCATCTCCTGATTTTACTAATGGTTTAGTTAAACCTGAAGCTGCTCAAACATGGCTTCCAGTAAATCAATACATCGGTGGTGTTGAACACGCGATTCTGCACTTACTTTATGCACGCTTCTTCCACAAATTGATGCGTGATGAAGGTGTAGTACAAGGTAATGAACCATTTACCAACCTGTTAACTCAAGGTATGGTTTTGGCAGATACTTATTACCGTGAAGCTGAATCAGGCAAGAAAACCTGGTTTAACCCTGCAGATATCGATCTCGAACGTGATGAAAAAGGGCGTATTCTGTCTGCGAAATACCAAGGTGATGGTCAGGACGTAATTGTTGGTGGTCAGGAAAAAATGTCGAAATCGAAAAATAACGGTATCGACCCGCAATCAATTATCGACCAATACGGTGCAGATACCGCACGTGTATTTATGATGTTTGCAGCACCACCGGATCAATCGCTTGAATGGTCGGATGCCGGTGTTGAAGGTGCCAACCGCTTCCTGAAACGTGTATGGCGTTTGGCAACAGGTTTCCTTGAAAAAGGTAATGCTGCATCAAATATCGACAAAGCTGCACTTTCTACTGCTGCCCAAGACTTACGCCGTAAAACCCATGAAACCATCCAGAAAGTCGGTGATGACATCGAACGTCGTCATGCATTTAACACTGCAATTGCCGCGATGATGGAATTGCTAAACGCAAACAATAAGTTTGAAGCCAAAGATAACAATGACGTTGCGGTAGCACGTGAGTCGATCACTACACTTCTGACTTTGTTAGCTCCATTTGCACCGCACTTAAGCCAAACTTTATTGGCTGAGTTTGGGATTGAATTGAATTCAACCCTATTCCCTGCTGTGGACGAATCTGCACTGACACGTAATACGCAAACCATTGTGGTACAAGTCAACGGTAAACTTCGTGGCAAACTTGAAGTTTCTGTGGGTGCATCAAAAGATGACATCTTGGCGCAAGCCAAAGCATTGCCTGAAGTTCAACAATTCCTGACTGGTCCAACCAAGAAAGAAATTGTGGTACCGAATAAATTGGTGAATTTGGTGGTTTAAATCCTGAGGAATTGTTTAAGCACTGCTTTAAACAATTCTGCAAGGGGATGAGGGCGAATAATTCACCTCTCCCTAACCCTCACTTGCGTTCAGTTTTAAAAGCGCTGCTTTAAAACCTCACTCAGGAGAGGGACTTTAAGAAATAATCCCTCCAAACCTCCCTTTGCCAAAGGGAGGCTTAAAAAACACAAAGCCCGTTGCCAGCCAACGGGCTTTGACTTTACAATCCAGTTCAGGATTTCAAATATTCCCCTTCGGGAAGCATAGAGGGCAACACATGCATTTGGGCAAACGTTTAGCAGCAATTGTTTTAACTTGTGGTCTGAGTGCAGGCTTAGTCGGCTGTGGTTTTCATCTGAAAGGAACCAATCCGAGCTCCGCACCTGTTGCTTACTCTGTCATGAGCCTGTCTTTACCGCCCAATACTGAAGAACTGCAAGAAAAACTGGCAGTTTACCTCGGTGCTGCAGGCGTACAGCTAAGTAATGCACCTAATGCTTATGTATTGCGTGTTCTCGATTACACGCCGCGCCGCTTAGAATTGAATGGTAAGCTGGTAGAAACCTTGCTACGTTTAAATGTGACTTTTCGCATTGAAGATGCACAAGGCAATCCGATCACTGAACCACGCACTGTGGTGGCAACGCGTACTTATCAATATGACATTGAAACAGTCAACACTGATGACCAGGAACAAAAGTTTCTCAATCAGGTGATTATTGATGATGTGGCACAGCAGATCGCGCGTCAGATTTCATCGAACCGCCTACCCTTGGCCAAACAAAATACCCCAGCGCAACCTGCTCAATAAGAACGCCTTATGAAACTTGACTATCTGCAAGCCCTAAAACGTGTCGATGAAGCTCGCGGTGCCTGGGTCTTGCATGGTCAAGAGCCTTTGCTAGAACAAAACCTGATCGATGCCTTTCGCACACATTGGCAAGCCAAAGACATCGAACGTCAACGTTATGATGTCAGTTCAGTTTCTGAGTGGAAAAATGTCTTTAATGCATTGAACAGTTTGTCATTGTTCTCAACCCAACTGGCAGTTGAAGTGCATGGCAATATCAAACCAGATGCCAGTAGCCTCAAACTGCTGAAAAGCTATTTACAACAAGACAGTGATAATCTGCTATTGGTTGTTATGCCCAAGCAAGATGCGAGCAGCCTCAAATCCAGCTTCTTCCAGACGGTTGAGGCCAATGGTGTCTGCGTTGCGCTTACTGCAAATTATCCACGCGATCGTCAGCAAATTTTGGCAGTTGAAGCAGAGAAACTGGGGATTAAACTGGCCCATGATGCCTGGCAATGGCTGGAACAGCATCATGAGCACAACTTGCTGGCAGCCAAAAACAGCCTGATGCGGGTCAGTGACACCTTTGCAGAAGTTGATGTGATTCAGATTGATCATTTATATGCCTGCTTACAGGATCAATCACGCTATAGCACCTATGATTTGAGTGATGCCCTACTGCAAGGCAATCTCTCGCAATCGATCAAGATTTTCCAGTATCTGGTCGCTTCAGGTGAACCGATGAGCCTGATCTTATGGAGCCTGAGCAAGGAAATGCGTCTGTTGATGCAACTGTTTGAACAGCCGCAAAATGCCTTGCAAATTGGAATCTGGAAAACCAAAGTCGGGCTATATCAGCAAGCTTTACGCCGTCTCAGCCCACAACGCTTTTTGAGCTGGCCCCAGCTGTTAATCCGTATTGATGCAGCCATTAAAGGAATGTCCAAAGAGAACCCTGAACATCTCATCTTACAGGCCATTGCTGAAATGTGCGGTCAACGCTTATTTTTAGCGCCGAGTGCTTAACCAAAGAAACGTGCAAACCAGCCCTTGCCTTTTTTGCTTTCCTGAGCACGTAAATAACTCAACATATTATCGCGCACTGCATCGACATAGTCCTGATCATCATGTTGAATATGATTGATCAGCCATTTGGACAATAAACGATATAAATCATTTTCAATCGATTCTCCCTTCTCGAACTTGAGACGATAATCATTGAGTCGTTTCACAAATAATTCATGTATACCGCGATGCGAAGGTAGGTATTGATAACTGACCTGTTCCAGCAGGTTTTCTTCAAAGCTGAAATGTGACTGGGTATAATCGATTAAATCCTCCAAGACCTCTTTGATTCGATCGCGATCTCCTGTGCTTTTTACCTGCTCCAAAGCATTGATATAATCTAAAATTTGACGGTGCTGATTATCGATTACGTCGATTCCAATATTATAGCTTTCATTCCATTCCATCGTTAAACCCTCATCAATGTTGCGAGCAAAGTTGTATTATTTTTGCACAATAAATGTGCGTTTTCTTCTTAAGTGGTAAAACCATAATTTTTTTATGGAATTAAATCTTACAAGCTTTATTTATTTAAATCCATATATAAAACATGGGTTTTTAATTTTTTTTTCTACTTAATTTTCAACTGGTTTTTGCTCTCTGGACTAGAGGGAGGAAAATTAAGCCAGAAACAGCCTTAAAACAAATATCACACAACAAATCTAGTATGTTTGGTCTTATGTCTTTATTGATTCACACTCGATTTTATTTGTGCAGCGCTTTGATTGAAAAAATACTGTTGGGGACAGTGATCATTTTATTCAAGAGTCACCTGATGATCTTTTAAATAGGATCGATGTTATCTATAGAGGGTCAAAGTCTTGTTATGAATGTCAGAACAAGCAATTCATGGAGCATTTTAAAATGGTCTGTATGGACGATATTTTCAGAAATCAGCCAATAGAAAATAATTCTCATTATAATTCAAAAAATTCACGATTTATCCCAATTTCGCTTTTATAATCAATCCCTATCTTTGATCCGAATTCGTACTCAATATGCCAAAAATAAAACCGACGAAACTAATTATGGCCGCCGTGATTGCCATTGTGTTAATCGCTGCGGGGTGGTATTTCCTCAAACCTAAAGAACAGCCGCCACAGTATATTACTGCTGAAGTAACACAGGGTGATATTGAAAGTTCTGTACTGGCGACCGGTATTTTAGAAGCCACCAAAATGGTCAGCGTAGGTGCCCAGGTTTCTGGCCAGGTGAGACAAATGTATGTGGAACTCGGTGATCAGGTTAAACAGGGTCAGCTGATTGCACGAATTGATTCTGTTCGTCAGGAAAATGATTTAAAAACTGCTGAAGCCAGCATTAAAAACCAGATGGCACAGCTTGCAGTGAGACAGGCGAATCTGGCCAAAGTTGAAGCTGAATACAATCGTCAGAAAGCCATGTATGCACAGGATGCAACTTCCCGTTCAGAGCTGGAATCTGCATTTGCCAGTTATAAAACGGCTCAGGCCGATATCACGGCAATCAATGCACAGATCGAACAGTCGCGCCTGACCTTGGCAACTGCCAAAGAAGACTTGGGTTATACCCAGATTGTGGCACCGATGGATGGCACGATTGTGGCGATTGTGACCGAAGAAGGTCAAACCGTGAATGCCAATCAAAGTGCACCGACCATTGTGAAGCTGGCCAAGCTGGACACCATGACCATTAAAGCTGAAATTTCTGAAGCAGATGTGATGAAAGTGGAAGAAGGTCAAACGGTTTATTTCACCACACTGGGCAATAACGAGAAAAAGATTTACGCCAAATTGCGCCAGGTTGAACCTGCACCAAATTCGATTAATACCGATTCCAATGCAACAGGCTCATCTTCAAGTTCTGCGGTGTATTACAACGCTTTATTCGATGTACCGAATGAAGATGGCAAACTGCGTATTGATATGACGGCGCAAGTTTATATTGTGCTGGATGAAGCTAAAAACGTGCTGACGATTCCGGCCGCTGCGATTCAAGGCTCAAACCGTCCGCCACGTGCTAATCGGGCTGAAGGTTCTCGCGGTGACAGTTCTCGCGGCGAAGCTAATCCGGCAGCACTTCCTGAAGCTGAATCTGCTCAAGGCAATCGTCCTGCTGGTGAACGCCCTGCCCGCCTGAATCTTTCTGAAGCGGAGCTGGCACTGATTGAACAGGGCAAAGCACAGCGCGCCATGGTGCGTGTCTTGCAGGCTGATGGTACTGCAAAACCAACCCCTGTACTGATCGGTTTGAATAACCGTGCCACTGCACAAGTGATTAAAGGTCTAAAACGTGGTGATCAGGTGGTCATTGCTGATGGTTCTGACACCTCCAATGATGCAGCAAAACGCGGTGGCAATAGCCGTGGCCCAATGAGAATGTAAATATGAATTCACAACAGCAGCCTCTCCTCGAGGTGAAAAATCTGGTACGTGAATTCCCTGCGGGTGAAGGTACGGTCCAGATTTTAAAAGGGGTCAATCTGGAGATTTATCCGGGTGAACTGGTGGCGATTGTTGGTCAGTCTGGTTCAGGTAAATCCACCCTGATGAACATTCTGGGCTGTCTGGACAAACCCACCACGGGTAGCTACAAGGTCAAAGGCCGTGAAACCCGGGAACTGGAAGCAGATGAACTGGCGCAGTTACGTCGTGAATATTTCGGCTTTATTTTTCAGCGTTATCACCTGCTCGGCGATTTAAACGCAGCAGGCAATGTCGAAGTCCCTGCCATTTATGCGGGTGCAGATTCATCGGAACGGCATGCGCGTGCGGTCAAGATTCTGACCGATCTGGGTCTGGGCGAAAAAACCCAGAACCGTCCGAGTCAACTGTCAGGCGGTCAGCAGCAACGTGTGTCGATTGCCCGTGCGCTGATGAATGGCGGTGATGTGATTCTGGCCGATGAGCCGACAGGTGCCTTGGATAAGAACAGCGGTATTGAGGTGATGCGTATTTTGCGCGAACTGAATGCCAAGGGTCATACCATCATTCTGGTTACGCATGATCATAATGTGGCAAAAAACGCGACACGAATCATTGAAATTTCAGACGGTAATATCATTTCCGACCAGCCCAATGTTCCTGAAGTCGATGAGCATCTGGAAAAACAGCCGCTGATCCGCAGTGAACAAAAGAAGATTTCTTCATGGCGTTCTGCAGTTGACCGTCTGGGTGAAGCCTTCCGGATGGCCTTGCTGGCCATGAATGCACATCGCATGCGGACTTTCCTCACCATGCTCGGAATCATTATCGGTATTGCTTCGGTGGTCTCGGTGGTGGCACTCGGTAATGGCTCACAAAAGCAGATTCTGGAAAATATCAGCAGTCTGGGGACCAATACCATTACCGTATTTCAGGGTCGAGGCTTTGGGGATAATTCCAGATCTTCACAGTCCAAAACCCTGATTCCGGCCGATGCCGATGCACTGGCCGAACAACCGTATGTCGATGGCGTCAGTCCGTCGGTGAACAGCAGTGTCACCGGCCGTTATAAAGAAATCGAAGCTTCAACTACGGTCAACGGCGTCAGTGAAGATTTCTTCTACGTGCGTGGCATGACTTTCCAGTCCGGTCAGCCTTTTGACCGCAGTAGCGTCATGCAACAGGCGCAAGATGTTGTCATTGACACCAATACCAAAAATACCTTCTTTAAAGATGGTACTAATCCGGTGGGACAGGTGATTTTACTCGGTAGCGTCCCGAGCCGGATTATCGGGGTGATTGATGCACAAAAAGGCATGATGGGCAATAATGACAGCCTGAATGTCTACCTGCCGTATTCTACCGTGATGAGTCGTATGCTGGGGCAATCTAACGTTCGCAGCATCATTGTGCGGATTAAGGATGAATACCCAAGTGCGGCGGCTGAAAATGCAATTTTAAACCTGTTGGTACAGCGCCATGGCGCGCAGGACGTGTTTACCCAGAATGCCGACAGTATTCGTGAAACCATTCAGCAGACCACAGCGACTATGACGCTTTTAATTTCGGCGATTGCGGTGATTTCACTGGTGGTCGGCGGGATCGGGGTGATGAATATCATGCTGGTGTCCGTGACTGAACGTACTCAGGAAATTGGGGTGCGGATGGCAGTGGGTGCACGTCAAAGTGATATTTTGCAGCAGTTCCTGATTGAGGCAGTGCTGGTGTGTATTTTAGGCGGTATTTTGGGGGTGCTGCTCTCGCTCGGGATTGGCCAGCTAATTACCCACTTTGCCGGCGGTACTTTCCAGATGGCCTATTCAACCACTTCGATTGTGGCTGCCTTTGTCTGCTCAAGCCTGATTGGAATTGTGTTTGGTTTTATTCCGGCACGTAATGCTGCTCGCCTGAACCCTGTTGATGCGCTTTCTCGAGAATAAGGAACCTGATATGCAAATGAATTTAACCAAACTTGCCAGTGCCTTGTTACTGGGAAGCTCGCTGGTGGGCTGTGCGGCAGTGGTAAAAACCCCGTATGAGCAGCCTGCGCTGAAGATGCCGGGCAGCTTTCAAAACCATCAGGTCTTGAATCAGCAGATTCATGCCGATGTCCTTGCTGATCAGTGGTGGACCCTATTTAAAGACCCGCAATTGAATAATTTGGTCGATCAGGTGCTGGCTCAAAATACCGATCTGGCAGTAGCGGGTATCAGCTTACAGCAGGCTCGGATTCAAGCCCGACAGGCTCAAAGCCAGCAAGGTGTCCGCGTGGGTGATGCACGTATTTCAACCGGACATCGTTTTAGTCTGGATGGTGACGGCGATTCTTCAACCGGGATCTCTCTGGGTTATCCGGGTCTTAGCTATGAGCTGGATCTGTTTGGTAAACTGGCCAATCAGACCGAAGCAGCACGCTGGGAAGCACTGGCTTCTGAACAGGACTTGCAGGCCACGGCACAAAGTCTGATTGGAACGACAGCGCAACTATATTGGCAACTGGGCTATCTAAATGAACGTTATAACGTGGTTCAGCAAAACCTGGCCACCGCACAAAAAACCTATGATCTGGTGCAGGTGCAATATCGCGCCGGTGCGGTGTCTGGACTGGATTTGACTCAGGCTGAACAAGCCATTCAAAGCCAGCAGGCAACCTTGAGCCAGATTGAACAACAACGTGTGGAAACACGTACCGGACTCGCGGTATTGCTGCACATGCCGGTGCAACAGCTTTCGATTCAGGAACCTAGCCGCTTGCCAAATATTGCCTTGCCGGCAATTGAAGCGGGTTTGCCTGCAAGTCTGCTGTCGCGTCGTCCAGATCTGAAAGCAACTGAACTACGTTTGCGTAAAGCGCTGGCCAATAAAGATGCCAATAAAGCCAGCTATTATCCGTCGATTAGCTTAACTGGAGCTTTATCTACTGGCGTCGGTGTTGGTGCTAATACTTCATTAACGGATGCACTTAAAAATCCGGTAGCGACCTTAGGTGCTGGCCTGACCTTGCCATTCCTGCAATGGAACGACATGAAGCGTGATCTAAAAGTCAATGAACTGGAATATGAAAAAGCCATCATTCAATATCGCCAGACCATGTATGAAGCCTTTGCCGATGTGGAAAATGCCTTATCGAACCGGACTGAAATCAGTAAGCAAGTCACTTTGCAGCAACGTAATGTCGAACTGGCTGAACGTACCGAACGTCTGACTGAAGTACGTTATCGTAATGGCGCGGTGGCGTTAAAGAACCTGCTGGATGCACAGGAAACCACACGGAATGCACGGCTGTCTTTGGTACAAACCCGACAGAACCAGTACAATGCCTATGTGACTTTAATGCAGGCATTAGGTGGCAGTCCAATCCAGCAATTACCTTAAACAAAGCTTGAACCATAAAAAAACCGCTGTCTAACAGCGGTTTTTTATATTGCGTGATGTCAATAAAAATTACTTCATTTGCAAATAGGCATGCACATTTTTCAATAATTCAGTTGATCGCTCATGCCCGAGCAAACTGCCTTTTTCCAGCCAGTCCCGCGCGACTCCAATATCGCGTTCCACCCCAATTCCCTTGGTATATAAACGTCCCAGATGACTATAAGCATCGGCATTGACCTGCGCTGCCGCCTGACGGTAATACTGTACCGCCTGTTCGATATTTGCCTCAGTGCCTATGCCATTTTCAAACGCTTCCCCCAGCGCATTCAGTGCCACACTATTCTGCTGAGCAGCCGCTTTTTGCAGATAGCTCAAACCTAAGGCAATATCCTGCGCAATCTGTTTTCCTTTAAGATACTCCAAGCCCAATTCTGCCTGTGCCTGTGCATGTCCCAGTTGTGCAGCCTGATGCAGATAACGATTGGCCTGCTCTGGATTAAGGATAAAGACCGGATAAAGACCTGACAGAGCCTGATACAGGAACCAGGCTGCTTCCTTGGAGCCTTTCGCAACCGCCTGATTCAGATATTGAATGGCTTTGTCGTGTGTCGGCAATGGATATTCCGCCAGACTATAAAAACGCCCGACCACATAAATTAAATCTGCCTCAGACTGAGCCTCGATCTGCCAGTATTGCTGGGCCACTGCCTGAATCATGCGGGTGGCTTTGGCTGTGTCTTTTACAGTACCGATGCCATTTAAATAACACAGTGCCAGACCCATTTGTGCATAAGCATCATCGGAACTGAGCTGAAATGCTGCCTGATATAATTCAAATGCCTTTTGCGGCTCATAAGCCACTAGATGCTGTTCAAAATACAGCGCGGCAATCATGCATAAAGCGGGCGGATGCTGAGTATTGGCAGCTTCAGACCAGTAACGAAACGCCATGGTTTCATTTTTATCGACATACCAGCCATGAAAATAAGCCAGTCCAATTAAAGTCTTGGAATGCGCATCGGCATGTTCTTTGGACTGCTGCATCAAATGCTGGAACACGCGCTGACGCTGGTCGGTATCGATACGGCCTTGCAGTACGCCAGCATAATAATCATAGAGACCTTTTTGATCACCAAGACTGATACAGCGTTTAATAAATTGCAGGGCTTGAGTCTGGTCTTGGGGCAGCCTCTGTCCACGCGCATAATCATCGGCGATCTGCTGATTGGCAGCCAGATGATCTTGCTGCGCAGCTAAAAACAGATAATGAATTCCCTGAACCAAATCTTGAGCCGCTGAATCTGTTAAATAATACTGCGCCAGTTGATACTGCGAATTGCTATGTCCCTGCCCGGCATTTTGAATGAGTAAGGCCAAGCGCTGCTGTTCAGCGTTCTTCTCTTCTGGATTTGTTTCTGTAGTGGAAGAAAGTTCAGTGATGCGGTACTGGGCATCCAGATTGCCACGGGCTACGGCATGTCGGTACCAGTACAGCGCCTTTTCCGGGTCAGCCATTTGATAGCGTTGCTCCTCATGAATCTGCCCCAGATGATAAGCTGCGTCATCACTGCCCAGATGAAAGGCTTTATCGAGATAACTGATGGCTGTTTCCGTATTTTGCGCATGTCCCAGACCCTGCAAATGCATCAGCCCCATGCCGACATAAGCCTGTGGAATTTCCTGTTGCTGGGCAAGATTCTGGTAAATCTGATAGGCGCGTGCATAATTCGGATGTTCAGGATCTGAACTCAAGCGCGCCGCATGCTTGAGCTGTGCATCAAGCTGCTCAATCCATAGATCATGCTGCACAGCTTTGGCCTGATCACGTTTCACCGGATCCGGACGTTTCCACATCCAGATTCCCAAAGCCCCTATCCCCAAAATCAATACCAGCAAGAACCACATAACTGCTCCAAAACATTATTTTTGTTCTGCAAATGAATCCTTTCATTCTAAACGCCGTCTCAAAAAAAGCACATATCTTGTGCTTTTTATTTTGTAAATCAGGCTTTTGCTCTTTTACTATCCAGCTTCTTCAAGCCTTCTGCCACAGCGACCATGGCAAAGCTTGATGTCACCACCACGGCAGAGCCATAACCACCACAGCGCAAGCCGGCACTGGCACAGACATCGGCACTCGAGAACGGATTATCGATTGAATAGACACAGGTAATGCCGAATTTTTCTTTAGGTTTTTTACAAATACCTTTGCCGCGTAACTGGGCACGCAATTTGGCCAGCATCGGGTCCTGTTCGGTTTTAGATAAGTCTGCGACACGAATTTTCAGGGGATCCAGTTTACCGCCTGCCCCGCCCGACACAATCAAGGGAATCTTGTTAAAGCGACAATGCAGCATCAAGGCAAATTTGGCCTTCACATCATCAATACAGTCGAGAATTAAATCAGGATTACCTGCTAAAATTTCTTTGATATTTTCCGGCGTCAGATAGTCATCAATCAGATTAATCTTGATCCGTGGATTAATGGCATGACAACGCTCGGCCATCACTGCAATTTTTTCATGGCCCAAGGTCGTGCTCATGGCAGGCAATTGACGATTAATATTGGATGCCGCCACCACATCCATATCGACCAAACTCAGCTCGCCCACACCGCTACGTGCCAGCGCTTCTACTGCCCAAGAACCGACACCACCGATGCCAATCACCATCACATGACTTTTTTCATAATGACTGAAGCTGTCTTCTCCATAAATTTTGGCAACACCCGCAAAGCGGCGCTCATATTCATCGTCTTGAAGCAGGTCGGTCATAAGTCATCAATAGCTGTTAAATCACGGCTTATTTTAGCAAAGTCAGCATTTTTTTACTGCTTCTAAAATTTTGATACAAAATCTATCAGCAAAATCAGAAAGATAAATTCAGGAACATTTATAATTGGATAAAATTCATACATAAAACTTTAAATATGGGAGTCAAACACTGTGCTGATCAATGCTCTTTTGGCTCTCAATTTTATCCTGATCACTCTACATTTTTATTTTTACAGTAGCCAAAAACAGAAAAACTATGCGCTGAGTATTTTTATTCGTTTGCTGATTTTAGGCCTATTCGGATATGTGATCCTAGATCGCCATGAAACCCAGACCCATCTGATTTTGGTACTGATATCCTGGGTGATATTTGAACTGATTGAGAGTTTATATCAAAAGAAAAAAGCATCAATCTCATAAAAAAAGAGGCTTGCGCCTCTTTCAATCCATCTAAACTTAGTCTTTATTCATGATAAAGAAATATTGACGATAGTATTTCAGTTCGGCAATTGAATCACGAATGTCATCCATCGCCAGATGCGAAGCATTTTTCTTGAGACCACTCATAATTTCTGGACGCCAGCGTTTTGCCAGCTCTTTCACTGAAGATACATCCAGATTACGGTAATGGAAATACTGCTCCAGCTCAGGCATCAGGCGATGCAAGAAACGGCGATCCTGACAGATCGAGTTGCCACACATCGGGGATGACTTTGGATTGACCCATTTTTTCAGGAATTCAATGGTTTGCTGTTCTGCATCCTGAGCCGTCAGTTTACTGCGACGCACCCGTTCAATCAGACCCGATTGACCATGTTGACGAGTGTTCCACTCATCCATGGCATTTAACAGACGTGCAGGCTGATGCACCGCAAGCACAGGACCTTCTGCCAGAATATTCAAATTGTCATCGGTTACAATCGTCGCAATTTCAATAATTTGGTCATTGTCTGTGTCTAGACCTGTCATTTCAAGGTCAATCCAAATCAGGCGGGTATCAGCGGTGCTGCTCATAAATGTGCAATCTTATTGGGTTTAAAAACAACTATAGTAGCAAATTAATTACATCTTGGGTGTCATTCGGGGGCTGCTTCATGCTATTTTTGCCATCTGATTTACCCGGTTTTTTAGGATATGAATGGCCTTAATACGTAAGCGTCGTCTGACAGAGCAACAACAGCGCCGCATTCAGAAACAACAGAAAACACGTCAAGAAGATCTCGATACCTCCAGTGATCTGGAAGGTTTGGTAGTGCAACACTACGGCCGCCAACTTGAAGTGCAAGCTTTGTCTACTCCTGACATTCACCCTGAAAAACCTGTGGTCGCCGATGGTGAGCCTGAACCTTTCTGGAAAGAAATTGAACTAGGCAGCGTCTGGCGCTGTCATACCCGAACCAATCTGGATTTACTGGTCACGGGTGACCGGGTTAAATGGCAAGCCGATCCGAATACCGGTTTAGGAATTATTACGGCGATTCATCCACGTAAATCCTTATTGACCCGTCCTGACCGCTATCACAAGGTTAAACCGGTAGCGGCCAATATTTCACTGATTGTGATTGTGTTTGCACCATTGCCTGAGCCAGCACCGGGCCTGATCGACCGTTATCTGGTGGCCTGTGCCGATGCCGATATTCCTGCGCTTCTAGTGATGAACAAAGCCGATTTGTTAAAAGAGAACGATCCAATTCTGATTCTGCTACAAGAATATCAAGACCTCGGTTATGAAGTAATGCAAACCCAGTCCGATGGTGATCTGACTGGATTGTCCAATCGTCTGGAAAATGAAACGGTGGCTTTTGTCGGTCAATCGGGTGTCGGTAAAAGTACGCTGATCAATGCGATCGTGCCAGATGCAGCCCAGAAAACCAATATTATTTCGGAAAACTCGGCACTCGGTCAGCACACCACCACCTCAACCCGTTTGATCGGTTTTGGTGAAGGTGCTGCCCTGATCGACTCTCCGGGAATTCGTGAATTTGGCCTGTGGCATCTGCCTTTAGATAAGGTACAAATCGGTTTTCCTGAAATTGAAAACCTGCTCGGACACTGTCAGTTCCGGAACTGCACGCATAAGCATGAAAAACAATGTGCTTTACGTCAGGCCGCGAGTGCGGGTGAAATTTTACCGCGCCGACTGGACAGCTATTTGCGTTTAATCGATGAAATCACTGAAGCACAGCAAAAAAATTAATTTTCTTGTGCCTCAACCCTTGAAGCGGTGATTTTGATCACCATATTTATGAGCTATACTCTTGGCAATTTTAAAATTGTAATTAGGTGAATTGTGGAACGTTGGTTCGAGTTTATGGGGAATCACCCCTTCTTATTTGGAACACTCGCGGTATTGGTAGTTTTGTTCTTCATTATCGAAGGTCAACGTAACGGTCGTAAAATTTCTCCGCAGTCGCTGGGAATTTTAGTCAAAGCAAAAAATGCCATGCTGATTGATTTACGGGATGCCAAAGACTTCCGTGAAGGTCATATCAGCGGCAGCCGTAACATTCCATATAGCCAGATTACAAAGCATGTTGAAGAGCTGAAAGCATCTGATCGCCCTTTGGTGTTCATTTGTAACCTTGGACAGGTGGCTGGTACTGCGCTACAACAAGTGGGTCATGCCGATGCATACCGTCTTGATGGCGGCATCAGCAACTGGAAAGCCCAGGGTTTACCTTTGGTGAAAAGCAAATAATCCACGAACAGGAGATTGATCATGGCTGACGTTATTGTTTATTCAACGACTGTGTGTCCTTATTGCGTGCGTGCAAAACAGTTGCTTGAGCGCAAAGGTGTCGCATATAAAGAAATTAATCTATCTCAAGAAGCACCTGAAGTACGTCTTGAATTGATGCAGCGTACCAATCACCGCACTGTGCCACAAATTTTTATTAAGGATCAATTCATCGGTGGTTTCGACCAGCTTTATGCTTTAGAGCGTGAAGGCAAACTTGATGAATTACTGGCTTAATTCTACTAAAATCATCACTTTATATTAAGGATCAAAGAATGAGTGAAGAACAACAAGCTCAACCACAATTGGCATTAGAGCGTATTTACACCAAAGATATTTCTTTTGAGGTTCCTGGGGCACAAGTTTTTACCAAGCAATGGCAACCTGAGCTCAACATCAATCTTTCTTCTTCTGCAGAAAAAATTGATGAGACTCATTTTGAAGTGGCTTTAAAAGTCGTTGTTCAAGCGACCAATGAAGGTGATACTGCTTTTATCGTCGACGTGACTCAAGCCGGTATCTTCTTGGTAGATGGCGTTGAAGAAGAGCGTCTTCCATACATCCTGGGCGCATACTGCCCGAACATTCTGTTCCCGTTCCTGCGTGAAGCAGTGAATGATATGGTGACTAAAGGTAGCTTCCCACAGTTGCTGCTTACCCCAATCAACTTCGATGCTGAATTTGAAGCCAATATGCAACGTGCACAAACTGCCGCTGTAGATGGTCAGGCTTAATCGCTGTCCTGCAAATCTAAAAAAGACCGCTTATGCGGTCTTTTTTATGGCCTTGAGTGAACTCCCCCTTTATCAAAGGGGGAATGAGGGGATTTTGCTCATTCACTCTTTTTTTTAAGAAAGGGTTTAGCGAGATTAAAGAAAAATAATCCCTCCTAACCTTCCTTTAAAAAAGGGAGGAACTCTCCCTCCCACGGCAGAGAATAGACTTTTATTCCGCATCCGCCATTAAATCAGCACTCATACCCACGGTATTGAAACCGGCATCGACATACAGGATTTCACCGGTAATGCCATTGGCCCATGGCGAGCACAGGAATAATGCTGCATTGCCGACATCTTCAATCGTTACATTACGTTTTAATGGCGCAACTTTTTCATTTAAGTCGAGCATTTTACGGAATGATTTAATGCCTGAAGCTGCCAGAGTACGGATTGGACCCGCAGAGATGGCATTGACACGAATACCTTCCTGACCCAAGCTCGAAGCTAAATAACGAACACCGGCTTCTAAAGAGGCTTTGGCCATACCCATCACGTTATAGTTCGGCATTACGCGCTCAGAACCTTGATAAGTTAGCGTTAACAGGCAGCCTTGACGAACTTGTAGCAAAGGCTTTGCCGCACGTGCCATCGCGATAAAGCTATAGGCACTGATGTCATGTGCAATATTGAAACCTTCGCGGTCTGTGATTTCGGTAAAGTCGCCATCCAAAGTATGCGCCGGTGCGAAACCGATAGAATGCACTACGCCATCCAGACCATCCCAGTGTTTCGCCAGCTCAGCGAATGCATTATCAATATCAGCATCTACCGCCACATCACAAGGAAAAACCAGTTTTGAACCAAACTGTTCAGCAAAGTCATCTACCCGCTTTTTCAGCTTTTCATTTGGATAAGTAAAAGCCAATTCAGCACCTTCACGATGTAATGCCTGAGCAATACCAAAAGCAATGGATAATTTACTCGCAATACCCGCGATCAAGAAGCGCTTACCCGCCAAAAGTCCTTGTGCCATGTGAATCTCACCTAAAATAATATATATGCATGATGCCAAGTCTGAGGCATTTTAGAAATTGCATAATGCATCTTTTTTTAACAGATACCCAATTACAGCAGATACAGTCAGGCAATAAAAACCGGCATTATTCATCGGCCAAATTCAAAACCTGATGGGTATTCTGCCAGAGTTGCTGTGCCAATTTGGCTTGATCTTGCCCTAAGCTTTGTGCCAAACCTTCCAGAACATAGGGCAGATTTGCCGGGGTATTTCGGGTTCTATGCTCAGTCGAACATTGACAACATAACGGCGTCATATCCGGACAATCGGTTTCCAGTACCAGATGTTCTGCACCGACTGCCTGTACCACCTGATGCAGTTTTCTGGCATTCGGATTGGTAATCTGACCAGTAACACCAAGCTTAAACCCCAACTTGACAAAAGCCTTGGCTTCCTCAACACCTCCGCCAAAGGCATGTGCGATTCCACCCTGTTTAAACTGATGCTGTTTTAAAATTTGTAAAACTTCTGCATGTGATTTACGGATATGCAGCAAAATCGGCTTATCAAATTGTTGTGCCAGTTCAATTTGTGCAGCGAAAAAATCTTGCTGCTTTTGAAAAATTTCAGGTTGTTTATGCTGCTTTAAAAATGTGTCGAGACCGATTTCACCAATGGCAATGCATTGTTCATTTCTAAGTAGCTGCTCCAGATCATATAAATGTTCAGCCTGATGCTGTTCAATATAAAACGGATGCAAGCCGGGTGCCAAGTGGCTATGCGGTGCATTTTCCAACCCGTTGATAAAATGGTGGGTTTTTAACAAATCCTGAAAGCGGTTTTGCAAAAAGCCAATTAGAACCAGATGTTCCACACCTACCGCTTTGGCCGCATAGGCCAGATGTTCCCGATCAGGATCAAAATCGGGAACATCAAAATGGGTATGCGTATCGAACAGTTTTAACTTCATTCGGCTTTAGATGCTAACGCTGGCTGTGCCTCAGAGGCTGCTGTTTCAGCTTGCGGCAGATATTGCGGTTTTAGCACGCCTTGTAGCTGCGCATAAGGAATCATTAAGCGCGGCAAACCCACCACATAAGGTCCGATTTCATATTCGGCATATTGTAAGATCAAACCTTCTTTGGCCAGATAAAAATTATCGGTCAGTATGAACTTCCAGGCCTGTTCATATTCAGCGACATCTTTTGCCAGCTTGGACTCCATGACCCAGACTTTAAAAGCCTCATACGCCTGTGCTTCGAGTTTGGCTTTTTGCTTCTCGGCAATAATGTCATCCAGCTTGACCAGTGTTTGCTGTTCAAGATCAAAATTATAATAGCGCTGTGCAGATGCTCCGTGCGCACCTCCCAGATAATGGCTACTGTTTAGCACCACAGTCGCCAATGGATCACCCGAATTCAGAATCTTGGGCTTAATCATCAGGCTAATGCTATGACTGGCACTCAGTGCTTTGAGCTCCTTGTCCAGATTCAAGAAGGTCTGCATAGAAGGCTGAATTTGCTGCTCAAGCTGCTGTTTTGGTGTAGTGACCGTCGACAAGGCTGTTTTTGGTTCAGAAGCAGCCACTTCGGCTTCACTGGCAGCAGTGGCTTTTGCCGGCTCAATCGCATCGACAGACAGGATATTTTTTAACTGTTGCAAAATCTGCTGATCGATCCATTCATCAATAAAGCGCTGATTACTGTTCAGGCGTTCAATCGAAATTTCCGGACAGTTTTTACCCTCACACTCTGGAATCACCAGCTTGAGTTTTTCGGTATCACCACTAAGTTTCAGGACTTCTGGCTCGGTTTGTACCACTTCAGGAGAAGTCGGCTCTTTCGGCTCATTGCTCTTCGGCTGACATGCACTCAGTAAAACTGCGGATGCCAGTATCGATAGACAAAAAATATTCTTATATTTTGGCATTCATTACCCTTTTCAAAACGTGTAATTAATCCTGAGAGGATTACGACCTTTAGAACATATTCCGATAGACTTCGGCTTTCAAGACCTGTTGTGTTTGTTCTTTTGTTAAATAGATATCCAGTTGTTTGGCATCTTTGCTAATGTCATGACTGCGATAATGCAGACCAATCCCTTCCTGATCGAAGAACCACTCAGCCTGCCCCCAATACAGTTTTTTCGGTGCTTGCTGCTGAACCTCGTGATTATTGTCCTTTAACCATTTTTCATAAGCGGTTTGAATGATCTTGTCCATTAACAACTGTTGTTTGGGATCGATAATATCCAGTGGGGTCAGCATTTTTTGTTGTTGACGATCGGCTACAAAAAAATAATAGCGCTCATACACACTGATATTTTCCTGTTTACTATCAATACCAATTTGCAGCAAGACATATTGATTACGCTGATAGGGAATGCGGGTATACAGCGATAATTCATAAGCCTGATTGAGCTGGAGTTGAGCCTGCCAGGCATCCGATTTTTTCACATAGGCATTCATCGCCTGTTGTAAACTCATATCCTGTTTTAAGCCAATTTGATCCTGAATTACCTTGGCCTGCTGTTTTTCGATCCAGTGATTCATCCATGGATCAGCCGTATATAAAGTCTGGATATCGACATTGATACAGTTTTTGGTTTCACAAAATGGCAAGGCGATCTTGGCCGGTTGTTCTTGAATATTCAGGTAAGGCAAAATACTGGCACTTTGCTTAACTGGGGTTGTTTTTCCATCCGGCTGGTCAAGTTCCGGTTCTTTTTCGCTTTTATCACAGCCACTCAGGACAAGACTTAAACCAATGACAGCACCGAGGGCGGCTTCCTTGCTGAACTTCATTTTTAAACAATCTATCAGGTTATGAATAGTTTAAATGTAACATAAAACAAAACAGCTTCCGGAGAAGCTGTTTGATATTTTTAGACGATATTTGAATACCTGAAAGTTTAGTGTTCGCGCGTATTATGGAACACGATGTCCGGATAACGTTCTTGCATGAGCTGTAAATTCACTCGGCTTGGCGCAAGATAAGTCAAGTGACCACCGCCATCGACTGACAACTGGTCGTGGGCTTTTTTCTTAAATTCGTTAAATTTTTTCTCGTCATCACAAGACACCCAACGAACAGTATTGATGTTCACGGGTTCGTAAACACAGTCAACTTTATATTCTTCTTTCAAACGATACGCCACCACTTCAAACTGAAGTACGCCCACTGCACCCACGATCAGGTCATTATTATGCTGTGGCATAAATACCTGTGTTGCACCTTCTTCAGACAACTCTTTCAGGCCCTTTTGCAACTGTTTCGATTTCAAAGGATCT
Organism: Acinetobacter sp. YH01006; assembly: GCF_013420445.1. Classification (NCBI taxonomy): domain Bacteria; kingdom Pseudomonadati; phylum Pseudomonadota; class Gammaproteobacteria; order Moraxellales; family Moraxellaceae; genus Acinetobacter; species Acinetobacter sp. YH01006. The sequence goes on along the minus strand of NZ_VOYB01000001.1, from coordinate 270,524 downwards.
TTTAAGCGTACACGACGGAACATTTCCGGTGCAAAGTGCGGAATACCTGTGAACTGTAGCTTTTCACCTGAAGTAAAGGTATCACCAATCTGAATGGTGCCGTGGTTATGCAGTCCGATAATATCGCCCGGCCACGCTTCTTCCAGATGCTGGCGGTCACCGGCCAGGAAGGTTAAGGCATCACTAATCCGCACATCTTTATCCAGACGTACATGCTTCATTTTCAGGCCTTTTTCATATTTACCTGAACAAATTCGCATGAATGCAATACGGTCACGATGTTTCGGGTCCATATTGGCCTGAATTTTAAAGACAAAACCGCTAAAGCCTTCTTCATCAGCTTCGACAACACGAGCCTGAGTAGGATGGGCCTTCGGCGGCGGTGCATATTGACTGAAGGCATCCAGCACATGGTCAACCCCAAAGTTACCTAAGGCTGTACCGAACAATACCGGCGTTTGACGGCCTGCCAGAAATTCTTCACGATCCAATGGCTCATTGGCCATTTGCACCAGTTCAAGTGATTCTTCAAATGCAGCCCACGCCAGCTCACCAACTTTCTCACGAAGATCCGGATAGTCATAACCATCACGTATTTCGATTGTAGGAATGGTTGAACCAAAACCGGTTTTGTAAATGTAGAATTTTTCTTCGATTAAATTAAATACACCGGCAAAATCACGCCCCGTACCCAATGGCCAGGTGATCGGAACACATTTAATTTTCAGAACGTTTTCGATTTCATCCAGAAGCTCGAGTGGCTCACGGATTTCACGGTCCATTTTGTTAACAAAAGAAATAATCGGTGTATCGCGCATACGACACACGTCCATCAATTTAATGGTCCGGTCTTCTACCCCTTTTGCACCATCAATCACCATTAATGCCGAGTCAACGGCGGTTAAGGTACGATAGGTATCTTCCGAGAAATCTTCATGTCCCGGGGTATCGAGCAGGTTGATCATCTTGTCTTTGAACGGGAACTGCATCACCGAGGTCGTGATCGAGATGCCACGTTCTTTTTCCATTTCCATCCAGTCTGATGTAGCGGCCCGGTCAGACTTACGGCTTTTCACCATACCTGCAACCTGAATCGCCTGCCCCCATAACAGCAGCTTTTCTGTCATGGTGGTTTTACCGGCATCGGGGTGGGAAATAATGGCGAATGTACGTCGCTGAGCGACCTGCGCCGCTAACTCATCTTTAAAACTCATGGAAAATACCTACTGCAGAACCGCAGTGCTCAAGATCAAAAACGATCAATATGAAAATTGGCGATATTGTAGCAGATTTCTAAAGCCAATAAGTATGCCCACGGCTGAAGGAAATGACAGTATTTATAAGATCTACACTTGCTGACTGCTGGATTTTTCAGCCCAGATTGAGTCAGAAATAATACGGTTATGAAGCTTAAATATGGGAGTTTGTGTCATTCAACTGGCCTGCTGAATAACGCTAAATATAGGTCCACCGTACTCTTTAGTACCGCATTAGTAGCGTATAAAAATTCAAATTAAGACAGAAAATCCTGTATTTCCAATGACTCGACTGGCATCGGCTTTGCCAGCAAATAACCTTGTAATTGCTGACAACCGAGTCGAGTCAAAATATCTGCTTGCAGCGTGGTTTCTATGCCTTCAGCCGTTACTTTTAAACCCAGTTTAATCGCCAGCCGAATAATGCTTTCCAGAATCATTTCTTCTTTAGAGCCGACGCTAAGATCCTGAATAAACTCTTTATCAATTTTCAGTTCATCCACGGGCAGATTTTTTAGATATAAAAAGCTGGAATGTCCGGTTCCAAAATCATCAATCGCCAGCTGGATGCCGATATTACGTAATTGTTCAAGGGTACGAATACTGGCATCGATATAATGCATGGCGGTCGATTCAGTAATCTCGATCATCAAATGCTGCGGATTGATCTTATAGCGTTTAAACAGGTTTTGCAGATTAGCTAATAGATGCTTATGCTCAAACTGCACCGCAGACAAATTCACGGCAATCGGGAAAAAGTCGGTATTATTTTTTTCCCAGAGTTGGATCTGTTTGCAAGCCTGCTCCAGTGCCCAATAGCCCATCTGAATAATAAGCCCAGTTTTCTCAGCGCCATGAATAAACATATTGGGACCCAGCAACCCATGTAACGGATGCTGCCAGCGAATCAGGGCTTCTACCCCACAAATTTTTCGCTCACTGGTAAATTTGGGCTGATAAAACAGTACAAATTGCTGATCTTCAACTCCTTTATACAGATCATTAATCAGCTTGCTCTGGCTCTTGGATTCATGCTGATCAGAAGAAAAATTAAAGACTGAATAGGTATTGCGGCCCTGATATTTAGAACTGAGCATTGCTGCATCGGCATTCACCAGTAAATCTTGCAGATTCTTGCCATGCTCCGGATATATCGCGATTCCGATACTGCCCGAAATATTAATGGTTTTGCCATCAATCAGGAAGCTGTCCTGAATCAGATTTAGAATCTGCTCTGACATTTCTGAAGCTTTGCTGACGGACGTATTTTCCAGCACCATCAGGAACTCATCGCCGCCAATTCTGAGCAGCTTGGAACGGTCACCCCATAACTGATGAATACGCGCAGTCAGTTGAATCAGCAACTGGTCTCCGACCTGATGACCAAACACATCATTCACCGCCTTAAAACGATCCAGATCAATATATAAAAAGGCAATTTCCTGCTGATGTTGTTGCTTGGAAAACAAGATATCTGCGTATTCAGCCAGGTATAAACGGTTGGGTAATTTGGTGAGATTATCCTGGATATTTTGATTTTCGAGCTCTTTATTGGCCCATCGCAGTTGGCGATTCCGAGAGGCCAGGCGCAATTCTGAGAGAACCAGACGAATCATGGCAATCAGTAACAGAGCACTGATTAACACAACCGCGAACAACAGATCATAAGTCGCATGTGAAGATTCTGTGATTGGCGTAATCTCTGTTCTCTCAAAGTTGGCCCTAAGACTACTTGTATAGTGCATGGTTGAGACCCCGAGACTCATCACCACGATCGCGAGAGCCACTCGGGAAAATGACCAGATGCTTTGGATCATTAAGCAGAGGGTAAAAATAGAAGCCGTAAAGACACTCAAATAAGAGAGCAACATCCAGCTGAAATCAAAATGATAGACATGACTTAAATGAATTGCTGTCATCCCAGTGAAATGGATCGACCAGATCAACAGCCCCAGTAATGCGGCCGTTGCAAATAGCATGAGTGTTGCAAATTTTCTTCGCGACTCACGCCACCATATTTTTTGAATCGGCATCAAAAAATAGCCAGCGACGAAAGCAAAGAGAGTTGATCCGATGACCAGACTGATATCATGCTGAATAGGGATCATATAAAATGTTCCGTATTGGTCATCATTGTTATTATTCCCCTCACGTGTATTTCTATTTCCACCTGGTCAAGTTTAAAGCCGTCAGAATCGTAAAGTTGACAAGCAATGCACATGTGTCGCTGTGCAAAGCCTCTGGTTTTAAATAAAATTAGAATTTATATTTTTTTAATTCAGGGTCGAGAACAGATTCTGAAATCATGATGAGCATCAGCATAAAATATGACTTCTATCTTATGAGTCTTGAAAATTTTAGCAAATGTTTAAATCTATTTTTCCAGTTTATTTATTCGACCACCGTCACAATTTTTTTCTTTTTATTTAGACAGCTAGCAATTCATATGAAAAATTTATTCTGATTTTTAAATAGCCGGATGTCATAAAAAAATAGCCTGTCGAAACAGGCTATTTTTTTAGATCCTTAAATGGACACGCTTAAAAGTTACTGTTTGGCCTGTAACTTGGCATAATCCAGCAACACATGTGCAGCTTCGATCACAAAGGCTTCTTCTTCAGGAAGCGCCGGACGCTCTTTGGCTTTCATTTTGGCACGGGTTTCAATCAGTGCATCCATTGAAGCCTGATAAGTTTCCCAGTTCGGATAAGGTTTAAGACCTGTAGCCATACGGCGGGTATTTTCTGCCTCCAGCGTTTTTTGCTCCATGACAATCAACTCTGCTTTACGCTGTTGCAAGTCCAGTACCTGACGCTTTTCTTCCTCGGCTTTTTTCATCACCGCCTTACGCTGTTCCAGATACTTGAACTGAGAATCCAGCACGACCCGTTGCTGAGAAAGTTTAGCCAATTCAGGTACATATTTCTGTACTGCACCTTCACGTTTAAACGGTGCGGTTGGAATGGTATCCCACTGCAAGGCATTTTTAGCCTTACGCTCACCAAACTCTTCATTATAAATATCGACCAGTTTAATGTCTGGCACAACCCCTTTATTCTGGGTACTACCACCAGTCACCCGGTAGAATTTACGCTGTGTCAGTGTCGCCTGACCATGGGCCAAGCTATCCAGTTGCACCTGCGCCGTACCCTTACCAGTGGTGGTACTGCCGATCACAATCCCGCGTTCATAATCCTGAATCGCTGCGGAGTAAATTTCGCTGGCCGAGGCAGAGGCCAGATTGATCATTACTGCCAAAGGACCCGCATAGGTTTGTGCACCGCCATCATCATCTTCAAAGACGCTAACATTGCCATTACCATCACGAATCTGCACCACTGGACCAGACTTGATCACCTGCCCCAACATACGTGCCACTTCTTCCAGTGAACCACCTGGGTTATTGCGCAAATCGACAATAATCCCGGCAACATTCTTCGCCGCGAGTTCTTTCAAGGCTTTGTTGGTATCTTCAGACACCGAACGATAATCCGTACCGGCACGGCGTGCGCGATAGTTCAGGTAGAACGATGGAATTTCGATCACACCATATTGATATTTCTTGCCATCGCGTTGAATGTCGACCACACGTGTACGCACACCGGCATCTTCTTCCTGAATCACGTCACGGGTAATGGTCACATTACGTGCCTGCCCCATGGCAGCACCCGCACCGAGCAAGCGTAAAGTGACTTTAGTGCCACGTTTACCACGAATCAGACCGACAATTTCATTACTTGGCCAGCCAATGACATCGACCATCTGTTCGCCGTCTTGGGCTACACCAATGATACGATCCCCTGATTTGACCTGACCGGATTTGCTGGCCGGACCACCTTCAACGATGGTTTCAATCTTGGTGTAATCTTCATTGCCACGTTCCGGACGAATCGATACGCCGACGCCTTCCAGCTGTAAAGTGGTCTGACGATTCAGCTCCATCGCATCCACAGGCGGGAAATAATTGCTGTGCGGATCATAGGTCAGCATCATCGCATTCAAGGTCTTGTCGAGCACATCATCACTCTTGATCCGGCTGACACGTTCCAGCTGACGGGTATAACGCTTGGTCAAGGTTTGTGCAGGCGTCAGATCTTCAGGACCGGTAAGGTCTTGTCCATTGGCCAGTTCTGGATTGGCCTTCAGTGCTTTCTGTTTGGCCTGTTCTTCTTCTTTACTGATGGTCAGATTGATCAGCTGGGACACCAGCATTTTTGACCAGTGCGCGCGCTGTTCAGCCTCAGTTTTAAAGAATGGTGCTTTTTCACGATCAGTTTCGATATAGACATTTGGCTGATTCAAGTTCTGTGGTTTTTTCAGCTCATCCAGCATATAAGTATAGAACTGAGTCAGGCGCTGACGATATTGCGCATGGATTTCATAAGGACCCGACAAATTGCCAGCTTTCAGGTGAGCACCGAAATTGGCTCCATAACGTTTCTTGTAATTTTCAACTTCTGGTGCCAGAAATAAGCTATGTTCCGGATCCAGACTATCGATATAGAAATCGAAAATACGCTGCGAAGTCTGGGCATCCAGACGCATATTCAAATAGTGCTGACGATCCACCAGCGTCGCCAGTTGACGTGATACTAACGCCTGTTCTTGAGATGGCTGAATGGCTTTGCTGACCACTTCTGCACTATTGGCTGCAATCGCATCATTCACGACATGGGTAAAAAAGAAGCCACCTGTCGCAATCGCAACGGCGCAAGCTATCGTTTGAAATTTCATAAATAATTCGTACTTCCTTGGCCTAGAGACCAATGTGACCGTGTTGCTTTTCGACCAGAATTTAACGTATTCAGCATCTTAAACAACTTAATATGTTTATGTCGTGTAGTTTTATCATATTCTGTGCTGACAAAGTGTAGCAAATCATTGCAGAAATCAGGTATTGTTTCCCGGAAAAATTCTAAAACGGATTCCGCATATGATTGGCGCATTGATGCTCGACATCGCAGGCACAACCCTGACTCAAGAAGATATTGAACTATTCGGTGCGCCGCAAGTCGGTGGAGTCATTTTATTTGGTCGCAATATCGAATCTCCGGCTCAAGTCCGTGCCTTAACCGATCACATGCGCCAGATTCGTCCTGATATTTTGATTGCAGTCGATCAGGAAGGTGGACGTGTGCAGCGCTTAAGACAGGGCTTTACCCTGCTCCCTGCGATGGGGAAATTTGGCGAACTGTATGCTCATGATTCGCAGCGTGCTTTAGATTTGGCCGAAAAATGCGGCTGGCTGATGGCGATTGAAGTACTGGCTGTCGGGATTGATTTCAGTTTTGCGCCGGTGCTGGATTTAAACGACATCAGTGATGTGATTGGTGACCGAAGCTTTGCCAGAAATATTCCGGATATTATTCCACTGGCCAGCGCATTTTTAAAAGGGATGAAACGTGCAGGAATGGCGTCAACCGGGAAACATTTCCCAGGTCATGGTTCAGTCAAAGCGGATTCACATGTTGCGGCAGCCATTGATATGCGCAGCTATGAAGACATTCAGCAAAAAGACATGCAGACCTTTATCCAGTTACAGCCGCAACTCGATGCTTTAATGCCGGCTCATGTCATCTATAGTCAGGTCGATCCAAACCCGGCCGGATTCTCGGAATTCTGGATTCAGAAAGTCTTGCGTCAGCAACTCGGTTTTGACGGCGTTCTGTTCTCGGATGATTTAAGCATGCAGGCCGCCTGTGTGGCAGGCGGTGCCGATGCCCGAATTCAGGCCGCCCTCAAAGCGGGTTGTGACATGGGTCTGGTCTGCAATGACCGTGCAGCACAATGCATTGCACTGGAAGGGATTAAGGATCTGCCTATCCCGAACCAGCAACGTCTGGAACGCATGCGCGGCAACATCCCGAACATCCAGATTGGGTCAGAGCTTGATCTGGGAGAAGCATGGCGCAATATCCGTGACGAAATACTGGTATTCAAGCAGCAGACTAGCTGAAACTTTTTAAATCCAATCAAGATGATAAAGGAACACGACAAAGTGTTCCTTTTTTATTATGATGTTAAAAGGCGTTACTTCTGTAGCACCCAACTAAAATAACAATAAGGTCAGAACCCTATGCCAAAATCACTTTCGCAGCATCGCCATATTTCTTTTACAGCACATTATACCGGCTATATCTGGTATCAAATGGGGATCTCACATCCGGTCTTTGCCACGACTAAAGGCAAATTTCTGGCCACACTGCTACATCCACTTGAAGTATGGGCAGAACGCTCTGTAGGTGGCAGCATGCGTACCACACTCAAGCAGCGCCATCAGATGATTGATGAACATCTGTGTCAGTTGATCGAGCAGCATCCACAACTTCAGATTCTTGAAATTGCCTGCGGTTTGTCTCCACGTAGCTGGAATTTCAGACAAAAATTTCCCGAGATTAATTATCGTGAACTGGATCTTCCCGACATGGCCAGAATCAAGACCCAAGCCTTGCAGCAGATTGATCAGCAGGCTCCCGAAGTGCTCACTGCAGATATTTTTAGTGAAGAGTTGGACTGTATCTTTCAGATGTTTGATCCCGACCAACCTTTGGTGGTAATTAATGAGGGACTGATTAATTACTTTGATCAACGCATGTTGCGTATTCTGTTGCAAGGTATTGCAGAGAATGCACGACATTTTCCAGCCTTGCATTACCTTAGCGACATTTACCCGGAACCCGTCAAAAATAAATTGGCAAATTTTATTTGGAGCTGTAGCCGTCTGCTTAAATTCATGTCACGCAGTGCTTTTACCTTTCATTTTAAAACCCCCCAAGAATTACAGCACTTTTTTCAAGATGCCGGTTTCGATCAGGTTGAGGTACAACAACCGCAACGTTATTTTGCCGAGCCTCGTCAGCAAAATCTGACACCGGAGCAGGATGAACATCTCGGTGATCTGGTCTGGATGATTCATGCAGTGAAAAAAAACAGCGTTAAATGATGCTGTTTTTTTATTAAGCCCCGATTAAATCACTGCATCGAAAGCGTCTTCTTGCTGAAGGATTTTCTGTTGTTGCACAAAAGCCAATAAACGTTCTGCCACTTCAAAACTGCCATGTTTAAACAGGGCCCGCACTTGAGTCTCATCCTGTTCAAAGATCAGACATTCGATCTTGAACTCGCCGTTTTCATCTTCCAGATGCAAGGCCAGATCACGCGGATAAGCTGCGGCACACTCTGTCTGTCCTGCGTCTAACTCCAGCAATACTCCAAAGAAATTCATGTCGATAATTTCTACATTCAACAGCAGATCCGAATGACGATGACTCAAATAACGTTGTGGCTGTTGCACACAAATCCGTTCTTCACCGCGCCGTTCAATCTGCTGCATCTGTTCACGGCTAAACGGAATAATTCCCGGCAACTGCTCGACTGCTTCATCACGCAAGAAGGTGGCAAACAGATGCATAGTTTCTTTCCTGCGCTGCAACTGAGGCACATGGTCAGCACCGGCAATTTGTACATACTGCATATTTGGACATTGCAGGGCAAAATTGGCATTCTCATGTGGCAAGGTAAAACTGTCATATTGACCACAGGCCACCAGAACCTTGCACTGTGGAATCGGCACGTGGGTCAGACGCAATAGACGGTTGCAGTTAATATCATAACGCTCTTGTTCGGTCACCGTGAATTCTGACATCTGCTTGAAGAATAAGCGCTTTGCTGTTGGTGACATGCGGGTTTCTTTGAGACGGGCATGATTGACCAGATATAAAATGACGGCCTGACCAAATTCATCCATGCGCTGTTCTTTCATCAGATGCAAGGATTCTTCCAATAGCATGCGCCAGCTTTTGCGGGTTTTCTGCATTACGCCCATCAGGATCATCCGATCCACCAGTTCAGGGCGCTGGTCTGCCAGACAGGAGGCGACTACTGAGCCTAAGGACATGCCTAAAATTGAAACTTGAGGAAGTTGCATCTGCTCCAGCCATTGCCCCAGCATGGCAGCAAGGTCTTCAAGCTCCAGAGTTCCAGCCGACAGACCAGTATCCACATTGCTGATCTGCTGGTTGGCTCCCATCGAAGGCAAGTCAATCAGAATGATCGGGCCGGCAGCGAAGAGCTGTTCGACACAATATTTATAGGAATTAAAATTCTGGAAGGCGCCCCCAATGATCACCATCGGCCTGAGATGCAAGGTATCCGGACGGGCAATCGCCATATATTCGATTTTCCAGCCATCCATCCAGGTGCTTCGTGCTGGCTGCTTAAAACTGTGCTTATCATAAAGATCAAAAAAACCATAATGGCTTTGCGAATCCAATACATGGGCATCCATGTGGATAATGGAATTCATTTTCCTTTTCCTCCGTCCTTGCCTTATTTTTATTGTGCAAGTCATGATTAACAGATCTTATGCTTCAGACACATTCCGATGAGCCTGAACACGCATCCTGCTCTTTAATAATTATATATGACTTCAATGTCGCTTATTTCATTCTATACAGAGCGGCTTTTCACAAGCAACCGCTTCAGCGACCACTTATCTGCTTTTAAACAGAAAACAATTTCAAAATGTTTAGAAGTCCGCGAAAACGGATGATTTTTAACAGATGGGCTTCATTGTCCGGCAGCAGACTGTTAATATCGAAGTGAAATTTCTAAGTGATCAAAGCGCTATGCAAGAGTCTATTGAACAATATATGCAAACGGTAGGACAGCAGGCACGCCAGGCTTCTCGCATTTTGGCTCGTGCGTCCACCCAAACCAAAAACAACGCACTATCGGCTATTTATACGGCTTTGGAAAATAGCCAGCCAGCTATTTTGGCTGCCAACCAGAAAGATATGACCAAAGCGCATAATAACAATCTGGACAGTGCCCTGCTTGATCGCTTAGAACTCAACCCCGCACGCTTTAAAGGTATGTTAGAAGGCCTGAAAGATGTGATTGGCCTGAAAGATCCGATTGGTGAAATTAGCGATATGGCTTATCGCCCATCTGGCATTCAACTGGGCAAGATGCGTGTACCTTTAGGTGTGGTCGGCATGATTTATGAATCACGTCCCAACGTGACCCTGGAAGCGGCTTCACTGGCGCTGAAATCAGGCAATGCGATTATTTTACGTGGCGGTTCAGAAGCACTGGAATCCAATCAGGCGATTGCCGCGGCAATTCAACATGCGCTGAAAATTTCCGGCCTGCCAGAATCAGCAGTACAAGTGATCAATACCGTTGATCGTGCTGCAGTCGGCCAGCTCATTACCATGACCGAATATGTCGATGTGATTGTGCCTCGTGGCGGCAAGAGCCTGATCGAACGCATTACTGAAGAAGCTCGTGTCCCGGTGATCAAACATTTAGATGGTAATTGCCATATCTATGTGGAAGCACAGGCGGATCTGTTAAAAGCCTTACCCATTGCTTTAAATGCTAAAACCCATCGTTATGGCGTGTGTAATGCCATGGAAACTTTGCTAGTCGATGAAAAAGTCGCTGAAGAGTTCTTGCCTCGCATCGCAGAACTTTATCAGGAGAAAAAAGTAGAGCTCCGTGGTTGCAAAGAAACCCAGCGTATTCTTGCTGATGCAGTGATTGCGGCCACTGAAGAAGACTGGTATACCGAATATCTGGGCCCAATTCTGGCCATCAAAGTGGTTTCTGGCATAGAAGAAGCGATTGAACATATTAATCAGTATGGCTCACATCATACCGATTCGATCATTACTGAAAATTACAGTCTGGCACGCGAGTTTTTGGCCGGTGTCGATTCGAGTTCGGTGATGATCAATGCCTCGACCCGCTTTGCTGATGGTTTTGAATATGGCTTAGGCGCGGAAATCGGAATTTCAACCGATAAAATTCATGCCCGTGGTCCGGTTGGTCTTGAAGGCCTGACCTCACAAAAATGGATCGTATTTGGTGATGGTCAGATTCGCCAATAACTATTTCAGCTGATCACTTTAAAAATCAGTTTTGTTCGCAAGGCTGATTTTTTATGGATATAAAAATTAAAACCGAAATGGATCAGAACCTTTGGGTCATTTTATTGATGAATCTCTGTATAGAATTGTATGTATAAGTCATATTTGCTGTTTTAGGCACTAAACTGAAAGCAATCTGTTCCAGTACGACATTGAAAATAGAATTTGGCAGCTTTATTGATTATATTTTCAGCATCATTTTATTTATAAATGAAAACTATGAACTGATAAATTTTAGTTATTATTGTCAGTCTGGTCGATAATGCTTAAGTCTAATCTGCTAAAGTCTATCTAGGACAGAAAAAAAACAAATGTTAAAACATCAATATTGATTCAGCTTAGTGCTTTTTTGCTGATCACTGGATCAAGTCAATGGACGAGAATTTTAATTAAAAATCGGGTAATCAATCGTGTCTAAATCAGTATTAGTTATTAATTGTGGCTCTTCTTCAATCAAGTTTGCATTACTTCTTGAGGAACAGAACTTCCGTATTCATGGTTTAGCTGAGAACTTAGGCACAGAGAATGCTCGTATCAAAGGCGTGACTGTCGGTAACGAACCAGTCGATATCCATATTCCATTTGCAGATCATAAAAAAGCCCTTGAAGTTGGTTTGGAGCGTCTGGCTAACTATCGCCCAGATGCGATTGGTCACCGTGTGGTACATGGTGGCAGCCTGACCAAAGCAGAATTGATCAATGATGAAATTATTGAAAAGATTCGTGAAGCAACGCCGCTTGCGCCCTTACACAATCCGGCACATCTGATTGGCATTGAAGCCACCAAACGCTTGTTCCCAGACTTACCGCAAATAGCAGTATTTGATACCGCATTCCATCAAAGCATGCCAGCACATGCATATCGCTATGCCCTGCCAAAATTCTTATATACAGCCCATGGTGTGCGTCGTTATGGTTTCCACGGCACCAGCCATGCTTATGTTTCAGACCGTGGTTCTGAACTGGCAGGTAGCCTGAAACAAGGAGGCTGGTTAACAGCACATCTCGGTAATGGCAGCTCGACCTGTGCCGTGTGGAATGGGAAAAGTGTAGATACGTCAATGGGCTTAACCCCGCTTGAAGGTATTGTCATGGGCACCCGCAGTGGCGATGTCGACCCAAGCCTGCACAGCTTCCTGGCAAAGAACCTGGGTTGGGATATCTATAAAATTGACAAGATGCTGAATAGCCAGAGCGGTCTTTTGGGCTTGTCTGATCTGTCCAATGACATGCGTACCCTGATTGAAGCATCGGAACAAGGTAATGAAGATGCTGCATTAGCGATTGAAGTATTCTGCTACCGTCTAGCCAAATCTCTGGCAGCACTGAGCTGTGGTCTGCCACGTATTGATGGCTTGTTCTTCACTGGCGGTATTGGCGAAAATTCTGCCTATATCCGTGAAAAAACCATGACTTATCTGCCCCACTTCGGCTTCAACCTGGATAAAAGTGCCAATAATGACTTGAAACGTGGCACTGAAGGCCGTATCGATTCAGGTACAGGTCCACAAATCTGGGTAGTGCCAACAGACGAAGAAGGCCGTATCGCTCAAGAAGTACATAGCGTTGTAGAACTTGAAGTGGAGCAAAAAAACGCAAAAAAGTCTGAAGCTGAGGTAGCGCTTGCATAAGCAAGCAGGGCCACTTTTTAACTGATTTTTATTATTGTGTGACTGACGTAACTTATGAAAACGATTTTATTGGTTCCCACTGGGGAAGGCGTAGGCTTAACTTCTGCATGTTTAGGCCTGATTTATGCACTGGAATGCCAAGGGGTTAAAGCTGGCTTTCTCAAACCTTTTGCTCAGGAATTGAATGAAGTCGAAGACCGTACTACGGCTTTGTATCGTCATATTTCTCAAAGTGAAACTGTTGAACCAATCCGTTATAGCAAAGTCTTGCAGCAGATTAATCTGGGTGAACAGGATGAACTGCTGGAAGAAGCGGTACGTCTGCATCGTCAAATTGCCAGACAGCATGACCTGATTATTGTCGAAGGTCTATTGCCAAATGCTCAGGACAGTTTTGCCGATGATCTGAATGCCTCGCTGGCGCAGGCTTTGGATGCCAAAGTGATTGTGGTCAGCAATGCCAATATCCAGCAGCCAGGTCAGACTGCCGATAAAGTTGAAAACCAGATTCGCAACTTTGGTGGCGCCAGTTCAACCCGCCTGTCTGGCATCCTGCTGATGCGAACCAAAGGTCTGCCTGAAGAATCTGCACAGATTCCTGTAACGCTTGATCCGGATCTACGTCTTGCAGAAGAAACCACACAATTTATTCGTGCCATCCAGCAAACCCATCCACATATTGGTTCAGAAAAGTTACCTGTAATTGGACTGGTGCCTTTCAGTAAAACTTTAAGTGTGCCGCGTATATCTGATCTGGCGGCACATATTCAGGCCTACTGGATTAATGAAGGCGAAGCGAAACAGCGCCGTGTCCAGCACAGCAGCCTGATTTCGGCCAATATTGAACATGAATTGCATAAGTTTGTAGCAGGTGAATTGATCATCAGTGCATCTGACCGGATTGATGTGTTATTGGCAAGCAGTCTGGCCAGCAGCAATGGTATTCCTTTGGCTGGCTTGGTGCTAACTGAACATCATCAGCCAAATGATCACGTATTGGAATTTTGCCAGACCGCCATCAAACAAGGTTTACCAATTTTACATACACCGCTTAGCACCTTTGAAACCGCACAAAAACTGGCGAACTTCAGCAATGAAATTCCAGTAGATGATACGGAACGTGCAGATCAGGTCACGCGCTTTGTTTCGAGTCACATCAATCCGGAATGGCTCGGTCAGATGTTGAATGGTTCTTATAAGCCACGTCTATCGCCTTCAGCCTTCCGGCATGAACTGGTACAAAAATCGATTGCGGCCAAAAAACGTATTGTATTACCTGAAGGTGATGAACCACGTACGATACAAGCTGCAGCAATCTGTCAGTCGCGTGGCATTGCACAATGTATTTTATTGGCCAATCCCGAATCTGTTTTAGAAGTGGCAAAAGCTCGTGGTATCGAATTGCCTGAAGATCTGGAAATTCTGGATCCGGATCTGATTCGTGACAACTATATCGACAAGATGGTCGAGCTACGTAAAGGCAAACTCAACGAACTGCAAGCGCGTGAACAGCTGCAAGACACAGTGGTGCTCGGCACCATGATGCTGGCGCTGGATCAGGTTGATGGTCTGGTCTCTGGCGCGGTACATACCACGGCCAATACCGTACGTCCTGCCTTTCAGCTGATCAAGACTGCACCGGATTATTCACTGGTTTCTTCTGTGTTCTTTATGTTGCTGCCAGATGAAGTCTATGTTTATGGCGACTGTGCGATTAATCCTGATCCAGATGCAGAGCAGCTGGCCGAGATTGCGATTCAATCAGCAGATTCTGCCAAAGCCTTTGGCATTGACCCGCGGATTGCCATGATTTCTTACTCTACCGGAACTTCAGGTATGGGTGCCGATGTCGAGAAAGTGGCTGAAGCAACACGAATTGCCAAAGAACGTCGTCCTGACCTGCTGATTGATGGGCCATTACAATATGATGCTGCCTCGGTTGAAAGTGTTGGCCGTCAAAAAGCACCAGATTCACAAGTGGCCGGACGTGCCAATGTCTTTATTTTCCCGGATTTAAATACGGGTAATACGACTTATAAAGCTGTGCAACGTGCTGCCAATGTAGTCAGTGTCGGGCCAATGTTGCAAGGTTTGAACAAACCGGTGAATGACCTGTCTCGTGGTGCTTTGGTCGATGATATTGTATTTACCATCGCTTTAACCGCGATTCAGGCAGAACAGCAGGCTCAATAAACTTAATAGCTCCGCACTCACCACCCTCTCGCAAGATGGGGTGGTTTTTTTAATCATTTTTGTTCTAAAGTCGGACATTCTATAATCTGTCGATTACTTTTCTAAAAATAAAAAATGCTCTCAAAGAGCATCACATCAACACTGATCTTAAATAGAACCGCATCTACTTACACTTAGTGAAAGTTGAAAATCTACTCACATTTTTAGCGCTCACGCAAATCGATGAAATACGTTATATGACCGGCTTGAAATGGCATTTTACACTTGAAGATATGCAGGCACATAGTCAGCGCTGTTTGGCTGATCCAACCCGTTATGACTTTGCGATTTGTTTAAACCATCATGATGAAATGATCGGTAAACTTTGAATTCTAGAAATCAATCTTGTGCTCAACATGCTGAATTTTGTATTGCAATCTCAACAATCACTTGGATAGCTCAAGGCTGTGGCAGTGAAGCGCTCAAGTTGGTCAAAGAGTTTTTCTTTAAGCCATTACAACTCAAAAGTCTTTGGACATAATTGAGGTGGAAGTCGTGCCTAGGAAAAATGTGGTTTTCAAACGCTAAAAATCATACAAAATGGTTTTGAATATGAAGGGAAATTTTCAGATAAAATCATCATACAGGCTCAAAATCCATTTCTGGCAGAATGCAAAACCAAATAAAAAAGAATCAACTACGCATAATAAATGCCAGTCTTTCGAACTGGCATTTTCAACGATTACTAATAAAGTCTGTGACATAAAAAATTAAGCTGAGACAGCCCTGCTTTTCAGTCCATTGACTTTAATTTTTTATAAGGTGGTCCACTCTTTACGCACATCTTCTGCTGTTTTATTGAGCACTACGCTATCGTCTTTGATTTCGCTTACCCAACTCAAGGGAATCAGATGATGCTCATTATTTTCATCATCACTTCTTGTCAATTTAATTGAATCCTGACCTTCTAAATGGTCTACCTTCCCGACTTGAGTACCACATGAAGCAATGACTGAAGCATGTTCTTTAATATCACTTGCATTAAAATTGTTCATTCTATTTGCCTGTTTCTAGAAGTTGAGAGGAACAGTCTAAGCAATAAAAAACGCCATATGTGTAAGGCTTTTCAGGCTTTGGGTTTTGAAGGGTTAAGAATGTAAACGCTTAGCACGGTTTAACCCACTACATAACAAAAATGCTTTTTGAAGTTGAGTATTCAGATATTTTTATAGCTTGATGAATTGGATGTGAAGATGTGAAGATGTGAAGATGTGAAGATGTGAAGAAAGGTTAATTATTTAATGCCTGAAAATAAAGAAAGAAGATGAAGCTTAGGCTTGATCTTCTTTCTGACCATACATCCAAGTTGCAGCGATATATACACAAAAACCACTTGCCATTAAAATACCTGTAACCATTGTTAAGATCTCCCGTTTCAATAGCTGCATTATGTAAAAGTTTTATGACAGTTATATGACAATCTGGTTTTTTATTAATTTTTAAATAACTTTTAAAATTCAAACACTTAATCAAAAATAACAATAAATATGACTATTTTTAGTCTGAAATATGACACTAAATATGACCAATTACTGTCATATTTGACCCGTTGAGCAGCTAAAGTCCTCCTTTAAATTGCCTAAACTATAAACTTTCGGCCAATGCTCGCCCAAAATGCCCACAACCCGATTCTTTTGTCTTATAATTTAGCCCGCTAGCTATCAGCCCGCTCAAGAGATATTTGTATGACAACTATTATCAAGCAAGATGACTTAATCACATCGGTTAAAGATGCGCTTCAGTTCATTTCTTACTATCACCCACAAGACTTTATCCAAGCGATGAGCCGTGCGTATGATCGTGAAGAGAACAAAGCTGCTAAAGATGCGATCGCGCAAATCTTAATTAACTCACGCATGTGTGCAGAAGGCCACCGCCCAATCTGTCAAGATACCGGTATCGTCAATGTATTTGTTGAAGTGGGCATGGATGTTAAATTCGATTTAACCATGGGCCTGGATGATGCAATCAATGAAGGCGTACGTCAGGGTTATTTAGAAAACTCCAACGTGCTTCGTGCATCAGTTCTGGCCGATCCTGCTTTTGGTCGTAAGAATACCAAAGACAACACTCCTGCCGTGATTTACCACAAGCTTGTGCCTGGTAATAAAGTAGATATCACTGTAGCAGCCAAAGGTGGCGGTTCAGAAAATAAATCTAAACTCGCAATGTTGAACCCATCTGATTCAATCGTAGATTGGGTACTGAAAACTGTTCCAACGATGGGTGCAGGCTGGTGTCCACCAGGTATGCTCGGGATTGGGATCGGTGGTACTGCTGAAAAAGCTATGATGCTTGCCAAAGAAGCATTGATGGAAGAGATCAACATGGACGAATTACTTCGTCGTGGTCCACAATCTAAACTTGAAGAACTTCGTATCGAAATCTTCGAAAAAGTGAATGCTCTGGGTATTGGCGCACAAGGTCTCGGCGGTTTAACCACTGTTCTTGATATTAAAATCAAGGATTACCCTTGTCATGCTGCTGGTAAGCCAGTCGGTATGATCCCGAACTGTGCTGCGACCCGTCATGCACACTTTACATTAGATGGTACGGGTGTTGCCAACATCATCGCACCAAAACTTGAAGACTATCCTGAAGTCACTTGGGATTCTTCAAGCTCTAAACGTGTTGACCTCGATACAATTACTCAAGAAGAAATGAATGCTTGGAAACCAGGTGATACATTACTTCTAAACGGTACGATTTATACTGGTCGCGACGCTGCACATAAACGTATGGTCGACATGCTTAACAATGGCGAAGAACTTCCGGTTGATCTGAAAGGTAAGTTTATCTACTACGTCGGTCCAGTCGATCCAGTCGGTGATGAAGTTGTAGGCCCTGCTGGTCCAACAACGGCTACGCGTATGGATAAATTCACACGTCAAGTCCTTGAAGCAACTGGCATGTTCGGCATGATCGGTAAAGCAGACCGTGGTCCTGCTGCCGTTGAAGCCATTAAAGACAACCAGGCAACTTACCTCATGGCTGTGGGTGGTGCTGCTTACTTGGTATCGAAAGCGATCCGTGAAGCTGAAGTGGTGGCGTTTGCTGACTTGGGTATGGAAGCAATTTACAAGTTTGTCGTGAAAGATATGCCGGTTTCTGTCGCGGTTGATGTGAATGGTACTTCTATTCACGCGACTGCACCGAAAATCTGGCAAGCTAAAATTGGCAAGATTCCAGTCGTGGACGCTGCTGCAGGCTAATTTTGACTGCAATAACAAAGCACCCTCTATCGGTAATGCCAGTCAGTTAAGGAATTGACTGGCATTTTCTTTTTCAAATTCATGATTATATCTGATAGATAGAAAAGTCATCCGCAACTGTTTGAGGCATGAGGTGTATTGCACCGCAAGATTTAAAAATGATTGTTTCTGCGACAAACTTACTGGTCGATGGTGGCTGACGAGTTTTGCGGATGAGGAGTGTTGCTCCGCAAGATGCCTTCCTTGCGAAGCTTCGCTTCTCATTTGGGCGAAACCAAAGTAACAAATAATTTACAAGAATTTGATTTATAAAATTAATACTCCGCTGTGAATGACTAAAAAATTAAAGAGTCTATTTCTAAACTCCTTAACTGATCAACATTACCCTCTATCGGTGCTTTTTTATTATATTTATTCTGGGAAATGTTCCATTACCAAGTACGCGGATCCCAAAGTTTAAAAGGTGCCTTCAACTGTACATCTAATGATGGATCATAAGCAGTTGGTTCAATTTTCTGGGCTTTTTTGCGAATCTGGCCAGTTTCCTGATCTTGCGCCACAAAGTTAAAACTGTGAGATTTAAGCTGAGTAAAAGCAATTTCATTCAGACCGACTTTTTCCGGCATGAGCATGAAGGGCCCCGAGACACTACGCCGGGTGCTGATATTTTCTTCATCATATTTAATAAAATAGGATTGTCCTGCTTCCACACTAAAATCCAGATATTTAGGCTTCTGAAAATGCAAAGCGCCCAACGGTCGACTGGTACTTAAACGGTACGTTCCTGTAGGAACTTCAATCCAGTAATAATGATTATGCAAAAGACTTGGAATATGTTCTTGATTGATAAACAGGCTGGCAGCGACAATTTCCTGACGGTTCCATCTAGAATCAGGACGGTATAAGTACACGATGGCGGCTTGATCATGTTGTGGTTTCACCGTTTGAAACTGATTGCCCTGCTTTTGATTGACCCAGCCACCAATAGTAAACATACCAATACGATGCTGTTCAACAAAGCCCGGTTTTTTTTCAAGATCAATATTTTTTAGAGTGCTGAGTGACTGTGTAGGCTCAACGACGGCTTTCTTACCATGACACCCCAGCAATGCCAAACTGCTGATGAGTACAATTGCGACTCCACGCATGCTTATCCCTCACTGCGTCTTTATTCTTTTATATGCAAGTGCTTTGCGATTTATTTTTTATAAGTTTTAGGCATCCACGCCTAGTCAATCAGATTAACATCCAGCTTTATTTTTGGAAATAAAAAACCTGCGAAAACACGGAGTTTTCGCAGGTTTCGGATGAATAGCAGTTAAGCAGATTTGCTATTCACCACTTTTAAATCTATTTTTGTCGCTGTCTCTTGCTGCTCATGCGGTTGACGCTCGGCACGATATTCTGGCTCTGCTTCACCTTTAATCACCGCTTCATTGACGACTACTGTACCGACATCGCTGCGGCTTGGCAGGTCATACATAGTTTCGAGTAATGAATTTTCCAGGATCGAACGTAGACCACGCGCACCAGTATTACGCTCAACCGCTTTTTTCGCCACGGCACGTAATGCGGATTCTTCAAAGACCAGATCCACGTCTTCCATATCAAACAAATGTTGATACTGACGGGTTAATGCATTCTTCGGTTCAGTCAGAATCTGCATCAATGCTTCTTCATCTAACTCATCCAAAGTAGCAATCACCGGCAAACGACCAATAAATTCTGGAATCAAACCAAATTTTACCAGGTCAGTTGCTTCAACTTGACGGAACAGATCAGACAGCTTCTTGGTTTCATCTTTTTTACGCACTTCTGCGGTAAATCCGATGCCACCTTTTTCCTGACGCTGCTGCACAATTTTCTCAAGTCCAGAGAATGCACCACCACAGATAAACAGAATGTTGGATGTATCAATCTGAATGAATTCTTGCTGCGGATGCTTACGGCCACCTTGGGGCGGAATCGAAGCAACCGTACCTTCGATCATTTTCAATAAAGCCTGCTGTACGCCTTCACCCGATACATCACGCGTAATCGATGGATTTTCAGACTTGCGGGTAATCTTGTCGATCTCGTCGATATAGATAATGCCCTTCTGTGCTTTCTCGACATCATAATCGGCTTTTTGCAAAAGCTTCTGTACAATGTTTTCTACATCTTCACCCACATAACCTGCTTCGGTCAGTGTGGTTGCATCTGCCATGGCAAAGGGTACATCAAGAAGGCGCGCAAGCGTTTGTGCAAGCAAGGTTTTGCCTGAGCCCGTCGGGCCGACCAGCATGATATTACTTTTTGAAAGTTCAACTGAATCGTCAGCTTTTTTGCCATTATTCTGCACTTTCAGGCGCTTGTAATGGTTATACACTGCAACCGACAAGGTCTTTTTTGCGATATCCTGACCAATGACATATTGATCCAAGGCCGCACGGATTTCCTGTGGTTTCGGCAAAGGACGATTGGCCCAGTCATTGGTTTCCACCTGTTGACTGGTTTGAACCAAATCTAAGCATACGTCCACACATTCGTTACAAATGTATGCGTCCTCGCCTGCAATCAGCTTCCCGACTTCAGACTGCGTTTTACCGCAAAATGAACAATGCTTTTGTCCTTGAGGATGTTCGGACATATTTACTCCACTATCTGAATCTTTAAAACTTATGGACGTTTAGTTAAAACTTCGTCCACAAGACCGTATTCTTTCGCTTGCTGAGCAGTCATAAAGTTATCACGGTCTGTATCGCGTGCTACTTTCTCGTATTCCTGACCGCTGTGTTCAGCCATTAAACGATTTAAACGTTCTTTAATAAATAGAATTTCACGGGCATGAATTTCAATATCCGAAGCCTGACCACGGAAACCACCGAGTGGCTGATGAATCATAACACGGGCATTTTCTAAGCAGTAACGCTTACCTTTAGTTCCGGCATTGAGCAGGAAGGCACCCATAGATGCTGCCTGCCCCATACAATAGGTCACCACGTCAGGTTTGATAAACTGCATGGTGTCATAAATTGCCATACCTGCAGTCACTGAACCACCTGGCGAGTTGATATATAAATGAATATCTTTATCTGGATTTTCAGCCTCTAAAAACAACATTTGCGCAACGATAAGGTTCGCCATATTGTCTTCAACTTCGCCCGTCATAAAAATTACACGTTCACGCAAAAGGCGTGAATAAATATCAAAAGAACGCTCACCACGAGAGGATTGTTCTACCACCATTGGCACTAAAGCGTTTTCAATCGTTGGAACATACATACGTTTATTTATTCCTAAATTTTTTGTGACCTGACCCATAATCACAATATGAGGGATAATCACTGAAATTGCAAAAAATTCGCCAATAAATCCATCATATTTTTTGCATTAGTTTTGTGAAAATCAGAAATGCTTTTTTTCAGGCATCAATATCAATGACCTCCCCATAAATGAGGAGGTTTGCCACACCAATCATGGTGTTTACTAGGCTCATGCCTGACAAGTGGTGCAAGCGTATTTCTACTCCCACCTTTTTTACCTAAAATTAGGCTGTCGGCATATCAGGTTGATTGACTTCAACCTTAGCAATAGAAGCTTGTTCTATTACCATCGAAGGGTCAGATTGAGAAACAAACTCAATGCCTTTGCGATGTATATTCATTGCGCCAATACGATCATCATTTGATTGATAATGACAACGCTTACAGTCAAAGTGATGCTTTTTCTTATCACGATTTGATTTTTCACGGTATCCACATTTCGGGCAAGTTTGTGATGTGTATTTGGGGTCAATCAAAATAACAGACTGACCATTTTCTTTGGCTTTATAGCAGAGTAATTGCTTAAACTGATAGAACGCCCACGATACACTGACATAGCGGTTTTTCAGACGTACCTTTTCGGTTGCCTGCCTTATACCTGTCAAATCCTCAAGAACGAATACAGTGCCTTTTGGATGCTTTTGAGTGAGTGCCTTTGTGATCTGATGATTAACATCAGTCATATAACGGTTTTCTCTACTCCCAATCTGCTTAAGCCTATGCCTTGCAGACGAAGTTTGTTTCTCCTGTAAAGATTTGCGTATTGCTTTAAATATGCCACGCTTCTGTTTAACTATTCCACCCCGATAGAAGTCAGTTTTTCCTTTACTAGCGTAGGTGGTTGCAAGATGGTTGATGCCCAGATCAACACCGACCACATTAGTAACGTCATCAATTGTTAAAGCAGGGGCTTCCTTGCTCATTGGGATATGTAAAAACCATTTCCCGAATTTATTAACCATCTTGGCAGAACCAAACTTGGTTTTAGCTTTCTGAAATTGATTTAAAGGTTTTTTAGCGAAATTAACCTTGATGCGCCCTGAGCTTACACCTAACGAAAACTGATTACCTACAAGTGAGTAATCACGATTCCATACAAGGTCGTAATCGTTACCACTAAATTTCACCAATGACCAATCGTGACCATTTGACTTAGCAGACTTATATCGAGCAACAACGGTTTTAATCACAGACTGAGTAAATTGGGCTTTTGTGCCTAATTCAGACCGCATTTGGTCATAAACAAGATAGTGCAATTTAACTTGATTGAGAATTTTATTTTGAAAAACTTTTTTTGACAACCAATTACAAGCAAGCGAATACAGCTCAAACATTTGTTTAAGCTCAAGAACTTGTTGCTTGTTCGGGAATATCTGCACTTTAGCAGTTATTACGAGGGTATCATTTTTCATAACTTTATCATTAATTGAAATGCTTTGAAAAACAAGTTTATTTGGCTTGTATTCTAAAAAAATCCTCCGTTTCCTCCACCCCTAAAGAGAGGTGGTTTCCACAGAGAGTTCGATGAAAAAAAGGCGCATCAAGCGCCTTTTTTATGGAAAGCTAAAATTAAGCTTGTTGACGAGCTTGCTGCTCTTTCAATAAGTCTTCATAGCTTACAGTCGCATCAGTTACTTTAGCAGAAGCCAAAATGTAATCAACAACTTGGTCTTCTAGTACAACAGCTTCGATTTGTTGACGTTGTTGCGCATCGTTTTTGAAGTATTCGATCACTTCGTTTGGATCTTCATAAGAAGATGCCATGTCTTGGATATACGCTTCAACACGTGCAGCATCTACTTCGATTTTCGCATCAGCTAAAACACGGCTAACCAATACGCCAAGTTTTACAGATTTTTCAGCTTGTTCTTTGAACAATTCGTCTGGAAGCATGCTTGAATCAAATGCTTGCGCACCTTGAGCACCGAACTGTTGAGTGAACTGCTGAATCATTTGTTGACGTTGACGGTCAATTTCTTGAGCAAGCATAGCCGCTGGAAGTTCAACTTCGTTTGCAGCTACAAGTGCATCGAAAGTCGCGCCTTTTACCTGGTTACGCAGGCCGTTTTTCACTTCACGTTCCATGTTTTTACGAACGTCAGCTTTTAACTTCTCAACGCCTTCTTCTTCAGATACACCGAAGATTTCCAGGAATTCAGCATCAATTTCTGGAAGTTTTTGTTTTTCAACAAGCTTCACAGTGATTTTGAACTGAGCTTGTTTACCAGCCAGGTTTTCAGCTTGGTAGTCTTCAGGGAAAGTAACGTCGATTACTTTCTCTTCGCCTTTCTTCATACCAACGATGCCGTCTTCGAAGCCAGGGATCATACGACCAGAACCTAGAACAAGTTTGAAGTCTTCAGCAGCGCCGCCTTCAAATTTCTCGCCATCAACAGTACCTTCGAAATCGAAAGTTACCTGCATGTCTTTTTTCGCCATGCCTTTGGTTTCAGCCCAAGCAGCACGTTGTTTTTGAAGATTTTCGATCATCTTCTCAACGTCTTTGTCGTTTACTTCAGCTGCTTTACGTTCAACTTCAAGACCTTCGAATTTCACGTCGATTTCTGGATAAACTTCAACAGTCGCTGTATATACCAGCGCGTCGTCTTTCATTTCAGTTTTTTCGATGTTTGGCATACCTACAGCATTGATTTTCTCTTGCTGGATCGCTTCGAATACCGTGTCACGAATAATATCGTTTACCACTTCTTGGTAGATACCCGCGCCGTATTCACGACGAACGACGTTTACAGGCACTTTACCTGGACGGAAGCCGTTGATCTTCGCAGTTTTAGCAGTGCGTTTTAAACGAGCTTCAAATTGCTCATTAATACGGCTCGTCGGTACAGAAACATTTAAACGACGGGCAACGCCCGAAACCGCTTCAGAAGTTACTTGCATGGCTTCCTCTATATATTAGGTTATAACAGGTTTATAAAAATGTGCCACATTATATGACAACATTTAAGGATATACAAAAAATACGCGCGAGTTCCAGTTTTTAAACCCTTTTTTTATTTGAATCGGCATCTTTTCAGATATTCCGTCAACCTGGATTAAATGGAGAAAGTGTATATTTTTATTGCAAATGATAAGTACTATCATTAATATCCAGTTTCTTATTTAAGCAACAATACTAATTTATTCTTCGGTTCGGGAATTTGGTTATGCATAGTTTTAGTCTTCGTCCACTTACGTTGGCAATTCTTGGGGTTACAACAACATCTGTTTTTGCAGAGACAAATAGTACTTCAAACGTTCCAACTACCACCTTGTCTACCATTGTGGTTTCTGCAGCAGGTTTTGAACAAGATATTAAAAATGCCCCTGCTTCCATTAGTGTGGTCACAAAAGAAGATATCGAAAAGAAAAATGCAACCAGTATTGCTGATTTATTGGCAGATGTTCCTGGTGTTGACGTTCGTAATGGTGTTGGGAAAACGGGTGGTTTAAATGTCAGCATGCGCGGTATGAAGGCAGAAGACACACTCATTTTAATTGATGGCCGTCGTCAAACGACTGCAACTGACAATATTATGCCGAATGGTTTTTCTGAAGCTTCAACGAGCTTTATGCCTCCACTTTCAGCGATTGAACGTATTGAAGTCATTCGTGGCCCGATGTCTACGCTTTATGGTTCGGATGCCATGGGCGGTGTGATTAACATCATCACCAAAAAAGTATCTGACGTTTGGAATGGTAACGTTACAGTTAGTGGTAACGTGATGGATAGCAGTAAAGAAGCTGATTCATGGAAAACCAGCTTCTTGGTGAATGGCCCGATCGTTAACGATAAACTGGGCTTACAACTTCGTGGTAGCTACTACGATCGTGGAGAGTCTGAACGTATCAACAATGGTACTTCTCGAGATCCTCGACCTACAACTGCTGAAAATTACGACGTAGGTGCAAAACTGTCTTTCCAAGCAGATAATCAAAATGCTTTATGGTTAGATGGTTTCCAGTCAGTTCAAACCTATGATAATGCTGATAATCGCTTAGGTACTCAAGATACCCCAGCGAAAGCAAGTGGTTATAAAAATGAATTAGAATTCACGCGTAATCAAATTGCAATTGGTCACGATGGTGATTATGACTTCGGTATTTGGAACACCTATATCAGTCACACTGAAACTGAAACTGATGGCAGAACGCTTCCGACTGAAGCATTTGAAAAAGGGAGTACAAGCCCTCTTATTGGCTCAGATCGTACATTAAAAAGTACCGACTTAGTTGCAGACAGTCATATAGTTTCTCAACTTGGCAATCACAAAGTTACTGGTGGGCTTGAGTTTAAAAAGCAAACGATTGAAGACAATATCGCTCGACACATTACTGGCAAAGATAAGTTCGATAAAGACTCTTGGTCTATTTATGCTGAAGATGAGTGGAAAATTGCAGACTCACTTGGCTTAACTTTCGGTGGTCGCTATGAAGATCATTCAGGTTTTGGTGGTCATTTCAGTCCGCGCGCTTATTTAGTCTGGAATACCAATGATATATTGACCATTAAAGGTGGTATTACTACAGGTTATAAAGCGCCAAGCGCCAAAGATCTTGAAAATGGCCTGGTTGACATGAGTGGCCAGGGTAAAACATATGTATTTGGTAACCCAAACTTAAAACCAGAGACATCGACGAACTACGAACTTGGTTTTAATTTACAGCCAACGGACAAAATTAACTTCACTACTACTGCATTCTATAATCAAATCGAAGATGCGATTATTAGCAAGGATATCAGCGACCAAGCCATTTGTCCTGTTGAAGAATGCTCTCAAGATATCAATGCTCAAGAAGCTAAAGTATATGGTGCTGAGGCAAGTTTACAATATGCAATTTTGCCTGAGTGGGATATCAAAGCATCTTATACTTACACGAAAAGTGAAGTAACAGATGGCGGAAATGAAGGTTTGTATTATAACAATAACCCTCGTGATGCCTTTAACTTAACATCTACTTGGCACATTAATCCTGATTTAGATATTTGGCTACAGCATGAGTATAAATCTAGCCGTACTCGTTTCACAAGCCTCCCAACGTCTGGAGATAATTTAGAAGTTTATAAAATGTATGGCAATAAATTTGCTGGCTATAACCTATTTAATTTAGGTACAAGTTATTCAGTGAATGAACAAGTTCGTGTAAATATGGCTGTAAATAATTTACTCGATAAAGATTTTACTGAACACCAAACTGTGAATGGTGTGACTGGTTATAAATATCTTTCAACTGGTCGTAGCACTTCTGGTACTTACCTACCAGGTCGCAACTACTGGTTATCTGTTTCATACGACTTCTAATGCACGCATCGTAACTCAAAACCCTGCCTCCGGCAGGGTTTTTTCTGGTCCTCAGAGCAGCATGCCCAAAAGTCTTGCCAATATATGCCCTTCCATAAACATCATTATTCTCAATAAAAAATTAATAATCAGATTAATTTATCAATATTTATTAAAAACATAAGCTTAAATTAAAATTGTTACATCATTACATTTAAAAACTCATTTAATATTTTCTTAAAGATCATGAATTCCCATCATTAAAAGATAAAAACAATAACAAGAATCATTATTATTCGCATACATTTTTAATATTCATTTCTTAGGTTTAACATGACCTTCATTAAAACACGTAAAAAAATCGTTTCCTCTGCAATTGTTTCGTCTTTATCAATTGTCGGAACACATGCAATTGCTGAAGAAAATGTAGTTCGACTTGACACCATTCATCAAGAAGTCAAAGCTGAACAAGCACCCAGCTTAAAAGTAGATCAATCTGCAAACAGCAAATTTGTTGCTCCTTTACTCGACACACCAAAATCAGTATCCGTTATTTCAAAACAGCTGATTGCAGATACGCAAGTGACGACTTTAAGTGATGCTTTACGTACTGTGCCGGGTATTACCCTAGGTGCAGGTGAAGGGGGCAATCCAAACGGCGATCGTCCGTTTATTCGTGGTTATAACTCTGAAAGTTCCATGTATGTAGACGGCGTTCGTAATGCCACTTCACAAAACCGTGAAATGTTTGCTGTCGAACAGGTCGAAGTGACTAAAGGTTCTGCGTCTGCCATGGGCGGCGCAGGAGCGACCGGTGGTAGCATCAACATGATTTCTAAAGTTGCGAAGAAAGGTGACTTTTTAGAAGGCTCGGTCGCTGGCGGCACAGATAACTATCAACGTATTACTTTAGATGGCAATAAAGATTTCGGAAATGGTATCGCAGCACGTGTTGCGGTAATGGGCCATCATAATGAAAAAGCTGGCCAGAAAGATGGTGCGGAATATAAACGTGCCGGTATTGCGCCAAGTATTAGCTTTGGTCTGGACACCCCTACTCGCGCGACTTTGGGCTATTACTACTTAAAGTCTGATGATACGCCTGATGCTGGTGTACCTTACGGTACACTTGGAACTGCTGATACTATTGGTAAACCCATTGATGTAAAACAAGGCATTTACTACGGATGGCTTAATCGTGACTTCCAAAAACAAGAAAATCAAATTGGTACATTTAAGTTAGAACATGATTTAAATGAAAATTTAACACTTTCTAACATTGCAAGTTATACCCGATCAAAAAATGATTATGTATGGACTCAACCTGACGATAGTCAAAAAAATATTGCCAATGATGAAGTTTGGCGCCGTGCCAATACACGTATTACCGACACAGAAGGCTATAGCGATCAGCTAAGCTTACGCGGCAAATTTAATACAGGCGCTTTACAACATAGCTTTAATATCGGTGCTGAATATAGTTATCTAGAATCAGATAAAGGCAATTATACAGTTAACAATTCTGGCAATGTTGAACCTGTTCAAACAGTTGATGCTGCTGGCAACCCAGTCTTTGATAAAGATGGTAAACCTGTAATGACCAACCCAATTGGAGGTAACTCTGCATCTGGTGCATGTTCTACAAATTACGGTTATGGACAAGGTGCTGCATCTGAATACTGGTGTACTTCTGCTCTTAACCCTAATTCACGAGATCCATGGTTAGGCAGTATTACTGTAAATAAAGCCATCACCACAACAACTGCAGAAACAACATCTATCTATTTATTAGACAGCATCGAAATCAATCCTCAATGGATAGTCGATCTAGGTGCACGTTGGGATAAATTCGATACGGAACTTAAAACCAATGCAACCGGTGTAAAAATTGAAAACAATACGGACTTTTTCTCATATCAAGCAGGCTTAACATTTAAACCTGTAGAAAATGGTTCGATCTATGCGAGTTATTCGACTTCTGCAAACCCAGTAGGGATTGATGCAGGTGATGGCTCTGAAGCAACAGTCAATGCCAACAATAAAGACCTTGACCCTGAAGAAGCTCGTACTTTTGAAATCGGAACAAAATGGGACTTATTAGATGAAAAACTGAATTTAACTGCTGCCATTTTCCGAACAGAAAAACAAAATACGCGGATTCAACTGGATGCTAGTACATATACTAATGGCGGTGAAACCCAAGTTGATGGTATCGAATTGGGCTTAAACGGTAACATTACCGATAAATGGGCAGTTTCAGCTGGCTATACTTATCTAGACAGCGAAACTGTGAATCCAGGCCCATCTTGTAACCGTCAAGGCGTGTGTACACTGGATAACCCTGCCAAAGGTAAACAAATGCAGAATGTGCCTAAAAACTCTGCAACCCTGTGGACAACTTATGCAATAACTCCAGCTTTAACTTTAGGTGCGGGTGCTGTGGCAATGGATAAAGTCTATGGCGATGCTGCGAATACAAAATATGTTCCGGGCTATGTACGTTACGACGCGATGGCACGTTATAACGTAAATAAAAATGTTGATTTACAATTGAACGTCAACAACCTGTCTGATGAACGTTACTTTACCAAAGCTTATGCATCTCACTATGCCACTGAAGCAGAAGGTCGTAGCGCAGTATTGGCAATCAACTTTAAATATTAATTCAATGTAAGCGCATAGCCTCCTTATGGGGGCTATGCTATTTTCAATATAAAATATTCAGGAAAAGTCTTCGTGCTGCATCATATTCCAAACGTACTGAGCAAAGAACAAGTGCAATATTTCCGGGAGGAGATGAATAAAATCGAGTGGGTGAATGGCAAGGTTACGGCTGGTACGCTCTCTGCAACGGTGAAACAGAATCAGCAATTGCCTGAAGATCATCCCCTGACCCATCATTTAAGTAATATTATTCTTGAATCATTGGGTCAACATCCGCTATTTCTATCGGCTGCGATTCCACTCGATATCATTCCCCCACTGTTCAACCGTTATGAAAATAACGAAGCTTTTGGCTTTCATGTCGACAACTCCATTCGCCGTATTCGTGGCACGAATGAACGTCTCAGAACCGACTTATCCTGTACGGTTTTTTTGAGTGAACCTGAAGAATATGCCGGTGGTGAACTGGTGGTTGAAGACACCTATGGCTATCACGAAGTAAAACTGCCTGCCGGGGATATGATTCTGTATCCATCCACCAGTTTGCATGAAGTCACCCCAATCACCTCAGGTTGCCGAATTGCCTCATTTTTCTGGATACAAAGCATGATTCGTGATGATGCAGAACGGCATATGCTGTTTAATCTGGATCAAAGCATTCAAAACTTGAGAATGCAACTGGGCGATCAGCATGCAGAAGTTATGAAACTGACCAATTTGTATCACAACCTCATGCGCAAATGGGCCGAGCTTTAAAAGCTTGCCCGGATTAAATGCCTTTAGCCATCTAGGGCTATTTTTTCTAAAAATATAGGCTGATATGGCATGATTGGGTGTAAAAAATAACGGCTTATTTCAAAATCAAGAAAATATAAAACACTATACTTAAAATATATGGGAATATTTTTCAAAACTTAAAGCTTATAAGAAAATCTTTATTAAGATACGACTAAAATCTATTAAAAAAGCAAAAACTTTTCGGTTTAACTGGATTAAACTTAAAGTTATAAGTTGATCATGCAGGTTTTTTGATTAAAACTAAATCCCAAATATTCCAGAAGATTTTTAGTTTTAATGCTGGTTCCAATCTGTATGTAGACGATTATAGACACAATCTATTCGGTAACCTTTGCCAGTGCTTCAACCAAGCGCAGACTCTATCAGGTTACACAAGGAGCTCTCTCATGATGTTGGCTGATCCAAGTAAAAAATACCGTCGCATGTATCAACGTGTGGACTTACCAGACCGTCAATGGCCGAACAATGAAATCAACAAAGCGCCAATCTGGATGAGTACTGACCTGCGTGATGGTAACCAGGCGATCTTCGAGCCAATGAACATGGAGCAAAAATTCAAGATGTTCCAGATGTTGGTGAAAATCGGTTTCAAGCATATTGAAATTGGTTTCCCTTCAGCATCGCAAATTGACTTTGATTTCACTCGTAAATTGATTGAAGAAGATCATATTCCTGAAGATGTTTATATCGAAGTTTTGGTTCAAGCCCGTGATCATTTAATTGCTCGTACCTTTGAATCTTTACAGGGTGCAAAACGTGCCATTGTGCATATCTACAACTCCAATTCACCGACTTTCCGCGAGAAAGTCTTAAATGTAGATATAGCGGGCGCAAAACAATTAGCCGTCAATGCAGCACAAAAAGTCAAAGAATATGCCGCAAAACAGCCTGAAACTGAATTTGTCTTCCAGTACAGTCCGGAATGTTTCACTGCGACTGAATTAGAAGTCGCAAAAGATGTCTGTGATGCTGTGACTGAAATTTGGGAAGCATCACCGACCAATAAAGTGATCTTGAACTTGCCAGCAACGGTAGAAGTTTCAGGTCCACACATCTATGCCGATCAAATCGAATGGATGCACCGCAACATTCAGCGTCGTGACGGCGTAATTATTTCTGTGCACTGTCATAATGACCGTGGTTGCGGCATTGCCGCTTCTGAATTGGCGATGATGGCCGGTGCCGATCGTGTTGAAGGTTGTGTGTTTGGGAACGGTGAGCGTACCGGTAACGTCGATGTGGCAGCAATCGCATTGAACATGTATACCCAAGGTGTTGCGCCAAACCTGGATTTCTCCAATATCAATGAAATTATCGCGACTGTAGAAGAATGTACCGGTTTGCCAGTACATCCACGTCATCCATACGCAGGTGATTTGGTCTTTACTGCATTCTCCGGTTCACATCAGGATGCGATCAAAAAAGGTTTCGAATTCCAGAAAGACCAAGAAATGTGGGATATGCCATATTTACCAATCGATCCAAAAGACTTGGGTCGTGACTATGATGCGGTGATTCGCGTTAACTCACAGTCAGGTAAAGGCGGTATCGCCTACTTGTTAGAATCGAATTACAACGTGACTTTACCACGTCGTTTACAAATCGAGTTCTCGCAAATTGTACAAAAACGTACCGATGAACAAGGCACTGAAATTTCTGCAACCGAGATCTGGAAGTTGTTTAAAGAGACTTATGTCGATGTTAAACATGTACATTACTCGACTAAAAACTACAAGTTATCGGATGACAATGGCAATCAGGTGATTGAGCTGGATCTTGAAGTTGAGGGTCAGTCCCGCCGTGTTCGCGGTGAAGGCAATGGTCCAATTTCTGCAATCTTGGATGCACTTCAGTTACCGATTGATGTGGTGAACTATGAAGAGCGCAGCATCAGTTCAGGTGCGCATGCCAAAGCCTTGGCCTTGATTGAACTGCAAGTCAAAGGCACTGGCAAGTCTGCCTTTGGTGCGGGTGTACATGACAACATCGTGACCTCTTCGATTGAAGCAATTCTTGCCTCGACCAACCGTCTGATTGATCAAGGTGTATTAAGCACTGATCAGGTAATCGCTGCTGCGGTCTAACCGGCTGTATTAGAATTAGCGATAATTCATAGCACTAAAATGACTTTAGAAGGATATCCGCTAGTGGTATCCTTTTATTATTCATACTCAAGATTTTAAGGCGAATCCTCCCCGTGTCTTTTCCAGCTGACTCAGTGGGCATTGTTGTCCCACAAAAGTTCCAATTTGAAGAGCCGTTAGAGCTTGAATGCGGTCGCATCCTCCCCCGTTTTGAACTGATGGTTGAAACTTACGGTACCTTAAATGCTGACAAGTCCAATGCCATTCTGATTTGTCATGCCCTTTCTGGTCATCATCATGCCGCAGGTTATCATCATGAAGATGATAAAAAGGCTGGCTGGTGGGACGCCTGTATTGGTCCCGGCAAAGCCATTGATACTGCAAAATTCTTTGTGGTATCACTGAATAATATTGGGGGCTGTAGCGGTTCTACCGGTCCAACGTCACCAAATCCTGAAAATGAAAACCGTCCTTATGGTCCAGATTTTCCGCTGGTCACGGTCCGCGACTGGGTTAAAACTCAGGCTTTATTGTCCGATCGTTTAGGCATTCAGACTTGGGATGCCATCATTGGTGGTTCACTCGGTGGCATGCAGGCACTGCAATGGTCAGTGGATTACCCGAACCGTTTAAGAAAATGTGTGATTATTGCCAGTGCGCCAAAACTTTCAGCACAGAATATTGCCTTTAATGAAGTAGCACGTCAGTCGATTTTGTCTGATCCTGACTTCCACAACGGCCGTTATCTGGAAAATGACAGCTACCCCAAACGTGGTCTAATTCTGGCACGTATGGTCGGTCATATTACCTACCTGTCCGAAGAAGCCATGAAGCAGAAATTTGGCCGTGATCTGAAATCTGGCAAATTTATGTATGGTTTTGATGTCGAATTCCAGGTCGAAAGTTATTTGCGTTATCAGGGTGAACAGTTCAGCCGTAACTTTGATGCCAATACCTATCTGATCATGACCAAAGCACTGGATTATTTTGATCCGTCACGTGAATATGAGCAGTCACTGAAAAAAGCCATGGCCCATACCCAGTGCAAATTTTTGGTGGTGTCCTTCACCACTGACTGGCGTTTTACCCCTGCCCGCTCGCAGGAAATTGTGGATGCCTTAATTAGCAACCATAAACCGGTGAGCTATCTGGATATTGATGCCGAACAGGGTCACGATTCCTTCCTGTTCCCGATTCCCCTGTATGTAAAATCTTTGCGTGCATTCCTGGGTGGTGAAGAACACCTGAAAGCCACACCGAAGGAGGCCGTATAATGCGTATCGATCAACAACTCGCTGAAAAGTGGATTAAGCCCGGTTCTAGCGTACTCGACCTCGGTTGTGGCGATGGTGAACTGCTGGCACAAATGAGTAAAAAACACGATATTCGTGCATACGGATTAGAAATTGATCAGGAAAAGATTGCAATTGCGGTCAGTCGCGGGTTAAATATCATCCAACAAGACTTAAACCTCGGTTTAAGCCGCTTTGCCGACCAGTCTTTTGACAATGTGGTCATGGCACAAGCTTTGCAGGCTGTAGATGCACCTGACGTATTATTGCGTGATATGGTGCGTGTAGGGAAACAGGCCATTATTACGTTTCCAAACTTTGCCCACTGGAAGACCCGTTCTTTCTTGGCGATCAAAGGAAAAATGCCGGTTTCTGAAGCCTTGCCTTATATGTGGTATAACACCCCGAATATCCACTTATGTACATTCCGTGACTTTGAAGCACTCTGTGCGGAAAATAACATCAAAATTATTAATCGACTCGCTGTGAACGGGAATCAAGAAGATAGTTTGCTCAGCAAACATCTCCCTAATCTATTTGGTGAAGTCGCAATTTATCGAGTGAGCGCGCTATGAAAAAATTATTATTAGGTACGACGCTACTGGCTGGACTTTTTGGCATGCAAGCCCATGCAGACTATGTTGCTCCAAGTCCTTCTGTTGCCAGTCAAGCGGCTCAGTATTCAATAATGGATATCAACAGTCTGATCAAAGCAGCTAAAGCAGGTCAGGCCGGTGCACAGTTTTATCTGGCCACCAAATACCAGTATGGCAAAGACATTCAAAAAGATGAACGACAGGCCTTTGCCTGGTACAAAGCTGCTGCCGATCAAGGTTTAGCTGTGGCGCAGTTAAATGTCGGCCGTATGCTGGCAGATGGCATGGGCACCCGAAAAGATGAAGCGCTGGCACGTCAGTATTTTGAAAAAGCAGCCAGCCGTGGTGATAACCGTGCCAGCTTTAACCTGGCCATGATGGAAGAGAAAAAGAAAAACTACATGGGTGCTTATCAGTGGTATGAACTGTCTACCCGTGATGGCATGCTCGACAATAAAGTGATTACCCTTTCTGAAGGCAAGAAAACAGCATTGGCGGCAAACTTGACCCAGGAACAGATCCGTCAGGCGCGTGACCGTGCCGACAGATGGATTCAGGCACAATAAAGCTGAATGGTATAAATAGCACCTTCGGGTGCTTTTTTATTGCCTACAAACCCGCAATGGCAGTTAAAATAGCACGATTGATATTTAGAGAATGAGTGACACATGGC
Source organism: Acinetobacter sp. YH01006 (assembly GCF_013420445.1). Lineage (NCBI taxonomy): Bacteria > Pseudomonadati > Pseudomonadota > Gammaproteobacteria > Moraxellales > Moraxellaceae > Acinetobacter > Acinetobacter sp. YH01006. The sequence goes on along the minus strand of NZ_VOYB01000001.1, from coordinate 235,567 downwards.
TTCTACAGATTGGTTATCCCAAGGCACACTGGTATTGGCAAGTAATAACAAAGGTAAAATTGCCGAGTTTGAGAAAATGTTTGCGGAACTGCAACTGCCGGTAGATGTGATTCCTCAAGGTCAACTGAATATCGAAGATGCCATCGAAGATGGCTTAAGCTTTGTTGAAAATGCCATTATCAAGGCACGCCACGCGGCTAAAATCTCAGGTAAACCGGCGATTGCCGATGATTCAGGCATTTGTGTGCCAGTTCTTGGCGGAGCTCCTGGGATCTACTCAGCACGTTATGCCGGTGAACATGGCAATGATGCCGCCAATAATGAGAAACTTCTAGTAGACCTTAAACCATTGCGTAAAGATAGCGAAGCGATTGAAGGCATGTTTGTCTGTGTACTGGCACTGGTTCAACATGCTGAAGATCCACTGCCACAAATTTTCCAGGGCATCTGGACGGGTGAAATTTTAGAAGCAGCACGCGGTGAAAATGGCTTCGGTTATGACCCGCTGTTCTGGTTGCCGGAACTCGGTATTTCCAGTGCAGAAATGAGCAAAGAAGAAAAGAATAAAATCAGTCATCGTGGTCAGGCCATGCAGCTGTTTAAAGCCAGTTTGGCGAAATAATTTGTTTTACCCCTCCCTTTTCCAAAGGGAGGTTGGGAGAGATTTAAACATTAATGAATCCCCCTAAATCCCCATTTTTCAAAGGGGGACTTTATAACTCTTTCTAGCCTTCTCTCCAAAAAAGGAAACTTTATAGCGTAGGCATCACCGCATGCAACACCAGCCCATAGATCCCAATCAAAATTGCACTCGCAATCGTCCCCGAAGCAATATATTTAGCGGAATGCCCTGTGCCCTGATAATGGGTTTCTAAAGCCACGATGTTCGCTGCCGGTGGCAATAAGAAATACATCATCATTACACTATAAGTCAGGAGCTGATGTGGAATCGGCAAGAATATATAGGCAATACCAGCCAAGCCTAATGCAAAAATAAAGCGCCCGCTGATCAGCACCAGACTGCGCTTTAAATCCCTCAGCTGAATACGGACATGACGAAGCCACATGCCCAAAATGCACATTCCTGCAAAAGTGACTAAAAATTTATTGGCTGCATATGCCCATTGAAGGGTGGGATGAAACTCATAATGACTAAAGTCCCAAAATGATAAAACCCCTGCAATACTGAGTGCGATCACCGGTGGCGATTGCAGGATATTTTTCAGAATAAATGTCCAATCTTGGCGAGTTTGGCTCACGGCAATGACAGCACTGACATTCCCAAATAATGAGCCACCAATATAAAGTGCAATCATGGTCGACATTGCGTCAGTGCCAAACACTGCTAAGGCAAATGGCAGACCGAGCCATACGCCATTCAAATAGCTAAAACACAGCGCACGCAATTTATCTTTGGCAAAATAATAAAACAGGCTAAACAGCACAATTGAACTAAAAATACTAAAGCCCATCAGCCACAGACTGCCCGCTTTATAAAACACCATATTGTAAATAATCAGCACAGGAATCAGGACACGTGCCAATAAAGCCGCCAAGACAGGTCGAATTGGCTTTAAATATTGCACGCCCCAATAACCAATCAAAAAAGACAGCAGGGGAAGAATCAAGGCCATGACAGTGCTGCTGAGATTTCCATATCAGGTTATATGCTAGCACAGCATCCTTTTCATCTAATGATAGATTTTTCATATGAATTACTCATTACCCTGCTGCCGTGTCGGCAAACTGTCATTAAAGCGTCACTGCATTGTCATACAAGCCTGCTGAGATAGGGGCATGAAATATAGAGGATAAAATAATGGCAGGATTATCAATTTGGCATGTGCTGATTTTTGCAATTGTGGTGATTTTATTGTTTGGTACATCGAAGCTGAAAAACCTGGGTAAAGATGTCGGCGGTGCAATTAAAGACTTTAAAAAATCAGTCAAAGATGAAGAAGCAGAAATGGCCAAGCTGCAAGAACCGCGAACGATTGATGCACAAGTCAAAACCCCTGAAACCTCGATCAAGAGTTAAGAGTCCGCTATGCTCAATATCGGAATGACCGAGCTGCTGTGTTTTGCCATTATTGCATTACTGGTACTCGGTCCGGAAAAACTGCCTGAAGCTGCGCGTTTTGCTGGTAAATGGTACAGCAAAGCAAAGCGCATGATCAGCAATGTTCAGAACGATCTGGATCGTGAATTACGCTTGTCCGAACTGCGAGAACAGATGCAGGCCGAAATGCAGCGGATCCAGCAACTCGAAGCCAAGATGCAGGCACAAATGGCAGATTTGCAGCAGCCGATTGCAACTGATGAATTAAAAATAAAGCCTCAGGCTGCCCAGCCCGTGCTTCGCTATCAGCCTGTGGTACAGCCCATATCAGCGGTGTATTTACCTCAGCCTGCACAAACTCAAGCAGTGATTTCCCAACAACGCTATACAGAAATGAAGGTGGCCGTATGACGTCTTTACCGACCACACCTGCCTCAAATGATGCTGCAGCGCTGAACCTTGAAGAGATGCCGATTACCCAGCATTTGGTGGTGTTAAGAAAACATCTGTTTAAAGTGGTTGCTGTCCTGATTGGCCTGTTTTTCTGTTTGCTGCCTTTCGCCAATCAGACCTATCAATGGTTATCTGAACCTTTACGGGCACAATTGCCTGCCAGCTCGACCATGATTGCCACGGATGTGACGGCAACATTCATGGCACCGTTTAAGCTGAATTTCTTTGTGGCGCTGATGATCACAATGCCGTTTATTCTGTATCAGCTCTGGACATTTGTTAAACCGGCGTTATATGCCAAAGAAAAGAGTCTGGCGCTGCCGCTTTTGATCGGCAGTATTGTGCTGTTTTATACCGGGATCAGCTTTGCCTACTTTGTGGCCTTACCTTCGATCCTGCATTTTTTTATCAGTGTCTCACCGGAAACTGTGGCACCGATGACCGACATTAACAGTTATCTTAGCTTCTGTTTAAAGCTGTTTCTGGTCTTTGGTTTTACCTTTGAAATCCCGATTATTACCTTGGTTTTAATCCTGATTGGGGCAGTTTCAACACAAACCCTGGTGGAGAAACGGCGCTTTATTATTGTCGGCTGTTTCTTTGTCGCGATGTTCGTGACACCACCAGATGCACTGTCGATGATCATGTTAGCTGTACCGATGTGGTTGCTGTTTGAACTGGGTTTGCTGGCCGGAAAACTGATCGAAAAACGCCGTTTAACCGATCAACAATAACAAGAATCCAAAAACAAAAAGAATCGTATTTAACTCAGGCAGCCTTGGCTGTCTTTTTGTTTAAATTTACACCAATATATTGATTTATTTAACTTTATTGAAATATAGACTTAACCATTTTGTCATACTTTAGGTCTAATTTGTTCATAACTTTATAACCAAGCCTTTTTTGCTAGGAACTAAAAATGACATACCAAACACCCTATCATGAAGATCAAGAGCTAGATAATAACAACTCAAATAACATGCACTTTCGTGATATTTTAGAGCAGCGTATTTCTCGTCGTAGCTTAATTAAAAAAACAGCTAGTGGCGCTGCAGCATTGGCTTTGGCTTCTAGCCTGACCGCATGTAGCGATGACGATGATAATGCAAATATTGGGGATGATGAGAACAAACCAACTCCTCCAGCGGACAACAATGTACGTCCAGAAAAATTAAGCTTTAGCCCGGTGAAGAAAAACCTGGATGACTGGGTTACTGTTCCTGAAGGCTATACAGCCACTGTCCTCTATGCAATGGGTGACTCGATTCATCCACTTTACCCAGACTGGAATGATAGCGAGGTTCCATCGGGTCCAAGCTTTCAATTCCGTGCGGGTGACTGCCATGATGGTATGAGCTATTTTGGTTTAAGCACTAAAACTGGCCGTTATGAGGAAAATGCATCTGAGCATGGCCTGCTGGTGATGAACCATGAATACATCAATCAAACTTTTTTACACCCTAAGGGTGCAACTAAAGTAGATGGTCGCCGTCCAGAAGATGAAGTCATTCGTGAAGTGAATGCACATGGTGTTTCAATTGTGCATGTTAAGAAAAATACAGAGTCTCAGGCTGTTGAAATTGTAAAATCATCTCCCTTTAACCGCCGTATTACGGCTTCAACAGTGATGGATTTTGCTGGGCCGGTAACGACCTCTCCATTAATCCACACAGCTTTCTCTCCTAACGGTCGTCAAACTCGCGGTACACAAAATAACTGTGGTAATGGCTATACACCATGGGGTACATATTTAACTGCCGAAGAAAATTTTATTGGTTATTTCCAACGTTCAGGAACAGACCAGTATGCAGCACGCACTGAAGCTGAAAAAATAGCACTTAAACGTTATGGCTTAGGTTTAGAGATTTCTTATCAAACTGAAAAAAATGCCGACGGTACAGTTAAACGTGATGAGAAAGGCAGCATCATTTATATTAAAGATGCCTTTGGTGAAAAAATCCCTGAACTGGATGACCAAGGCCGCACTATTTATTTAGATAAATCTTCTCGTTATGCCTGGGAAACAGCGCCAGCAAGTCTTGAATCACAAGATATGTATGACCGTTGGTCAGCGGACGTTACTAAGGCGTCAGCAAGTCAAGACTATCGTAATGCACCGAATACCTTTGGCTGGATTGTAGAGATTGATCCATTTGATAGTCGCTCAAACCCAGTAAAACGTACAGCTTTAGGTCGTTTTGCGCATGAAGACTGTCGTGCTAGCCGTGCCGTTGAAGGTCAACAGTTTGCCTTCTACATGGGCGATGACTCACGTGGTGAATACATTTACAAATTTGTCTCTGATGCAAAATGGGATCCAAAAGATATCAATACCGGCTACCGTGCTGGTGACAAATATATGAATAACGGTAAGTTCTATGTGGCCAAGTTCAATGCAAATGGAACTGGTCAATGGATTGAACTTGCTCATGGTAAAAACGGTTTAACTGCACAAAATGCAGTATATCCATTTAGCTCTGATGCAGATGTATTAACTTTTGCACGTTTAGCAGGCGATGCCGTTGGTGCAACGAAGATGGACCGCCCTGAATGGGTAGCTGTTAACCCAGAGAATGGTGAGGTCTACGTTACCCTGACCAATAACAGTAACCGTGGCAATAACTCGGCACAACCTGTTGATGCTGCCAACCCACGTAATTACTCAGATCCTGAAGGCGGTAAAGGTAATGTGAATGGCCATATTATTCGCTTTAAAGAGGAAAATACCGCATCAGAAAGCTTTGAATGGGATATCTACTTGTTCGGTGCTGAAGCATCGATGGATGCCAATATCAACCTGTCTGGCTTAAATGATAATAATGATCTGTCTTCACCAGATGGTATGTGGTTTGACCCTCGCGGTGTACTCTGGATTCAGACTGATGACGGCGCTTATACAGATGTAACCAACTGTATGATGCTGGCAGCATTACCTGGACAAGTTGGTGATGGTGGTGTAGTAACAACCTCTAATGGTCAAGCAACAATTGCTGGTGCCAAAGTGACCGATGAAAATCTACGTCGCTTCCTGACCGGTCCAGTAGAGTGTGAAATCACTGGTGTCACCATGACACCGGACTACAAAGCAATTTTCATCAACGTACAACATCCGGGTGAAGATTCTAAAAAATTTGATGCTCCAACCAGTAACTGGCCTGCCAGCCAAACAGATCGTTCGAACAAGACAGCACGTCCACGTTCAGCAACTGTTGTGATTACGCGTAATGATGGAGGCACCATTGCTAGCTAAGTAATTTTTTGTCTAACTTCAAAAATTTAGATAATTTTTTAAAATGCCGACATCTGTCGGCATTTTTTTATTCCATTATTTTTGCAGAGCAATGATTTTCTCAATGGTATGACCTGCGGTTGCACCTTGTTGTGACTTTTCAATCCAGTGCCATTGTTGAGGCTGCATTCTCAAAAAATTGGAACAGCGCGTGCCATAGGCTGGGCTTTGAATAAATGTCGAAGACAGCAGATGTTCCATTTCAATCGAAATCCCTGTTTCGGGTAGTAGTTCAGGAATCACTTTACGTTCATCTTCCAGAATATCCCAAACCGCATGACACAGATCAGTTTCTGGCATGGCTGGTTGTTGCAGCATGGGTAAAAATTCCTGGGTAAAGCGTTTACGCAAATGCCGGGTCTTGTACCAGTCTTCGCTCATCAGGCCGTTGGAGACTACATAGACACCTTGCGCCAGCACTTGCGGCGCTTCACCGCGATTGCTCATATACACCGCCTGCTGCTGGTCTCCAACGAACAGGTTAAAACCGGCATAGTCACACTGCCGTTGTTCCAGATCTTGTGCGAAACGAATCGGCGTTAAGTCCGAATTTAAAAAATCCTGGATGATATGACCACGTGAAGTCGGATAATCTGTCCGATCTTGCCCGTTGCGAAAATTGGTAATCACTGCCCAGCGACCTGAGGCCGTGATACCCATCCAGGTGCCGCCCGACTGCAAATCCTGCCCGGCAATAATCGGACTATCTTCCCATTCATGCAATGCCTGTGTAGGCCGCTGATAGAATTCATCCCGATTTGAAATCAGACATAATGGGGTCTCATCTACAACCCGCCAAGCCAGTGCCACGATACACATAATTTACGCTCTCGATCTTTACACATTGAATGTACAACATTTTTCTTTGCTTTCAGCTAAAATCTGTGCAAAACAGAATCACAAGGAACAGGAATGCTCACCTATCCCAATATTGATCCCGTCGCGATTTCGCTCGGGCCCCTGCAAGTCCACTGGTATGGACTGATGTACTTACTGGCATTTTTATTTGCCTGGGGATTGGCAACGTTTCGAGCCAAACAACGCGGCTGGACGCCAGATATGGTCTCTGACCTGATTTTCTTCGGTGCGCTTGGTGTCATCATCGGTGGCCGTGTCGGTTATGTCTTGTTCTATGGTTTTTCTCAGTTCCTCGCAGATCCTTTATGGTTATTCCAGATCTGGACCGGTGGTATGAGCTTCCACGGTGGTTTCCTCGGGGTTATTCTGGCCATGCTGTGGTGGTGCCGGAAATACAAGATGACTTGGTTCCAGACCCTGGATTTTGTCGCGCCTTGCGTACCCACAGGTCTGATGTTTGGCCGGATTGGTAACTTTATTGGCGGCGAACTGTATGGCCGTCAGGTCAGCGATCCAAACTTTGCCTGGGGCATGATCTTCCCGACCGATCCGCTGCAACTGGTACGTCATCCCTCACAACTGTATCAGGCGCTGTGTGAAGGTTTAATTCTATTTATTGTACTATGGTGGTTCAGCTCCAAGCCGCGTCCGCGTATGGCCGTATCTGCGCTGTTCCTGATTGGCTATGGTCTGGCACGTTTTGTGGTTGAATTCTTCCGTGAACCGGACAATGGTCAGCTGTTTATTGGCTGGATGAGCAAAGGACAATTCCTGAGTCTGCCAATGATCCTGATTGGTTTGTGGATGATGTGGTATGCCTACCAGAAGAAAATTTATGACTGGGGCCCACAGAAAAAAAACTGATTAAATCGCAACATTTAGCGAGGCACCGGCCTCGCTTTTTTATGCCGAAAATATGCTAAAGTGCCGTATATCTCTTCTATTCTTTCATCATTATGCTTGAGTTCTGGTTTAATCCGCAGGTATCTGTTCTCAAAAAACTGTTGATCTTTATTGTGATTGCAGCAACAGCTGCAGGCTTGTACTGGATGGAACCACTGCCCTTAGATTCAATTTTGATGTTTGTCGGTACCGGCATTGTTTTTCTGATCTGCCGTTACTGCAAAATCCACTTTGCCAACAAAAACCCGACCGGTTTGCTGTATAGATTACTGACCTGGATTCCAATTGCCTTATTGATTGCTTTAGTTTTTATGAACATGCAACAGGGCGAAATCCTGATTCCGGGTGCACAAGGTATTGCCTTTATGGCACTGGCGATTTGCCTGTTTTCACCATTGTCGCTGCTCAATCAGAACAAATCAGATGCGGGTTCACCCCATGCTTGAGTTCTGGTATTCCGAACGTTGTAGCCGTCAAAACAAGCTGATGGTCATCATCGTGACCTGTATTTTGATTTATGCAGCATCGACTGTGGCCCAGTTAGATCCGGTATTTGTTGGGGTGAGTTTAGCGATTGGGATTGTCGTGCATTTACTGCACCATTTCCGCCTGAAAATTTCGAAATCCAATCCCTATGCAAATGGCTTTAGCGCCTTGAGCCGGGTGATTCCCATCATTGCCTTAATTACCCTGTTTGGCTATTTGCCTGAACAGCACCAACAATGGGGCAAATTTGCCTGGAGTCTGCAATGTCTTGGCTTTGCCGCGATTGGATTATTTATCGTTTCAATCTATGAAAGCCGTGCGAAGCGTTTTGAGGACTGATCACTTCGCAGTATTTTCTTAGAAGTAAGTTTCCAGACGATAGTAACTATAAGTCACGTTTTTATTGCGATAAACCGCATGATCTCGCTGTTTGAAATCCGATACCCAGGCACTACCTGAATAAGCCGCGATATGTCCATATTTATGTCCCTGAGTACGGTCAATAATATAGATATCGCCTTTTTTCGGCCGATCAAAAGAAGCATTAATTTTCTTATAGCCCAGCTGCATCAGGGTACTTCCCCAATCTGCCGCTGCGACTGGATGGTTCACAATTTTCGCACCAGAGGATTGCAGACCGACACGAATACTGCGCGCACATTTCTGTGTACTGGTATTTCGGGTAATGCCTTGCAGATAACTGGTAAATTTCTCGATATTGATACGATGGCCATTGCTTACGCCTGAAGCATTACGGACAGTGGCTTTGTGGGATGACTTTTTAGGTCTTTGCTCCGATTGGGAACGCACAATGATATTCGCTTGGACAGGAGCATATACTTCGCTCATGTTTACTTGATGATCATAGATCATGCCTTACCAACCGCTCCTCGCCTGTAATTTAGGCTTTCATATTGTTAACAAGCCGAGAATACTAGTCGTTTAAATGTTATCTTTCACATTAAAAATGTAAATAAATTTGTCTATTTTTGCGGCATTCAAATTAAGCCGTTCTTTCTAATACAGTTACAAAACCCATCATCTTTGCAAAAAAAATGTAAAGCAAAGCCAACTCCGACGCCTTGCAAAGTCTTTTCAGCCTGAAATACACAAAATGAGTCCTTATTTTTTTTCTACTCAAACGTGTGACTTTAAGCTGTAGCTCGGCCATTTTCAGACAACATTTCACTACATGATTACATCATTTTGAGCTTTGCACCCTGTATTACACTAATTCGGCATTTTTAAATATTGAACTAAACGGAGAAGAAAAAATGACTCAGGATTTAGCCACTGTTTCAAATTTTAATTTAGAACAATATTTAGGTACCTGGTATGAAATTGCACGTTTGCCAATGAAACACCAGCCCGAAGACAGCACTGATATTTCTGCGGTATATAGCTTGAATGAAAATGGTAAAGTTCGGGTGCAGAACCGCTGTCTGGATGGCGATGGCAAGCTCGATGAAGCCATTGCTGAAGCCAGCATCGTTGATGCAGAACATGCCAAGCTTGAAGTCAGCTTTTTACCCGAAGGCCTGCGTTGGATCCCGTTTACCAAGGGCGATTACTGGGTATTAAAAATCGATCCGGATTATCAGACGGCCCTTGTGGGCGAACCTGGTAAAGAATACTTATGGCTGCTACATCGCGGGACAACTTTAGATGAAGCCACTCAACGTGAATATTTAAGCTATGCAGAGTCCTTAGGTTATGACTTGTCTGATCTGATTCACACCGTGCATACTGGCCATAAAACGGCTTAATTTACTGTACAAAGACCTCTATCAGGAGGTCTTTTTTATTCTGGTTTGAGCGATGAAAGCTCATCAAAAAATGCTATGATATGCGCAATTTAAATTCTCCCTTTCAACAGCAAATTATTTTGGAAATAATCTATACTGCTGTTAAAACGGCGATTTTCAACAGATTTAAATAGAGAGACCTATGCGCCAATATCTTGACCTTTTACAACACATTCTCGACAACGGCGGTGATAAAGGCGACCGTACCGGTACAGGGACACGTTCGGTATTTGGTCATCAGATGCGCTTTGATCTTTCCCAAGGTTTCCCTTTACTCACCACCAAAAAAGTTCATTTCCGTTCTATCGTGATTGAATTATTATGGTTTTTAAAAGGCGATACCAACGTTCAATATTTAAAAGAGCATAAAGTTTCGATTTGGGATGAGTGGGCAACCGCCGAACAGACCGCGCGTTTTGGCCGCCCTGAAGGTGAACTGGGGCCAGTTTACGGTCACCAGTGGCGTAATTTTGGTGCCAGCAAAAATGCAGATAATAGCTATAATCAGGATGGTTTTGACCAGATCAAATGGTTGATTAATGAAATTAAAACCAATCCAAATTCGCGCCGTCTGATTGTATCTGGCTGGAACCCGAATGAAGCAGGCCAAGTGGCATTACCGCCTTGCCATACCTTGTTCCAGTTCTTTGTCCACAATGGCAAATTGTCTTGTCAGCTGTATCAGCGTAGCGCCGATGTTTTTCTCGGTGTTCCATTTAATATCGCCAGCTATGCCCTGTTGACACATATGATCGCGCAAGTCTGTGAGCTGGAGGTCGGTGATTTTGTCTGGACCGGTGGCGATACACATTTATATAGCAATCACTTCGAGCAAGCGCAATTACAACTCAGCCGTGAGCCCTTGGGCCTGTGCCACCTTAAATTGAATCCTGAGATCAAAGACCTGTTCGACTTCAAATTTGAAGATATTGAAATTATTGGTTATGAATCACATCCGGGGATTAAGGCACCCGTTGCAGTGTAAATGTTCCCAAACCAAAGAAAATCAAAATCCCACTTTGCTTAAAGTGGGATTTTGCATTTTAATAGGAGCAAATTTTTATTTGTTTTTGAGTGTAGGTATGGCATTTCAGGATTTAGAAGTCGTTCATGTCGTTGCAATGGATCAGCAGCGCTGTATTGGTAAGGACAATGACCTGCCTTGGCATATCTCAGCCGATCTCAAGCATTTTAAAGAAATCACTCAGGGCGGTGTGATTGTCATGGGCCGCAAGACCCTTGAATCGATGGGACGTGCGCTCCCTAAACGCGTGAACTGGGTCATTAGCCGTGATCCTGACTGGTCTTTTCAAGGCACTAAAGTTGCTCATAACATTGAAGATGCGCTTATTCAGGCAGTTACTGATGTGCAAAACTCAGAAAAACCGACGTCTATTTTCATTATTGGTGGCGGTGAAATCTTTAAACAGACCATGGACATTGCCGACCGTCTGGAACTGACCCATGTTGACCTGGATGTAAAAGGTCATGCCTATTATCCTGAAATTCCGGCAAAATTTAAAAAAGTCGCGACCGAGCAACATATCGACGACAAAACCGGCATTGCTTTTGAGTTCGCAACCTACAGAAAATAAAGCTTATTTCTTATAAAAAAGTGATGATGCAGGGACGCAAAGATATTTCCAGGCATTGGAGTCTGTGGCTGCTGGGCAGCTTATTTACCTTGTTCGTCATGCTGTCGAGTCTGTGGCTCAGCCTGATGCTCTGGGTTCAGCACCCCCTTGGCGAAATCGGCAGCTTGATCCTGATTGGACTGTGGCTGACCTTTGCTCTGCTTGTGCTTGGAATTTATTTCACCCGGCATCTGATTTCGCGTAAAGTCGATAGCATTCTATATCTTCTGGTCTTTTTATTCTGTTTGCTGGGCTATTTTAGTCTGCAAGCGCGTCAGGATCGGGAGTGGAATCCTGAAGTGGCTCAGTTGTTGCACTATGAACAACAAGGCGATCAGGTCACCCTGCACAATATCCGGAACTTTGACTGGCAAGCTGATGGTCGTTATATCGAACGTTGGGAAAGCCGCAGTTTTGACCTGAACCAGATTAGCGGGGTGAATATCATTACCTCCTACTGGATGGGTCCGAAAATTGCCCACACGCTGGTCAGCTTCGATTTTGCCAATCAAAAACCTCTCACCTTCTCGATTGAAATCCGCAAGGAAAAACATGAAGAGTTTTCTGCAATTGGTGGGTTTTTCCGTAAATATGAATTGAGTCTGGTGGCATCGGACGAAAAAGATATTGTGTATACGCGTAGTAATATTCGCGGGGAGCAGGTGTATTTCTTTCCGGTGAATATGCCCCAAGCTCAGGCCAAAGCCTTATTCAAAGAATATCTGGCCCAGGCCGATGAATTGGCCAGAGAACCCAAGTGGTATAACACCCTGACCAGTAATTGCACCACTCTGGTCTTTGATATGGTTCAGGCAGTATCGCAACAACAATTGCCTTCAGATTATCGACTGTTAGCGTCCGGCTATTTACCGAATTATCTCTATGATCTGAAAGTGCTGGATCAATCCTGGGATATGCACACCTGGTACCAACGGGCGCATGTGAATCCACGAGTCAAACAGAGCGCCGATCTGTCCAGCCAGGAATATTCGCAGCGACTTCGTCAAGGCCTGCCTGCACCTCAGACACATTAACTGGCGTTTTTATCACTGTAAATAAAGATACAAAATCAACTGGAACCTGAGTCATTTTTTTGTTTATATACAAATAGCTAGTCAATAATCAGAGTATCTTTCATGCTAAAAAAATTAACTGCAATTGCCCTATTAGGCTCGGTATTGGCTGTAATGGGCTGCGAGACCGTGCCGAATACCGCCACCACACAAACCACGAATCATTTACAACTTTTGCAAAATCGTACCTGGATTGCCACACAGATTGGCAATACTGAAATCAAGACCGCAGCTACTGCATCTCATCTTCCAAGTCTGCAATTTGATACCAGCACCCAGCGTGTTTCCGGTTCAGATGGTTGTAACCGGATCATGGGCAGCTATACGGCGGGCAAAGATACTTTGAATTTAAGCCAGATGGCAACAACACGCATGGCCTGTATGCATAATGATCAGCTTGATCAGAAATTTAATGAAGCTTTAGCCAAGGTGACGCATTATCAGGTATTTGGTAAAACCCTAAAACTATTGGATCGTCATGGTAATGTGTTAATTCAGCTGGAAAGTGCAGTTCAGCCACGTTAAGACTTCCCTACAAAAAGCCTGTATTGGCGGGCTTTTTTTATCTTTCATACTGATGGGCCAGGATTTAACCATCAGCCCAGTTCAATCGAATGAGGAATCAGCCATGCAACAAGCACTTTTTGGTGGTGGATGCTTTTGGTGTACCGAAGCGGTATTTTTACAAATTCAGGGCGTTCAGCAAGTCCTGAGTGGCTATGCCGGCGGTCATACCCCTGAGCCAAATTATGAGGCCGTGTGCGGCGGTGAAACCGGCCATGCTGAAGTTATTCTGGTTGATTTCGACGAAAACCAGATCAGCTATGCCCAGCTCCTTGAGGTGTTTTTTGCGACGCATGATCCAACCACTTTGAACCGTCAGGGCAATGACGTCGGCACCCAATATCGTTCCGTGATTTATTATCTGAATGCTGAACAAAAAACTCAGGCAGAAGCAGCCATGGATGCTTTAAAAAATGAAGGCCTGAATATTGTGACTGAACTCAGCCCGATGCCGACCTTCTATCCTGCTGAGGAATATCACCAAAATTTCTTTGCGAAAAACCCAAACCAAGGTTACTGCAATTTTGCCATTCCGCCAAAACTGAATAAATTACGCAGTAAATTTATGACTTTGTTAAAAACCCATTAATTTGCATAAAAAATGGGGATAAAAAAAGCGACTGAAATCAGTCGCTTTTTTTGTTAGCTGAATCTTAGTTATCGGTTGCAAAGGCAATATCGCTGAGTCCGGCTCCACTCGCACGCGACATGACTTGAGCTACCGTGTCATAACGGGATTCTTTATCTGCTTTCAGCACAATCGTCGGCTGACGTTCGGTCTGACCTGCTTCATTAAAACGGGTCTGCAATTCGTCTAGGGTCAGGACATTGCCATTCCAGGCAATCTCACCTTCCGCATTGATGCTGATTGTGACATTTTCAGGCGGCAGATCAATAATCTCCGCAGTGGTTTGTGGCAAGGTTAATGGAATTGATGGGTTCGCAACGGTCGCTGTCACCAAGAAGATGATCATCAATACCAACATAATGTCGATGAGGGGAATGAGGTTCATCTCATTCATACCTACATCGTTGTCTTCACCCAGTTGAAAAGCCATTAAGCTTGACCTCCCACTAAACTCTGTTGTGTTACTTTTTCATCAGACTTTTTTGTAGCAGATTCCTGTTGCAGCATGGTATCAATCAACAGACCATGTGCCTGATCCTGTAACTCGTGTGCCAAGCCACGATTGGCACGTACACAGATGTTATAAGCCAGTACCGCAGGAATCGCGACTGCCAGACCTAAGCCAGTCATAATCAAGGCTTCACCGACTGGGGTTGCCACTTGTGCCAGACCAGCCTGACCACTTTTACCAACAGCAACCAGCGCATGGAAGATGCCCCATACCGTACCGAACAAACCGACAAATGGAGAGATCGATGCGATGGTACCCAGAACTGATACACCTTTTTCGGCATTGGCTTTTTCTGCTGAAATCTGGCGTAACAGCGCCTGTTCTGCCACTGCCTTACGCTGTTCAAAGCCCAAAGGAGCCAGTTTGGTTTTCAGTTGTTCTAATGCTTGAGATAACTGCGCATAGGCAATCTGTTTCAGTTGGCGAGTGCCCATCAAACGCAGCACAAAAATGGTCCATGTCGCAATCGACATTGCCAATAACACGAAATACAGCGTTTTACTGACTGCATCAGCGTGTTGCCAATAAACTGAAAAGTTCATATTCGAACTCCTAATGGGTTAGCCGTTATTTGGTAATTTGAAAATCGAAAGGCTGTTCCACACGGGTTGGATAAGCCACACCATTTTCAACATATTTGGTGAGTTGTGCACGACGTACCGCTGCTTCTACTTTGCGCGTTACTGCCGGGCTACAACTTGAATTCCGTGCAGTTGCAGAAACCACTTTACCCTGCTCATTCGCTGAAACATCTACTACCAGTGAACAGGCTGATTTTAATTCACCTGCAGAGAGCGAGACTTTTGGTGAACGCTGCCAGGACACGCCCCCACCAATCGATACACTTTTCGGGGATGGCGGCGCAGCAGGTGCTGGCGGTGCCACAGGCGCAGGTGGCGCGACTGGAGCAGGTGCCGGTTTAACTTTAGTTTCAGTGACCACTGTCGGCACGACCGGACTTGGGGTTGGTTTTGCTTCAACTGGTGGTGCTTTGACTACTTTTGGCGCTTCAGCCTTTTTCACCTGCTCGATTTTTTCTACTTTTTTCGGTGGTGGTGGCAGCGGTTTATCGACAATTTTGACTTCTTTAGGCTTAGGTGGCTCTTTTTGTGGCTCGACCTTCGGCTTTGGCGGTAAAGGTTTGGGTGCTTCCTGCAATTTTACAAAGCGCACTTTAAGCGGCTCTTTCTCTACAGGCTTGAGCTCCGGTGCGTCCATCTGGCTCACTGCCCACAATAGGCCCACATGTCCGACGAACACGGCCGCCAGAATCGAGATGACTTTCTTTTTCATCTTGTTGGGCGGTGTAGGTGTCATGGGAGCAGCAACTTGACTCATTAAATCTATTACCTTGAGGAGATGATGTGAAACAAACAATCAAGCTCATCGGTTAGCACAATTAAAGTACGCCAATAATAAATGAGAAGTGTTTTCATTTGCAACTACTAATCATGCCTTTCACTGACTTTTTTTGCATCAAAACAAAAAAGGCACACTAAAAGTATGCCTTTTTAAATAGGGATGCAAGTTTTATTGGAACACCACAGTTTTATTGCCATCGACAATAATACGGTCTTCCAGATGCCATTTCACTGCACGTGCCAGTACATTACGTTCTACGTCCTGACCGAGTTCACGCAACTGTTCAACGGTAAAGTCATGATTGACACGTTCTACGTCCTGCTCGATGATCGGGCCCTGATCCAGATCGGCAGTGACATAGTGTGCAGTCGCACCGATCAGCTTGACACCTTTTTCATGCGCCTGTTTATACGGATTTGCACCGACAAATGCGGGCAGGAATGAATGGTGAATATTGATCACTTTCATTTCCCACTTGCTTACAAATTCTTCATCTAGAATCTGCATATAGCGCGCCAATACCAACAGGTCATTGCCCTGCATTAACTGGTCAATTTCTGCATAGGCTTCAGGCTTGTTGTCTTTGGTCACCGGCACCACTTCAAATGGAATCCCAAAGTTTTCAACCGCTTCGCGTAAAGTCTCGTGATTCGATACCACCTTGGTAATTTCACATGGCAAACCACCACGGGCATGACGCCATAACAGCTCAAGCAAGGCATGATCGACCTTAGACACCAAAATACCGACTTTCTTCACATCGCTGACCAGAGCCAGACGCCATTGCATGCCATAACGCTCTGCGACATTTACCGCAAAAGTCTGGGTAATGCTTTCTTTACGGCTTTGCAGATGATCCAGTTCAAATTCAACGCGCATGAAGTAACGGCCGCCCTGCGCTGCTGTCGCATATTGGTCAAGCGCAGTAATATTGGCACCTTGATGATACAAGAAGCTCGAAACAGCCTGCACGATGCCCGGCTTGTCTTCACAAGTAATCAATAAACGTGCGGTGTTAGCAGTCGTCATATTCATGTTGGTTTAAGTCACTAATCAGTTAAATTTAAAATAAGCCGAGTATTCTAGCGCGTTTCCGAGATATTCTGAATAGGCGACTCGACTTCTGTGTTTTTTGCAGATGACAGGCTGGCAAAAAGTTCCGAAGAACCTAGGCTATTTAGCAAACCTTCATAAGTTTGACGGCTTTCACCGCGTAAATAGGCCCCTTCCAGGAACACCATTTGACGGAGTGCCTGCCAGACCCATTTTTCTTCCAGCGTATTGGAATCGGTCAGATGACCTGACATATATAGGAAGTTGGTCCAGTTGGTCAGTACAATCCACAGGTTAATGATCAGTGCTTCAATTTCTGAATCGGTCATGTCCATCAAGCCAGCATTCACAAAAGCCTTATAGATTTTCTGACCTTGCTGCATCACCTCGCCGGCAAAGCGTGGATACATCTTGCGGAAATCTTCGTTATTTTCGACCAGATGATAGACATCGCGATGCAGGAAACGATAAGCCCACAGCTGACTGCTCAGTACCTGAAAATAATGAATCTTGTCATTGGCATCCAGAGCACGATCATCCGGCAGCGCCAGCATTTCCAGAGTTTGCTGCTGGTACTCCTCCATCAGTTCTTTAATAATTTCATTCTTATTACGGAAATGATAATACAGGTTACCAGGGCTCATCCCGAGTTCAGCCGCAATATGATTGGTGGTCACAGAGCGTTCGCCACGTTCATTGAACAGCTGCAAACTGAGCTGCAAGATACGCTCTTTAGTTTTTAAGGTTTTGGTTTGGGACATCCTAAAATAACCATTCAGTTCGTGCATTAGCAGGCTAACACACAAAGTCACTTGACTAATTAGAGTATTTGCTCTAAAAATTAATTAATCGATTTTTGAATAATGGTAGTGCGGCATGAACAGTCACACAAAAACAATATCAATGACACCACATTTTTTTGATGGCCAATACTTAAATGAGCTTTTGGCACAACAAAAACATGCTTACTTAAACTATCCTTTGCCGACGGCAAAGGAACGCATCGATCGTTTAGCTCGACTTAAGCGTATCTTAGTTAAGTATCAAGATCAATTTGCAGAGGCAATTAATCAGGATTATGGTAACCGCTCGATTGGGGAAACCAAAATTGGTGAACTGCTCACCTGTCTGGAACATATCAAATATTATAGCAAAAACTTGACCCGATGGATGAAACCCTCCAAGCGTCATGTCGGCATTATTCATCAACCGGCCAAAGCTTGGGTGCAATATCAGCCTTTGGGCGTGATTGGGATTATTGCACCGTGGAACTATCCATTGTTGCTGTCCATTGGCCCACTCATTTGTGCATTGGCTGCCGGCAACCACGCCATGATCAAGATTTCTAGCGCATCGGCTGCGTTTGGTGAAGTGCTTGAAAAAGCCTTGGCAGAAGCCTTTCCGAAAGAACTGGTCGCAGTGGTCAATGGTGGCGGTGTGATCTCAGATGCTTTCTGTCGTCTAGCCTTCGACAAAATGATTTTTACCGGCTCGACTGCTGTGGGTAAAACCGTGATGGCAGCCGCAGCAGAAAATCTGGTTCCGGTGATTCTGGAACTCGGGGGCAAGTCACCAGTGCTGGTGCATCCATCGATTGATCTGCGTGATGTCGCGCAGCGGATTGCGGTGGGCAAACTCTGGAATGCCGGTCAAACCTGTGTCGCACCGGACTATATGTTCCTGCCTCGTGGCAAGACGGCAGAATTTATTGATCATTTTAAAGCCTGCGTAGAAAGTATGTATCCGGATATCACCCATAATCAGGATTACACCTCGATTGTGAATGACAAACAGTACAACCGTCTGCAAGGCTATCTGGATGATGCACGTGAACAGGGTGCTCATGTTATTGAAATCAATCCGCGCCATGAAAATTCCGCTGATCTGCGTAAAATTGCCCCCACCATTGTGACCAATGTCACACCAAGCATGCAGATCATGCAGCATGAAATCTTTGGTCCACTGCTGCCAATCATGGAATATGATCAAATTGATGAAGTTATCGACTTTATTAATAGCCGTCCACGCCCACTTGCTTTATACTACTTCGACTTTGATCAAGCGCGTGCCGATTATGTCGCACAGCGTACCCATTCAGGGCATTTCGGGCAAAATACGGTATTAACCCATGTTGCACAAGACGATCTACCATTTGGGGGTGTCGGTGCATCAGGTATGGGGAAATATCACGGTCCAGAAGGCTTCTTCAGTTTGTCGCATGAACGCTCGGTAATGTCGAATCCCAAGCTGTATAGCTTGAAATACATTCTGCCGCCGTTCAATAAACCGATTCACAAGCTGATTTCGAAGACACTTCTCCGTTAAATGATCAAGGCATGAGCTATCGATATAGCTCGTGCTGCGTTTTGACGAAAATCGCTTGTCTTTTAAGCGCATTTTTGATATAAAACGCCCCTTGAATGATTTCAATCCGTTTATTTTTGACTGGCCATACAGATTTGCTGTTGGCTAAATCAATGGAGTTACACCATGTCTAAGGTTTGCCAAGTTACCGGCAAGCGTCCAGTCGTTGGTAACAACGTCTCACACGCCAACAACAAAACTAAACGCCGGTTCGAGCCGAACCTGCACCACCACCGTTTCTGGTTAGAAAGCGAAAAACGTTTTGTACGTCTTCGTTTAACCACTAAAGGTATGCGTATTATCGACAAATTGGGCATTGAAAAGGTTGTTGCTGACCTACGTGCTCAAGGTCAAAAGATCTAAGGAGTCTGAACCATGCGTGATAAAATTCGCTTAGTTTCTTCAGCTGGTACAGGTTATTTCTATACCACGACTAAGAACAAACGTACTATGCCGGAAAAAATGGAAATCAAAAAATTTGATCCAAAAATCCGTCAACACGTAATCTTCAAAGAAGCTAAAATCAAATAATTTTGGCTTTTTAAAAAAAACGACCCTTTCAGGTCGTTTTTTTTTGCATTTTTTTTACCCCACTTGATAAACTTTCTACATGTTTTGGCACTTTTTGTGCTTATTTCCCAGCAAACCTAACTAAAGGAGTATTTAGTGCCACATGACGTAGAACTCATTATATTATTGGCTGTTGGTTTTGGCTTAGCCCTGGTTTTTGGCTATATCGCTGCACGTCTGCGCCTCCCTCCACTTATCGGCTATCTGGTGGCCGGCATTCTGATTAGTCCCAATACACCCGGTGTGGTCGGCGATATTCATCTGGCCAACCAGCTGGCAGAATTAGGTGTCATGTTCCTGATGTTCGGGGTCGGGATGCATTTCTCGCTAAGTGATCTGATGCAGGTGCGGCGGATTGCATTGCCCGGTGCAATTTTGCAAATTGCAGTCGCCACTCTGCTCGGAGTGGGAGTCTCGATGTTATGGGGCTGGAGCTTTGGCTCTGCGCTCGTATTCGGTTTAAGCCTATCCTGTGCCAGTACGGTGGTTCTACTCAAAGCACTCGGTGATCGTGGTCTGCTCGATTCAATTAATGGCCGGATTGCCGTCGGTTGGCTTTTAGTCGAAGATCTGGTCATGGTCTTGGCCTTGGTATTATTGCCGGCCACTGCCTTACTTCTAGGCGGACAAGCACTTGAAGGTGCGAGCGATGAAAATATCTGGGCCACTTTAGGCATTACCCTGCTGAAAGTCGCAGGCTTTATTGCCTTTATGCTGATTATTGGTAAACGTCTGGTGCCGATGATCATCCAAGTCGTGGCACGTCTGGGTTCTCGTGAGCTGTTTACCCTGACTGTGGTCGCTGCGGCCATCTCGATTGCCTTTGGGGCCTATAAGGTTTTTGGGGTATCTATGGCGCTGGGGGCTTTCTTTGCCGGGATGGTGGTGAAAGAGTCAGATTTCAGTCATCGCGCGGAACAAGAAACCTTGCCGCTGCGTGAAATCTTCTCAATCTTATTCTTTGTTTCTGTCGGCATGCTGTTTGATCCGCGTATTTTACTGGAACAGCCACTCCATGTGCTGACAGTCGTCGGCATTATTCTGATTGGTAAAACTCTTGCAGCAATGGCACTGGTATTGTTCTTCCGCTATCCAATCAATACCGCGCTGACTGTTGGCGCTTCGCTGGCACAGATTGGTGAATTTTCATTTATTTTGGCAGCACTTGGGGTGTCACTGAATCTGCTTTCACTAGAAGGTCAAAACCTGATTCTGGCGGGTGCATTGATCTCGATCACTCTTAATTCCTTTATCTTCTCCGCGATTGAACCGGTACAAAAATGGATTCGGGAACGCTCGACCCTGGCACGCTTACTGGAACGCAGTGGTGATCCATTGGCAATGTTACCCGATGAAGTTTCACAGGATTACTTGCGTGATCAGGTGGTGCTGATTGGTCATGGTGAAGTGGGTCGTCGTATTACCCGCTCATTAATGGAAGAAAATATCAAGGTGGTTATTGCAGAAGAAAACCGCGATATTGTCGAAAATCTGCGTGAAAAAGGTATTGCCGCGGTTTCAGGCGCTGCGACTGAAGCCGGTGTTTTGATCCAGGCGCATATTCAACATGCGCGCTTACTGGTCATTTCCCCTATGGATATCATCGATATTCATAAAATTGTAGATATTGCCAAGACCTTGAATCCGAAAATTCAGGTACTGGTCTGTGCCGAAAGCAAGGAAGAAGCTGAAGCGATCCGTCGTGATAATATCGGCGCGGTGTATTATGCCAAAGAAGAAATGGCGAAGAATATGAGTAATCATATTTTAAACCAGATCGAAATTGCGCATCAGCATCCCCCTTCTCATTAATCTCTCTGCATAAAAAAAGTTGCCCAATGTGGCAACTTTTTTTATGCATAATCACAAGATTTTTTGTAATAAGCTGACTTCAAATCATCAGGAGTAAAATCAAAAAAACGAGGTTTTCATTTCTTGAAATTCACCTTGAGCTCGTACCTAAAATCTAACTCACCCCAACCCTTTAAAATCAAAAAGCACACCGATAGTGTGCTTTTGAATACATTGTTAATCTTAACTCATATACTTCGGCTCTTCATCTACCACTTCAGCCTGCCATTCATTGACCTGCTGTTCCAGCAAGCCATACAGGGCCGCCTGAATCATCTGCTGCGCAATCACAGGCGTCTGCTCTCCGAGTAGAGCCTTCACCTCGTCATTAAACTGAATCATGACCAAAGGCTGTTTATGCGAACCTGCATTGCGTAAAGCCAAGGCACCACCTTCAAGTTGAACGAGTTCTAAAATCGCGTCTTGATTACCAAATAAGTCTTTCAACTGTTCTATAGACATATATCCTCCATGTTCAACATGGTGGCAAAGAGCCGGGTGCACTTTGCATCATTAGAGTAATTGATATAGGGTTAAAAATTCTAATTTCAAGTACGGTCGATCCGATTAAAATTCAATCATCTCATTGCGAAAACCATCGATGAGTTGTGTTAAGTCACGATGCCATTCTCTTAATATAGCAGGATCAGGTAACCATGCTTGTGGAGACTGTGTGACTTTAATGATGAGATTTGAGGAGGTTTCGTCTTCGGGTTCCGGTGTACTCGGTTCAGGCGCATACTGGCACAGACGATAGGCACGTTTCAGTTCAGCAATGAAACCGCTCTTGGATAAGTGTTGTAATACGGCTACTTCGGGTGAAATCTGGCCTTTGGCTGCCATTAGTTCTTCGATCGATTTCAGCGTCGGATTGGCATCATTCAGGCGATAGTAACGCACCAGTTCCTGCAAAAATGCCAATAAAGCGCCATGTAAATGAAATACAGTCGCCTCACGTTGTGCCTGAGCCTGTTGCACATGCTGGGTTTGCTCTGCCTGCTGGCAGGCAAGACGGGCAAAATACAGTTTTTGATTGGTACGGTCCGCATGATAGCGAGCAACACGGGTCATTGATATTTCCTAAGGTTTTAAACAAATTTTGGCTTTTATAAAGTAAAAGGTTCGCTTTCATTTCGCAATCAAAACATGTTTAAACTGAATCCATCCAGTACTGAAATCCAGAAAATCTAACTGCCTGCACGAGTACAACCATGAGCACAACAAGGTTAAATTTCAGCCATAAAAAAGGAGCATATCAAGTGCTCCTTTTCCAGTTTAAGCCTCGGGCTTATCTTCTGCTTGTTTTACCCGGATTCCATGTCCGTGCAAGCGCAAAGTATTCAGGCCTTTAATGGCTTTGATGGCTTCACGTGCATGCGGCATTTCTACAAAGGCAAAACCTTTTGATTTCCCGGTTGCCGCATCGAGCACCAAAGTACAAGTATTCACTGTGCCATATTCCTGGAACAACTTCAGCAACTCGGCTTCTGTGACCGTACGTTCTAAATTACGAACTAAAATTTTCATCTGATAACCTTAAGAAGATAGGCAAAAAATATCAAAAAGCACGCGCCTACTCTACTTTTTGTATGCAACAACTTTGCTATAGTTTAATCGAGATCAATGCCAAAATCTAAATTAATCGATTGACGTTCAATTAAGGCACTTTTCACGGTCTGCTGCCGGGTTTTGTAATGGGTTTCCGTGGTGCATAAATGCCGGGTGAGATCATTCAAGAAATAACTTTCGACTTTACGTCCCTGCGCATCGACCGTTTCCCGCGCCCAGTGATTCAGATTTTGTTTGGTCAGAATCAATTCATTTTTGGCCCGGGTCAGCGCCACATACAGCACACGACGTTCTTCTTCAACATCATCAAAGTCGCCTTGGGCGCGCGCATGCGGATAATTTCCCGGCGTGACATTGGCCACATAACAGACATTCTGTTCGGTGCCTTTTGCTGAATGAATGGTAATTAGGGTCACCACATCATGATCGGACTGGCGTTCAATTTCCGAAATCGACACTGGATCGAGCACATATTCCTCTAAAAATTCACTCAGCTGTGAATGCTTTGAAGCCAGTTGTTTGACCAGTTCAAAATCACTCTGACGACGCGACCAGTCCTTTTTGTAGTTTTCTGCCAATTGAGATTCAATCGCCTGAATCGCAAGACCGACACAGGCTTGCACTTCGCCTTTGAGCACACTCATCTGCTGCATGATCAGAATGGTTTCTAGCGGAATCTTGCCAAACTGTTCTAATTTCTTTGCAATCTGATCGATTTCAGGTTCAGCCAATAGCTGCTGTGACAGCTTGCTGGCACCGACATCACCAACGCCATTCCATAGGGTTAAGAAACGCATCCATGCAATATCATCCAGCGGATTGGCGACCACGCGCAGCATGCTGAGCAAATCTTTCACATGCGCCGTTTCCAGCAGCTTCATGCCACCAATAAAGCGATACGGCACATTGGCTGCAATACAGGCCGCTTCAATATGCCGTGCGGCAAAGCTGGAACGAACCAGCACCATATGCTCGCCCCACTTACTGCCTTGCAGATAATGACGTTCTTTAATATCAATCGCAATCCATTTGGCTTCATCAAACTCATTCGGGAAGATATGCATACGCGGCTTAACACCTTCTCCGCGATACGCTTCCAGACGTTTGTCATATTTGATTTCAGACTGATCGAGCAGCCAGTTGGACAAATCCAGAATTTCCTGGGTCGAGCGATAGTTTTTTTCTAATTTAAAAATCTGCACATCTGGCACACGTTCTTTGAAATGGTGAATATTTTCAAAGTCTGCACCACGGAAGCCATAAATCGACTGTGCATCATCACCCACACAAAACAGGCTGATCCGGTCTTTGAGTGGCTCCAACAAAGCCCATTGCAATGGATTGGTATCCTGCATTTCATCGACCAGCATATGCCGGCATATGGAAGCGACATAGTCGACCAGACCTTCGGACTGTGCCAAAGCTGTCGCCACTACCGCCAGAATATCGTCATAATCCAGAAAGCTGCGTGCCTGCTTACGTGCTTCATATTCTTTCATAATCTCGGCAATCTGATCTTTGAGGGCCAGATATTCCGGCATCTGTTTTTCTAATGCCAGACTGAGTTTTTGCCGGGTATTCCGTGCAAAGGAATACAAATCACATAATTCCTGAGGCTTAGGCAAATGATTGGGATTTTTCTTGTCATCACGACCGCGAATCAGGCGGAACATCATCAGCTGATCATCACGATCAATAATCGAAAACTGTTCCAGACCAAAAGCTTTCGGAATACGGCGCAGCAGATACATACAAAAGGTATGAAAGGTCGAGGCTCGCAGTCCCTTGGCTTCTTCACCAAGTGCCAGTTCGACACGCGCCACAATTTCACTGGCTGCACGGCGGGTAAAAGTCAGAATCTGAATCTGGTTGGCAGGCACACCCTGCTCAATCAAGTAAGCTGCGCGTGCCACGATGGTTTTGGTTTTGCCACAACCTGCCCCGGCCAGCACCAAACTGTGTTTTGCTTCTGTGGTCGCTGCTTGCTTTTGTTGGGGATTTAATTCATCAATCAGGTTGGCTAAACTCATTTTCACTCATCGTTTTGTGGATGGCTGTAGTTTAGCAGATCGCTCTTATAATTATGGCTTTTCATCCGCCCTGAAACAGCAGCAAATTTTATCTCTTGATTTGTTTGCTATAGGGTCGACAGCATGGATGCCGTCTGCTGGATTGAGATATAGGGACATACCCTCAGTTACCTTGCGAAGCAGTGCTTCTCATCCATGAAAAGCAAGATCTGCTTATGCATTATTATCTGCCATTACGTAAAGCTTGTGCAGCAATGACGATCTTGTAAAAGAAAACTAAATACGCTGTTCCTCAATATTTTTAATTGTTTTGGACACTGCTTTTTCCAGATTCACTTCCGCATTTTTTAAGGCTTCTTCCCGGCTACAATCTGGTGGATTAATCCTGATAATCTGACTAAATCCAGACTCATATAGTGACTCAATCCCATCACCCACCAGTCCAGCAAATGCAAGCACCGGTTTATTGAATTTTTGCGCTACTTGTGCCACGCCAAATGGGGTTTTGCCTAATTTAGTTTGATGATCAAGCTTGCCTTCACCGGTCAGAACATAATCGGCTTGAGCTATTTTATTGGCTAAATCTGTCTGCTGAATGATGAGTTCCACACCTGATCGAATAGAAGCAGCTGTAAATGCCATTAAGCCAAAACCGAGTCCACCTGCCGCACCCGCACCTGCAACATGACGATGATCACGTCCAATGTGCCGAGCAACCAGATCGGCAAAATGACTGAGGTTTTGATCCAGTTGCTTGACCATTTCCGGTGTCGCACCTTTTTGTGGGCCAAAGATCGCTGAAGCACCATTGGGTCCACACAGCGGATTATTCACATCCGATGCAATGATAATTTCAATATCCGCCAGCCGTGAATCCAGTTCGGATAAATCAATTGCTATGATTTGATCTAGGTTTCCACCGCAAGCCTGTATTTCTAATCCTTGGGCATCTAAAAACCGAGCGCCTAAAGCCTGTGCCATTCCCGCACCGGCATCGTTCGTCACACTGCCACCCAAGCCAATGATGATTTTACTGGCCTCTAAATCGAGCGCAGACTTGATCATTTCTCCTGTGCCACAGGTTGAGGTCAGCAGAGGATTACGCCTTGCAGCTTCCAGCAGATCTATGCCATTGGCTTTGGCCATTTCAATGATTGCGGTTTTTCCTGCATCAATTACGCCAAAATACGTCTGGATGCGCTGATCAGGCAATGGCCCTGTCACTTCACAGGGAATGCGCTGTCCTTTTGAACTTGAGATCAGTGTATCGACAGTGCCTTCCCCTCCATCTGCCATAGGAACATGAATACACAAAGCATCAGGCAACACGTTTTGAATGCCACGCTGCATGGCCTGACAGGCTTGTTCAGCACTCATACTTTGTTTAAAGGAATCTGGAGCAAGAACAAAAGTAAGCGGCATATGGTTATTTTTATCTATCAATAAAGTCTAGATTCTGGATAAATCCAAGAGAATCTACAAGTGTTTATTTCCAGCCCAACTCAATTGCTGTGATCTCATTAATCAGGGTCTGATCCAGAGATCCCGGCATTTTACTCGTGGTTTCGGACAGCGGGATATGTCCTGCCATCAGTTCTGCCTTGGCTTGTGGGAACACAGGTTGCTGATCTGGAAATGCATAACCTATTGGATAAATCGGCTGACCTGTGGCCAGATCATATTTATCACTGGCACCAAAGGCATGCAGTAACTCATGTACCAAAACAATTTTATTTTGTTCAGACTGCTTTTGAGAGGCAAACAGGTTGACCGAACCAATACGGCCTTTTTGCAAGGCAGTTGAATGCTTTAATTGCCGGGTTTGTGCCGGATCATAATAATTTAAAAACAGGGTCAGACTGGCAGAAGGGTCCGAACTTTGTTGCTGTTTCCAGGCATAAAATCGAAACTTTAAACTCCATACAACAGTATCGAAAATTGAGGCCTGCTCAGGGACTTTAGGCGGTAAAACTTTAAGCTCACGACCCAAATTAAAATAAAAATAAGTGGGTTGATTCCGATATTGCTGTGCTGATTTTTGTAGAAAGTCTCTTGCCGTTTCTAGATCCTGAACTGACAGTTGCTGGATGTATTGCTGTGTGGTCGGTAATCCATCTGCATTAATCGGATGCAACAGAACCATGACCGGCTTTGACCAGTTCTGATTTTGATCACGATAGGCATTGACTGCAACGATCAATAAAATACTTAATAAAATCAGAATCCGAATCTTTTTCCACATATCCCCAAGCAACCTTATTTATTTTTTTAAAATATCGACACATCATAAATAAAAAATGCCGACTTTCGTCAGCATTTTTTTAAGTTTAAACTTTATTTAGGCTTCAACCCATTTTCCATTCTGGTAAACCAGAGACCATTTGGTTTGCTTGCCTTCCGCATTTTCAGAGCCAATATATTGCGATTGGTTCTTGCGACTGAATTTCACCAAAGTCGGGTTACCTTCCGGATCTGCATCAGGCGCTTGCAAGATAAACTGATATTTCGGATCCAGCTGTTCAGCCACAGAGCGAATCTCGGCAACTTTCGGTGCCCGTGTTTCACGCACTTTCGGGAACTTGCTGGCAGCCAAAAATAAACCGGCCGCACCATCACGCAGCACAAAGAAGTCATCGTGCTTGGTCGAGCGCAAATGTTCCATCTTGATCGGATCGACACGCGGAGGTGCCGGCTGACCACTCTTTAATACTTTACGGGTATTGTCACAACTGTTGCAGGCGAAGTATGGACCAAAACGACCCGTTTTAAGCTGCATTTCGCCATCACATTTGTCGCATGGAATGGTTGGGCCATCATAACCTTTGATCTTGAACTCTCCTTCTTCGAGTTCATAACCATCACAGTCCGGGTTATTGCCACAAACATGCAGTTTACGACCGCCATCAATCACATAGCTGTCCATTGCCGTTTCACACACCGGACAACGTTTCTTCGACATCAGGTCAGCGGTTTCGGCCGCATCATCATCAGACAGTGCAGCCAAAGACTCGACTGGGGTCAGGTTCAAGGTTCCCTTGCAACGTTCTTTCGGTGGCAGGTTATAACCAGAACAGCCCAGGAAAACGCCTGTGGTTCCGGTACGAATCTGCATTGGGCGCTCACATTCTTTACAATGTACCGCATCCACTTCCACTGGCTGATTACGGCGCATACCGTTCTCACCTTGTGCCGTAGTCAAACGCTGCTTGAAATCGCCGTAGAAGCTGTCTAACAGCTCTTTCCAATTACGTTCACCATCTGCCACCTTATCCAGCTGACCTTCAAGATCTGCGGTAAAGGCGTAGTTCATCAGGTTATTGAAGTTTTCATCCAGACGGTCGGTGACGATCTCACCCATCTTCTCGGCAAAGAGACGACGGTTATCGAGCTTCACATAACCACGATCCTGAATGGTCGAGATAATTGCAGCATAGGTCGATGGACGGCCAATGCCTTTTTTCTCGAGTTCTTTGACCAGTGAGGCTTCAGTAAAACGAGCTGGTGGCTTGGTGAAATGTTGAGATGGATCAAGCTTCTGAAGTTTCAGCACTTCACCGACTTTCACTGCCGGTAATAGAATATCGTCATCCGCTTTGTTGGCACCACGCACCCGGGTAAAACCATCAAAGACCAGCGTCCGGCCTTTGGCTTTCAGTTCTACGCCATTGGCATTGACTAAAATGGTTGAAGACAGGTATTCAGCCGGTGTCATCTGACAGGCCACAAACTGGCGCCAGATTAAGTCATAGAGACGCTGTGCATCACGCTCCACACCGACCAGACTGTCACCTTTGAGACTCACAGTAGATGGACGGATTGCCTCATGCGCTTCTTGCGCGCCGGCTTTATTGCCATAGCGGTTGGGTTTGGCCGGCAGGTACTTCTCACCAAATTCTGATTCGATATGGCCACGGACCATGCTTACCGCATCATCACTCAGGAAGGTCGAGTCGGTACGCATATAGGTAATGAAACCGGCTTCATACAGGCGCTGTGCCAGCATCATGGTTTTCTTCACAGAAAAACCGAGACGGGTACTGGCCGCCTGTTGCAGCGTCGATGTGATATAGGGCGCGCTTGGATTGACTTTGGTTGGCTTATCTTCACGGGCAGAAACGGTATAATCCGCATCTTTAATCAGGTTTAACAGTGCATCCGTTTCGTCTTTATTACGAAGCTTTAAAGTCTTGCCATTTTGCTTGACTGCTTCCAGACGGATGTCATCTTTTTTCGATTTGGTATCAGCAAACACTTGCCAGTATTCTTCAGGAATAAAGGCCCGAATTTCACGTTCGCGTTCAACCACCAGTTTCACCGCAACCGACTGTACACGGCCGGCTGACAGGCCACGGGCAATCTTTTCCCACAAGAGTGGTGAAATCATGAAGCCGACCACGCGGTCCAGAAAACGGCGTGCCTGCTGGGCATTGACTTTATTGGTGTCCAGACGTGAAGGATGCTTAAAGGCTTCCTGAATGGCATTTTTGGTAATTTCGTTGAAGACCACACGTTGATAACGTGACTCATCGCCGCCAATCACTTCTTTTAAATGCCAGGCAATCGCTTCCCCTTCCCTGTCCATATCCGTTGCCAGATAGACTTCATCGACTTGCGCTGCCAGTTTTTTCAGTTCGGCAACCACATGTTCTTTGCCAGGAAGCACTTCGTATTTGGCTTTCCAGTCATGTTCCGGATCGACACCCATGCGGTTAATCAACGCATTCTGTGATTTTTCAGCTTTCTGCTCATCTGTCAGTTTGGTGCGTGTCGCCGGCTTTTTCTCTGTCGATTTGGCAGAGCCGCCTGTTGGCAAGTCACGGACATGACCGACTGATGATTTTACGATGTAGTTTGGACCAAGGTACTTATTGATTGTTTTCGCTTTTGCAGGCGACTCCACAATCACTAAGGCACGCTTACTTCCAGCGTCGGGAGACTTTGCTGTGCTGCTTTTTGATGTGGACCGAGGAGCGTTCGCCATAATTAACCGTTAATCCTGTTTATTTCTAAATTAAAGTTCAGCCAAAGCGTGTAATAGTGCTTTGATATCGTCGAGTTGGGCTGCTCTTAAATCAGCATGTTCATCCCAATACAATCCGACACAGTTGGCCTGCATATCAATAGCATAAATGCCTTTTAATGCAATGGGAAAATCTTTAAATTTCTCATCACCCTGCACAATTTCGAGTTTATTATCGACAACACGGGCACGCATCAAGGGTAAACGCGCATCTGGCATGAGTACGCTGTAGTACGCAACCATACTGGCACGACTTTCAGTGGCCTTTGGAATTTTGGTCCAGTCGGGTGCAACCACCAAACGTGGATGCAGACCCATTTTGCGGGCTTTGTCACGCATGATGCCAAGCGCTTTTTCTCTTGGGCTGACACGTAAGCCAAAAATTGACCCCATGACAAAAATGATGATGATCACCGCTACCCAAATTCCAGTGTTTTCCATAGTTCAACCTTTATGTTCTATTATTAGAGTTGCATAAGCACAATATAAAACGCAAGTTTGCACGATAAAATTAATTCAAGAACATTTCATGACTATATAAAACTTCGTGACCATTCCAGTAAATATAACCCTTCTCAATTAGCTCTTTCAGCAGCAGACGGATATCCGATTGAGGAAAGAGCTGCTCTAGCAAATCACGTAATTCATAAATATCCTTGGGTTTGTCGCCCTGAAGTTCGCGCAGTTTACGTGCGACTTCCAGTTGCACTGGATCAATCCGGTTAAAGTTTTTAAACAGGTCTTGCTGGGCTGACTGAATTGGAGTTTGCAATGCTTCAACTGGAGCATCATCAACTTTGAGCCGGGACATGACCTGATCCAGTTTTGGATTTTCAAGCGGATCTTGTTCATCCAGATTGAGCTGTAGCCACTGTTTCAGGACTTTTTTACGGAAGCTGATCTGCTCATCATAGCGTTTGACAATTTTCAGGTTAATCAGCATGCCGACCACATGCTGGGCCTTCACGGGCATGACGTGCAGAATATTGGCAACTGAATTTTTTAAGGTTTCCAAGGTATTTGGCTTACCACTCATTTTCCCTAGAGCATCACAGTACTTTTTCACCAGTTGCAAGGCCGGTTTGTTGCGGATCGCCTCCAGACTAGGCAGGTAATTTTTAACATGCTCTGCTGGAATAGAGACTTCATCGGGCTGAATCTGAATCAGGCTACATTTAATATCAGAGGCTTGCAGCATCTGCTGCAACATCTCGCTGCTGTCCATCGCCGAGATCAACTCGACTTCGGTTTCCGGCTCCAACAGCGCCATCAGCTGACCGACAATGACCGCATATTCATATTCTTTCTGGGGCGATTCAGGTGTATCCAGAATGATGATCTGTCCACTCGCAATCCAGCCGGCCAGCTCGGTTAAATCTTCTAATGAAAATTCAAATGTTCCGGCACAATTAAACAGATACAGGCTGGAATAATGCGTCACAATTTCACGCAGTAACTTGGCCGTCGGAAAATTATTTTCGAGGTCGAGTAGAACAACTTTTGGATGCATGGGACAAGCTTCTGAAATGTACCTGAAAGCCAGTATTAGAGTAGGAAGTGAGTGAAAGGTCAAATAATTTCATGGTGAATATTCGGGTTGCAGCGGATTTACCAGATTCCAACCGAGTGGAAGATTACATATTTGATCTTGCTGCAAGCAGGTCAGAAATCGCTAGATTCCAGGCTGAGAGCTGATTAAATGAATCGAATCATCGGTGAAATAGCAGCTGCAATAAAAAACCCTTATCAAATATAAGGGTTTTATTAAATGATTGCTTGCAAATTAATAATGTGGCGGACGATCAGCAACTGGATCAAAATCCGCAATTCCTTCAGAGCGGTCTGAGGACTCAACACGTTGATATAACAGGCTCATTTGCTTTTTCAGATCGGCAATTTCCAGAGTCTGTTTAGCCACCTGATCATTCAACTGTTCAACTAAATCGTCTAAAAATGCAATTCGCACTTGCAAATCTTCAATGGGTGCGGAAAATGACGCCTGATCATTTAGATTTTGTTGTTTAGTCATTTAAAGTCCTCATTGGGGATTTCAGGAAACATTATGGCCTATATTACCCTTAGGGATGTCCAACTTGCGTTTGGTGGACCCGCCCTGCTCAACGGCGCGAATTTTAACTTGGAGCGCGGCGAACGAGTGTGTTTGATTGGCCGTAATGGTGAGGGTAAGTCTACCTTACTTAAGCTGATTGAAGGAAGTTTACTGCCGGATAGCGGCGAAGTTTCATTACAAAATGGCATCACGATTTCGATGCTGGCGCAAGATGTACCGATGGACTCAGGCCGAGTGGCGGATATCGTGGCTGACGGTGCCGGTGAAGCGTCGGAAGTTTTGCGTGCCTACCATGCAGCCAGTGAAGCCTGTGTACTGGGCGATATGGACGCTTGTGACCGCATGGGCAATCTGCAACACAAAATGGACCAGCTCGATGGCTGGGCGCTGGAAACCAAGGTCAATTCGATTTTAAGCAAAATGGGTCTGGACCCAGATGCAGATCTTGCCGATTTGTCGGGTGGTCGTAAGCGTCGTGTCCTATTGGCACGTGCCTTGCTGACTCAGCCAGATGTCTTATTACTGGATGAACCGACCAACCATTTAGATGTTGAAAGTATCGAGTGGCTGGAAAAATTCCTGCTCGATCAAAACAATTTAACTCTGTTATTCATTTCGCATGACCGTGCCTTTGTCGATAGCATCGCCACCCGTATTGTGGAACTGGATCGTGGTCAATTGCGCAGTTATGAAGGTAACTATTCACGTTACTTAGAACTCAAAGCCATGCAAATGGAAGCTGAAGAAAAGCAGAATGCGCTGTTTGATAAAAAGCTGGCGGAAGAAGAAGTCTGGATCCGTCAGGGCATCAAAGCACGCCGTACCCGTAACGAAGGTCGTGTTCGCGCTCTAAAAGCACTGCGTGAAGAATCCAAAGCGCGCCGTTCGCAACAAGGTAAAGTGGCGATGGCGACTCAGGATGCCAACCGTTCAGGCAAACTGGTGTTTGAAATTGAGAACCTGAGTGTGAAATTCGGTGACAATGCACCGATCATTAACAACTTCTCGGCACTGGTTTTACGCGGTGACCGTATCGGTCTGGTCGGTGATAACGGTGTCGGTAAAACTACACTCATTAAAGCCATTCTGGGCGAGCTAGAACATGGCGGTACGGTGAAGACCGGTACGCAGCTTGAAGTGGCCTATTTTGACCAGTTACGTAATGCACTGGATCTGGAAAAATCAGTCAAAGATAACGTTTCTGAAGGCTCTGACCACGTGGATGTGAATGGTAACCGTCGTCATATCTATAGCTATTTACAGGACTTCCTGTTCTCGCCAGAACGTGCACGTACTCCAGTCAAAGCGTTGTCTGGTGGTGAACGCAACCGTATCTTATTGGCGAAACTGTTGCTGAAACCATCGAACCTGATTGTGATGGATGAGCCAACCAACGATCTGGATATGGTGACCCTAGAGTTACTGGAAGAAATGCTCGGTGGCTACAAAGGCACCTTGTTATTGATCTCGCATGACCGTGCCTTTATGGATAACGTGGTGACATCGACCTGGGTCTTTGATGGTAAAGGCAATATCGACGAATATGTCGGTGGTTATCAGGATTATCTTGAACAGCGTCCGGATCAAACCGTGGTCGATCAAAAAAGTGCCGTGAAAAAAGCCATGGCCAAAGCTGAAGCCGCACCCGTTGCTGCCAAAAAAGTCAAACTCAGCTACAAAGATCAACGCGCGCTCGAGCAACTTCCGGCTGAAATGGAAGCGCTGGAAAAAGAGCAAGCCGAGATCAATACACAACTGGCTGATGGCTCTTTATTTGTCAGTGATTCCGATAAAGCCATGCAACTGTCTCAGCGTTTATCAGAAATTGATGAACTGTTACTGGAAAAATTAGAACGTTGGGAAGAGCTGGATAACCTTAGCAACGGCTAAATATTCCACGAGTATTTGCTCAAGCATCTGTATTCGTACAGATGCTTTTTTTTATTTCAAGAATCTTCTCTGTTAGACTGCACTTAATCTTTTAGCCCTATATTGTTCTATGAGTACCCAGCCTGCATATCAACCCGGCGAATTTCAATGGTCATTCCTGTTACCTCGATACTGGGGCAATTGGCTGGGTATTATTTTCCTGATGATTTTGGCGATTTTACCATGGGCCATTCAGTATCGTCTGGCCTATCTGCTGGGCCATCTGTCTTTTAAGTATCTGCCCTCACGTCGCGACACCACACTGCGCAATCTGGAAGTCTGTTTTCCTGAATGGTCTGCCGAGCAAATACAGGACAATGCGCGTCAGGTTTTTATCGATCAAATGCTGGGGGTTTTTGAAACCTTAAATGCCTGGTACAGTCCGAAATGGTTTCAGGATCGCGTCAGTATTGAAGGACTGGAACATATTCAGAATGCTCAAGCCGAAGGCCGGGGTATGCTGTTACTAGGCACGCATTCGACCTTACTGGATGCTGGTGGATATCTGTGTGCACAATATTTTGAACCGGATGTGGTGTATCGCCCACAGAATAATCCACTTTTGGACATGCTGATTTACCGTTGTCGCGCCACGATTTATGCCCATCAAATTGATCATGATGATATGCGCGGTCTGGTACGTAATCTGAAAAAAGGCCATGCAATCTGGTACAGTCCGGATCAGGATTATGGTTTAAAACAAGGGGTGATGGCACCTTTCTTTGGTGTACCGGCGGCAACCGTCACCGCGCACCGTCGTTTACTGAAAATGACCAAAGCTGCTGCGATTCCTTTATATTTCTATCGTCATGGCGATATCAAAAATCCACGCTACCATGTACTGATTGAACCGGCACTGGAGAATTTCCCTAGTGAGAATGAAGTTGAGGATGCTACTCGCGTGAATCTGATAATTGAACAGCAGCTACGCATCGCACCGACCCAATATATGTGGTTCCACCGCCGTTTTAAAACTCGCCCTGAAGGTTATAAGGAAATTTACTAAATCTGTTTGATCGCGGACTTTAAATCGCTACAGCTCCTACAGTTTAAAATCCTGTTCATGATCTGTACCTTGATAGATCTACATAGCTTCCGTTAGTCCCGCACGCGTGAAGCCTAAAGCCTGATAAAATTCCTATTGTCTGCTGATCGGCCACTAAAATCTGCTGATGAAATCCTGAATAATATTGCAGCATACTTTGCATGATCCGCCGACCAATGCCTTGTCGTTGCCAGTCTAGACCAACCAATAAATGCGGGAAATACACCCCCAGAGAGCCATCTGAAATCGCATTCGCCAGTCCGTCCAGCTGACCATTTATACGTGCAGTGACCAGACCATGGATTGGTACGATAGAGCTGGAGTATTTCTGATCCATTCACTGAGTCATCACTGGCAATAACATTTTCCATTCTGCACTGTAAAAATATAGTTTTAAATCTAAAATTATCTTTAATAATCAATTAAGTATTTAAAAAATTCACTCTAAAAATAATTTAACCCGAGTTCTACATCCTGTAAAACCCGGGTTAATGAGGTTGTGCTTTCATCTATTATAATTAGTTCTATTTTTTGTGATTTCCCTTTCAGCATCATATCCATGATGTTTTCATTCAGCTTCGTCTTCCTTATGAGAATATCCTTTCTCGACTCCCTGTGCTGATAAACCTAGAATACCTGGATTGCTCATGATTGCCCATCCGCAAGAAGCGCAAACTGATGTAAGCAATCTCTTACACTTTTCTCTTAAAAAGTTAAGAGATTTTGCCGCCATCTTTATAAGCCATGGCAATTTCATCGGTCACCATTTTTTCCTCTTTCTCTGCTTTTTGAATCCCCTCTTCTATGGCCTCTTGTGCTTCCTGCTCATCTTCATCGGTTTGCTCCAATTCTTCCTGAATATGCTCAAAGACCCGACCGGTTTGTAAAACCAGAAAGACCGGAAAATGATCAGAACCGATATGGGGCAGACGCTCCATATGGACCAGAGCAAAATCGGTACTGTGAAATACGTGATCGAGCGACCAGCGAAAAAAAGGATAATCTGCATGAAAGGTGTTTACATAATGACGTCCGACGCGTGGATCCAGCAGTCCGCTAATGCGCTGAAACAGCCGCGTAGTACGAGACCAGGCCACATCATTCAGATCCCCCATGACGATGCAACTTTCATCTAAATCTTTGATCTGATCCCCGACAATTAACAATTCCGCATCACGTAAAGTAGAATCCTTGGCTTCAGTTGGGCTCGGTGGTTTCGGGTGCAGACAGTGCAGCTGCACCGGCTGTCCCGAGCCTAAAATCACTGTGGTATGAATGGACGGAATCTCGTCGCTTAAAATAAACTT
Organism: Acinetobacter sp. YH01006; assembly: GCF_013420445.1. Lineage (NCBI taxonomy): Bacteria > Pseudomonadati > Pseudomonadota > Gammaproteobacteria > Moraxellales > Moraxellaceae > Acinetobacter > Acinetobacter sp. YH01006. Next base: position 199,133 of record NZ_VOYB01000001.1, on the reverse strand, counting down.
GACCTGGGTATTGCGAAGTTCCAGTTTACTATACAGGTGCATGCCATACAGGTTATCCAAAGGCACAGGCACACGATAAGGATAATCTGCTTCAATCACCGACAGTTCATTTTGCCAGGTTTGATCCGTTTCCAGCGTTAACACCAAGTCTGGCTGATGGGTCTGGATCTGTTCAATCAGTCGATGATATTGAGTATTGGTGGTCAGTACGTTCGAAACAATCAGGGAGATTTGCCGCTGCGGATCCAGTTGATCCTGTTTGACCTGCTTGACCTGTTTTTTCCAGATAAAGGTATAGGGCAATACCATTTTTAGCTGATAAGCCAAAGCCGCAATCAGGGCCACAAAAATCAGCTGATTCAAGACAGTCCAGGGATGCTCCACCACCAAAAACAGCACAAAGGCAATAAAGCCCAAGACCAGAATTTGTAAGCGTGGAAAATCCGCACCTCGAATCCACCATTCATCGCGTGGGATCAGTGACCAGAAACTTAACCAAATGACAATGATTGCCACAATTTGGATAACCCATATCATAAAGCGTGCTCTTAATTAAGTTATTATTTTTTCTGAAAGAAAAATGACGTTATCAATTTTGTATGTATCATAAAGCAGATATTTCGCTCAAGAATATTGATGTTTTGATTGTGTAGCACTTGCAGTTGAGTCCCTTTTTGATACACTCGAATCCCTTTAGAATTTTTAACGCACCGAGGCAAAGTGACATGAGAGTAGGTCTGGTCGGTTGGCGCGGGATGGTCGGTTCCGTCCTAATGCAACGTATGGTTGAAGAGAATGATTTTGCTCATTTTGAGCCATTTTATTTCTCTACCAGTAATGCAGGCGGTGAAGCGCCAGCATTTGGTGGTAAGACTGCCCCAGCACTTATGGATGCATCAGATATTAACAGTCTGAAGCAGATGGATGTCATTATTACCTGTCAAGGTGGCGACTATACCTCTGAGGTTTTCCCGAAACTGAAAGCTGAAGGCTGGAATGGTTACTGGATTGATGCAGCATCGACCTTACGTATGGATGATGAAGCCATCATCGTACTTGATCCGGTCAATATGCATGTGATCAAAGACGGTTTGGTAAAAGGCACCAAAACTTTTGTTGGCGGTAACTGTACGGTTTCCTTGATGTTGATGGGTCTAGGTGGTCTGTTCCAGAACAATCTGGTGGAATGGGCAACGTCTATGACCTATCAGGCAGCGTCTGGTGCGGGTGCGCAAAACATGCGTGAACTGATCAGCGGTATGGGTTATTTATACAATAACACCAAAGAATTACTCGATGATCCACGCTCTCCAATTCTGGATATCGATTCGAGAATTGCTGAATTACAACGCGGTGAAGGCTTCCCATCCAGCAACTTCGGTGTGCCTTTGGCCGGTTCACTGATTCCTTATATCGACAAGCAACTGGAAAGCGGCCAGTCGAAAGAAGAGTGGAAAGGCCAGGTTGAAACCAACAAGATTCTGGGCAACCAGCAGATCGTGCCGATTGATGGTCACTGTGTGCGTATTGGTGCCATGCGTTGCCACTCTCAGGCATTGACGCTAAAACTGCGTAAAGACGTGCCTCTGGATGAAATCGAAGACATCATTGCACGTGCCAATGACTGGTCTAAAGTGGTTCCGAATACCCGTGAAGCCTCGATGACTGACCTGACTCCAGTTGCAGTGACAGGTACGTTATCGGTTCCAGTGGGGCGTCTGCGCAAGCTCAACATGGGTAAAGAATACTTGGGTGCATTCACTGTCGGTGACCAATTGCTTTGGGGCGCTGCTGAACCATTACGCCGTATGCTGCGCATCCTGATTGATTATAAAAACGTTTAATATCCCGAGATGGATATAAAACAAAAAGCCGATCTTTATTGATCGGCTTTTTTATGTAACTATTGCGTAAGTATTTTACAAAAAAGAAACATCCCGTTAATCTATAATTTTCGCTATGCGATAATGACTGAGCTCACAATTAAGATGACTGTATATAAAAAATTAAAGCTTGCCATTTTAGCCATTGTTGCTTCACAGAATATTTATGCGATTAACGTAGATCCGGTTCAGATCCAGTCTGCGCCTGGAGAGTTACTCTATGCTGAAATGACCTTTCGACAATCTGATATGAATTTACCGATTGAGGTGAGTCTGGCTTCGCCTGAAGATTTAATCTCGATGGGTGCATCACATCAACCGCCTGGTCATCTGAACTTTTTCACCCGGCGTAGTAGTAATGGCACCGGAGTCATTACCATTACATCGTCTCGACCAATAACCGATCGGGAACTGAATATCATTGTCAAAATTAAGGAAGGCAATGCTGCACGTTTGCAACATATCCGCACGCCTTTGCAAGCGAAAACCGATTTATTAAAAGCCAGTCTAAAACAGAATGAACGCCCACTTGCGCCAGTTGTCATGGTCAGTGAAAAAGATATTGCTTTAAACCTGCCAGTGACTACCCATTACAACAGCTCTCCAGCCACTTCAAATAAGCAACCGGTTTTAGAAAAGCCGCTGGCTGTGCAACATGTTAGTCCGCCGACCTTGTCTAGCAGTTCAATTCCCAAAGTGGCACTTGCACCGGCTATATCGACATCAATTCCGGCTCCTCAGGTACAATCTGTCGCTGCTGTGCCTAAAAGTGACCCTGTCGCTGCCAGCAATACTCAAGCCGCTGTTAAAACTCCAGCATCGGCCACTTCAGATTCAACACATCATACTTCGCAGCCGATTCCCTCCCCGCCTGTTGCTACAGTAAAACCAACGCCGGCACAGTCTGTATCTGCAAATACGCCAGCGAGCAAGTTATCAGCAGATCATATTTCTCCAGAGCAAAATAAAGTATCTATGCAAAAACCGGCTGAGACTGGTTCTGAACATCAAAGCGCTTCCAGCGATCCATTGGTCAAGAAATTTGCCGAGGAACAGGCCAGAAAATCGGCTGGCTCAACTCCTCCTGTACAGACCCCAGCTCCAATTACAACAAAAGTTACACCAGCCAAGAGTGCCTCAGCCCAAGCTCAACCGACTTATATGGTTCAGTCCAATGAGTCGCTGTGGGGAATCGCATCACGAATTGCAGCAGAACAGCAACGTCCGGTTAATGAAGTGATGCAGCAAATCAAGCAAAACAATGAACATGCCTTTATCGGAGGAAATGCCAATCGTTTACGTAAAGGTGCAGCACTGAATTTAGCTATGATGAGTACTGTAACTGCTCCGATCAAAGTCACCGCCGCCAAGCAGACACAGGCACCTTCTCAGCCTGCTACCAAAACTAAATACCGTCTGAATCAGGCTGAAATGAGTCTGGTTGCTGAGAACCAGCACGATTCCGGACAGCTTTCTGCAAACCAGAACACAGAACACAATCAAACATCGAAGGAATTGTCATTAAAAGTTATGACAGCCCGAGAAAAAACCGTTAAATTACAGAGAAACGTAACCGAATTAGAATTGGCACTCAATCAGAAGGATCACAGAATTCAATTATTAAATGCGCGTCTGGCCCAGCTGCAACAACAGCTTAAAGCCCAACAAGCAGATAAGAAGCCAGTTAATTAAAAGTTACACATGACGATTTATTGGGATGAGTGAACATTGAATACACTCTATCCTCAAGGGGTAAAACATGCTGATTTATGTGATTCCATTAGTGATATTGATCATCGTATTAATTGTCGTCAAAAAACGACAAGATGCTCAAGAATCAGATAAAGCAAAAACTAAAACTGTAAAAGCGAAAAAACCTGGCTCTGCTTCAAAAACTGCCCCACAAAAAACCAAAGTAGTTGAGCCAGTCGGGGTCGCAAAAAAATCAGCAACGCCATTATCCGCAGAAACGCGTAAAAAAATTGAAGGCCTGATTCAGGAACGTAATTTTTTTGCGGCCGAAGCTCAGATTAACCAGGCATTGAATCGCGACAATTCCCAGCATGAGCTCTATCTGCTGTTGTTAGATATTCATATCTTACAGAAAGATGAGTTTGCGATTTCACAACTGCTCAACCATATCCGTTCTTTAAATTTAGATGAGATTCTGGCGCAAGCTGAAGCCAAACAGCGTGAATTTGATCAATCTTTATCTGCTGTTCAAGATACGATTGATTTCCCAAGTGCACAGCTTAAAACTTCATCTGTACAGGAAACCTCGGCATCTTCCGATGCCTTTGCTGATCTGGTCGCTCCCGCTCCTTCAAATGAGCAGGAATTTGAACAGTTGCAACAAGAGTTTCAACCAAGCAAGCCAGCTCCAGCAATTGAGCCTGTTGCGGATATTCAGCCACTTGAATTTAATTTTGAACCGACAACTACGCCGGTCATAGCGCCAAAATCTGAAGAAACTCCGGTACCTGCTGTAGATTTTGAATTTCAAGATACTTCATCTGCTGTTGTGCAAACTACACCTACGGCAGCAACAGAAACTGCACCTGTTTTAGATTTTAAACTGGAATTGCAGCAGGCTGCTCCAGTAGAAACAGCGCCTGCTGTATCTGAAGAGATCAAGCCTCTGGATTTCTCATTTTCTATAGGAACTCCAGCGCCTGTCGCCGAAAAAACCTCAGAACCAGCAATTGAGTTTGATCTGTCTAGTCTTTCTGCTGCTGCACCTGTGAGTGAATCTGCGACACAGACAGACCTTTCATCAGGCCTAGACTTTAAATTAGATCATGCAGAAACTAAACCTGCTGCAACAGGTGTTACTTTCGACATTCCTGCTACATCAGTTCAAACAGCCACAGACCAGCATGATCCACTGGTACAATCTTTCCCGGAATTACTGGACATCAATGAGGCCAGTCTGAATCTGGATCTTGCGCAGCAATATATTCAGCTCGGTGCCTATGTTGCCGCACGTGAGATCATTGCAGAGCGAGAAGCTGAATATACGGCCGAGCAACAGCAACGCGCAGAGCAATTACTGAATCAAATCGCATCTTGATGCATTTCGATTTACACTAAAGCAGTCAAGGGTTGGCTGCTTTTTTTATGATGAAAAATATTGCATTAATTTATATGGGTGGCACATTCGGCTGTGTCGGCGATCCACTTGCCCCGATGTCTGCGGATTTATTTATTCCCAAGCTCGAACAGATACTTGCAGACCAATATTTCGTTGAATGCCACCGCGCACCAGCCATTAAAGACAGTAGTGCCTGTACAGCCGCGGACTGGCTGCAATTGGTGCAGTTTATTCAAGAACTGCAATCTCGAAAGATCCAATATTTTGTGATTATTCACGGTACAGATACGCTGAGTTATGCCAGTGCAGTCCTGGCACATTTTCTCGGCAACTCGGCACATGTGGTACTGACTGGTAGTCAATATCCGCTGCTGAATGCTCAGGGCAATGAGCAGCGCGAATTTAGTGATGCGCTGGATAATCTGAGATTCGCCCTAGATTCTGTCAGCATGTGTACCGCAGGGGTCTATCTGGCTTTTCATCGTCAACTGATACATGCCCAGACGGCACTCAAACAGCATACCACCGAGTTAAATGCCTTCTCAGGTCTTGAGGCCAATATTACAATCCAGGCCAGTCAGCAGTGTTATCAAGTCAAAGCTGAAGATATTAGGAAAGCCGCTGGATTTAACTGCATGAGTATCATGATGCAACCGATTGATCTGGCCCAGCAACTGAACAACCTGCACAGCTTATTAGCCAGACCACCGCATTTTTTATTTCTGCAAGGTTTTGGCACGGGTAATCTCGCTGTCAATGAGGCCCTGATCGCACTCATTGATCAACTCTATGACCAAGGCTGTCTCTCTGTACTGACCACCCAGGTGCCTTTTGGCGCGACAGATCAGCGCTATGCCATTGCAGAATGGGTCAATCACTGCAAAATTCTGCTGAATGAAAGTTATGGCCATGCGGATCTGTATGCAAAAGCACTGAAAATGTATTTACAATACGACACTGTAGAGCAATGGCATCGTCATTGGTACGATCAATAAGGTTTTGAGGTCATTATGCAGCGTTTTGCGGTGGGAATTGAGTTTTGTGGGATGCATTATCGGGGATGGCAGACTCAACAGCCGGGTGTTGCAAGTGTGCAGGAAACCATTGAAAAGGTACTGAGCCGGGTTGCCGATCAACCGATTAGCCTACATGGTGCCGGACGTACCGATGCGGGGGTACATGCGACCAATATGGTGGCACATTTTGATAGCGATGCCATTCGTTCTGAACGTGGCTGGCTGATGGGTTGCAATAGCCAGTTGCCCAAAGATATCTCGATTCAGTGGATCAAAGAGATGGATCACAGCTTCCATGCCCGCTTTAAGGCTCAGGCACGCCGTTACCGCTATGTGGTCTATAATCATCCTGTGCGACCTGCCTTGCTGCATAAACAGGTCACCCATGTCTATGCTCCACTCGATATTGAACAGATGATGCTGGCTGCGAAAAAGTTTGAAGGTACACATAATTTTGAAAGCTTCCGTGCTGCAGCCTGCCAATCCAATCAACCGGTGCGCCATGTCAGCCACTGCCGTCTGATTCAGCATGGTCAATATCTGGTACTGGATATTCAGGCCGATGGCTTTCTGCATCATATGGTGCGTAATATCATGGGCTGCCTACTGGAAATTGGTCAGGGCATGTATGCTGCCGATCATATTGATAGTATTTTCGCGGCCGAAGACCGCAAAGCTGCTGGCGTGACTGCGCCTGCCGATGGTTTATATTTTATTCATGCCGACTATCCGGAGCAGTTTGAATTGCCTAAATTACCGTTGGGGCCGCATTGGCTGAATCTGCCGGAATAATTTTTAAATTTTTTAGAATATTTACCTCCCCTAACTCCTTCTGAAAGGAGGGGAATTCCTCCCTTTTTAAAGGGAGGTTAGGAGGGATTTTTAACGCTGCTTGCGTTTCCGATATTCCACTGGCGTTTCATTGGTCCAGCGTTTAAAGGCACGATAAAACGTACTTGGTTCCGAGAATCCGGTCAGATAGACAATTCTTTCAACACTTTCAGTGGTACTCGCCAGCAAACGCTTGGCCAGACGACAACGATAATCCGACAGAATCTGTTGAAAGCTGGTATGTGCTTCACTCAGTTGTGTTCTTAAGCGACGTGGCGTGATGTTTAGCTGTGCAGCTACAGTTTCCAGTGTGGTTTCGCCACTTTCCAAAGTAGAGCCAATCGCTCGACGAACTTCACCGACCAGATCATAACGCGCCAGTTCCTGCAGTTTTTCAATTGCCAGCTGCTCATGTAATTGTAAAAGCTCTGGTTCAGCCTGCCACAGTGGAAACTCTAGAATACTTGGGTCGAAATAAAGTCGGGTTTCTTTTTGACCTAAGCTGACCGGACACTCATAAACCCGGAAATATTCCTCGTCAGGAGCACCTTTGGAAAAATTAAAATCGATATAAATCGGTTCAAAACGTCCTTCGGTAATAAATTTGAAGAAACGCAGTACACCCGACATGGCACACTCGGTAAAATGACGATTGACCAGACTTTCAGCAAAAGGCTGCTCGCCATTGGTTAAATAGCAGCGACCATCTTCAATCACCAACTTGGCAGCAAAGGCATCGCTGATCAGTCGTTGATAGGCCAAGGCACGTTTCAGTCCCTCACCAAAATTTTCAGATGAAACAAACAGGTGTTCAATCACCTGACCACGATACAGTGGTAAATGTTCGCCCAGATGCAAACCAATATCCGGGTCCTTACTGACTTCTTCAGCTGCCACCCAAAAGGCATACTGGGCACTCAGCGGCGTACGGTCATTGGCCTCGACCTGATTTAAAGCAACTCCTGCTTTGGTCAAAAGTTCTTCTGTCGGCAAACCCGCACGACGAATCGCCTGATAGCCCAAACGCAATACGACTGATGCATCCGTTAGCTGACTCACTCAAAAGCCTTCCTTGTATGTACTTCATTTATACTTAAAAAGATTAATTTTAGATTAACTGCGATTGACCAAACTGACAACAGAAACCGACATTTTTTTAGTTAAAAAGTTTATCCTGATCGTTCGCTTATTTTACTGACAGATGATCAGTCTAACGCCCGTTTCACCTTGTATTTTGCAAAAAAATTGACTATAATTTGCGCCTTTCCAATTTATTCATTCAGGTAGGCTATGGCCAATAAAGAGGAACTCATCGAGTTCGAAGGCGTTGTCACCGAGACGCTTCCTAATACTATGTTCCGTGTACGTTTAGAGAACGGTCACGAAGTGATTGCCCACATCTCTGGTAAAATGCGTAAACACTATATCCGTATTTTAACTGGCGACAGTGTGAAGGTTGAAATGACACCTTATGATTTGACCAAAGGTCGTATCACCTATCGTGCACGCTAAGTTTTAGCGCAAGCAAAAGCCACTTTTAGTGGCTTTTTTATTGCTTTAATTTTTTATTGAAAAATAAAATAATTTGACACTGAACTGTAAACTCACGACTATTCATTTAATTAAAATAACATGTCTAAAAACCATGAATATGAAGTGCTTGGTCCTGCTGTGCAGCTTAATCCTCGTCGCCTGTGCCACAGGCGGCAAACATCACCTAAATCAGTCACTACAACACTATGTCGGTCAAAATGCAGCACAGGTTCGCAGCCAGCTTGATCTGAGTGCAATGGGATTTAAAACCGCCCAGCAACCGATTCAGACAGCAGAGTTTCTCAGCTACACTATTTTTCGGGACATGAATATTCCGATGGGTACACCGAATATTAGTCAGAGTATTTCGATCGGTGTACCAATGCCTACGCCCTCAAATGGCGGTTATAACATCGAGATGAAATACCAAATCCGGTTTGAGCTGAAAGATGAAATTATCCAATCCGTTCGCTATAGCGGCAGGGCTTGTTAAGCTGTCATCCTGTAGTCCAATTTCTTTGATGGATTGATGTTGAGCTAGCTCTCGCCCCCATCTGTACCGCGTGTCAAATTACAACAATACCAATCACACTTCCTGTCTACACTATTGATGAGTCGTTCCTGTGCAGGAGTGAAATGATGCGATTTTCCTATCTCCAACTATCGCTCGGTATTTTGGCCAGTGTTTTAATAGCGGGCTGTGCACATTCCCCCAATATGGGCCAATCTGACCGCGAAGCCTATTTGCAGCAGTTTGTTGGACAAAGCAGCCAGCTGATCGATCAAACTCTAGATCTAAAACGTTTAGGTTATCAGCAGTTCAGTGGGCCTGAACTCAGTGCCCAGCAATTAAGCTATGTGGTACAGCGCCCTGTTGCAATTCCTTTGCCTGTAGCACAGTTTCCGGCAGCAGGCGGTGCTGTACCTATTCCGGTTCCTGTGAGTCCTTCAGGTGGCTATGACGTCAATCTGCAATGTAAGATCACCTTCTTACTCAAAGATAATATTGCAACCGCAGTTCGTACTACAGGTCGAACCTGTTAACCTGAGCTAGATACGAGAAATCTGACATAAAAAAACGCAGCCCAAAGCTGCGTTTTTTAATCATTTTTTTAATCAAAACGGACTTAGTTCAATGCAGCAACCACTGCCTGACCCATTTCAACTGTACCGACTTTGTGCATGCCTTCAGACATAATATCTGCTGTACGCAAGCCTTGATCCAAAACATTGCCTACGGCATCTTCAATCGCTTTGGCTGCAGCTTCTTCACGGAAAGTGTAGCGTAGCATCATCGCAACAGACAAAATTGTGGCCAATGGGTTCGCCAGGTTTTGACCCGCAATATCAGGGGCTGAACCATGACAAGGCTCATACATGCCTTTAGCATTTTCATCTAGCGAGGCTGATGGCAACATGCCGATTGAACCTGTAAGCATCGCTGCTTCGTCAGACAAGATATCACCGAACAGGTTAGAGGTGACAATCACGTCAAACTGTTTTGGCGCGCGCACCAGTTGCATCGCAGCATTGTCGACATACATATGTGACAAGTTAATTTCTGGATACTGTTCTTCTTTCAACGCAGTAACGGTTTGTTTCCACAACTCAGTGACTTCAAGTACGTTGGCTTTATCCACTGAACAGACCTTGGCACCGCGCAGCTTCGCCATTTCAAAGGCAACTTTGGCAATGCGTTTGATTTCAGATTCTGAATACACATCCGTGTTATAACCTTGCTTCTCGCCGTTTTCCAGTTCACGGATCCCACGTGGCTGACCGAAATAAATACCGCCCGTCAATTCACGCACGATCAGGATATCCAGACCTGCCACGATTTCAGGTTTCAGGCTTGAAGCATCAGCCAATTGTGGATAGAGAATCGCTGGGCGCAAGTTGGCAAACAGGTTCAGTTCGCTACGTAATTTTAATAAACCGCGTTCCGGACGGATTGAGCGCTCGATCGTATCCCATTTTGGCCCGCCGACGGCGCCCAATAAAATTGCATCGGCTTTTTTGGCCTGTTCTGAGGTCACTTCAGGATATGGTGAACCGTGGGCATCAATTGCCGCACCACCGAGTAAACCCTGTTCCCATGTCAAATCGAGATTAAATTTTTCATTTACACGATCCAGTACCTGCTCTGCCGCTTTGACAATTTCAGGACCGATGCCATCACCAGCTAAAATCAAAATTTGTTTAGACATGAGATTTTCCGTTTAAAGCGTCAGATTCAGACCTGACAAAGGTTAAATTTTCTTTTCTACAAACTCTGCAATGCCGTTGACCACATTATAAGGTTTGCAAAAACGACGAATGGTTTTTTGCTCTTGCAATAAATCCACGCAAAGCGGATCAGGTGCAGAGGCATTTAATAAACTGCTGCTACGCGCACTACGGTCGCGGAACATTTTCAAGGTATAAGTTTTGTTGGCCTGAAAGCGATGAAACACATGTAAAATTTCCGCTTTATCCTTACTGATTGGATAAAAACGGACGACTAATTCATGCTGTCCTGCGGGTACTGACAAGTAAATCGGATTGGCCTGATTCAAATTCTTAGCCTGCAAACGTACCAGTTTTTGCTTTCGCGCCTCATTACTGAGGCGGCCATTGTCGTTATTGACAATGATGGTCTGGTTTAAGCGCTCGAACTGGCAATCCGATGTTCCTTTACAGTAAATCAACGCATTGTTTTTGCTTTCGGCATTTTCTTTGGCATGTTTGAGCTTCATGGTATCGATGCTTTGACATGCAGTCATCAGTACCGACACCGTACTTAAAGCAAGCCACTGTTTCCAATAATTCGCCATAATGTCTGTCTTACCCAATCAAAAAACCCAATAATCTTCCGATATTAGCAAGGGCATCGCAGTCATGCTATGACAATTTTCGCTGATTTAGCCCTGAATTTCGGCAAATACCCATGGACGTGATTGTTTGGTTTTTTCCTCATAAGCACGAATGTCATCCGCAGCTTGTAAAGTTAAACCAATATCATCCAGACCATTTAACAGGCAATGCTTACGAAATGGATCGACTTCAAATTGAAAGCTTTCACCATTTGGTGTGCGTACTTCTTGTGCGTTCAAATCGATGGTGAGTTGATAACCTTCAGTTGCAAAGCATTCTTTGAATAACTGATCAACAATCTCTTCAGACAAAATCACAGGCAACATGCCATTCTTAAAGCTGTTGTTATAGAAAATGTCGGCATAGCTTGGTGCAATCACGGTACGGAAACCGTATTCTTCCAATGCCCATGGCGCATGTTCACGACTAGAACCACAACCAAAGTTGGCGCGTGAAATCAAAATGCTCGCGCCTTGATAACGAGGTTGGTTTAATGCAAAATCCTTGTTTAAAGGTCGTTTTGAGTTGTCTTGACCCAAATAGCCTTCATCCAGATAACGCAATTCATCAAATAAATTCGCACCAAAACCACTACGTTTGATTGATTTCAAAAACTGTTTTGGAATAATTAAATCGGTATCGACATTGGCCCGGTCTAATGGTGCAACGATACCTTGTTCAACGGTATATTTTTTCATTGTCTTTATTCCTAAAGAATGTCATCACTTTAAATCTCCCCTAACCCCCTCTTTATTAAAGAGGGGAACTTCCTCCTTTTCTAAAAGGGGGACTGAGGGGGATTTTTAGAAACTACGCACGTCAACAAAGTGACCGGCAATTGCCGCGGCGGCTGCCATTGCAGGGCTGACCAGATGCGTACGACCGCCATTGCCCTGACGACCTTCAAAGTTACGGTTAGACGTCGATGCACAATGCTCGCCCGGTTGTAACTTGTCAGCATTCATTGCCAGACACATTGAACAACCTGGTTCACGCCATTCAAAGCCGGCTTCTACAAACACTTTATCCAGGCCTTCAGCTTCTGCCTGGGCCTTGACCAGACCCGAACCTGGAACCACCATCGCCTGCTTGATGCTTGCCGCAACTTTACGACCTTTGATCACTTCAGCCGCAGCACGAATATCTTCAATACGCGAGTTGGTGCATGAGCCAATAAAGACACGGTCTAATTGAATTTCAGCCAAGGCCTGACCGGCATTTAAACCCATATATTGATAAGCACGGTTCCAGTCATTGCGTTGTACCTCGTCTTTGGCTTGTTGCAAAGTCGGTACTGCCTGAGACACTGGAATCACCATTTCAGGAGAGGTTCCCCAAGACACTTGCGGCTCGATCTCTTCGCCTTGCAAGACCACAACTGTATCAAAGTGTGCATCTTCATCCGAATGTAAGGTATTCCAATACGCTACGGCCTGATCCCACTGTTCTGCAGTCGGTGCATAAGGACGGCCTTTAACATATTCGATGGTTTTGTCATCGACGGCGACCATACCTACGCGTGCACCGGCTTCGATTGCCATATTACAAACGGTCATACGACCTTCGATCGACATGTCACGGAACACCTGACCGCCAAATTCAATCGCGTGACCAGTACCCCCTGCTGTACCAATCTTGCCAATAATCGCCAAGACCACATCTTTCGGTGTCACGCCCTGACCCAACTGACCGTCAACGCGTACCAACATGTTTTTCATCTTCTTTTGAACCAGGCATTGGGTCGCCAATACATGTTCAACTTCTGAAGTACCGATACCATGCGCCAAACAACCGAAAGCACCATGGGTCGCAGTATGTGAGTCACCACAGACCACGGTCATACCCGGCAAGGTTAAACCTTGCTCAGGCCCAACCACATGCGCAATCCCCTGACGGATATCATTAATATCAAATTCAACAATATTAAAGGTCTTGCAGTTGTCGTCCAAGGTTTGTACCTGAATGCGCGAAGTTTCATCTTCAATGCCGGCAACACCCTGTTCACGCTCTTTTTTCGAGGTGGGTACGTTATGATCTGGTGTAGCAATGTTTGCGCTTAAACGCCATGGCTTGCGCCCGGCGAGTTGTAAACCTTCAAATGCCTGTGGCGACGTTACTTCATGTAATAAGTGACGGTCGATGTACAGTAAGGCAGAACCATCATCACGTTGTGTTACTAAATGGTCATCCCACAATTTATCATATAATGTTTTTGCTGTTTGGGTTGCGCCTGCCATGTCGATGTACTCCACTGGACTGGGTAAATTCTTGCTCTGATTTTGATTATATCGCTGCTGTCACATAAATCTAATTTATCATTTTTATTAGTTAAAAAACTTTTTGGAATCTTTCAAAAGCTGAATAAAATCATGCTTTCGCTGCATTCCTATAAATCTACTTTTCCGATCAATTTATTAAAAATATTCGTTTTTACAAATAAAATGAGAATTATTATTATTCCTGCATAGACAGAGATTTATATTTTGAGGAACTTCGACATGGCACATATCCAACGTTTTGTAGACAATAATCAGCGTATGTTTAAAAAGACCTTCAGCTATTACATTATGCACATCACGGTGGCGATGATTGTCGGTTATTTGGTGACTGGCAGTTTGGCCATGGCAATTGCCTTAAGTTTATTGGAACCCACAGTACAGGCAGTTGCGTTCTTCTTCCACGAAAAAATTTGGGAGCGCAATATCGAACAGCAGAATGAGGACATCACCGCCTGATCTTTTCTGTCGATGTTCCTGACCAAAGACCATCTCATCCAAGAGGGTCTTTTTTTGACGCTATTTAAATCCCAAGGCTTTGAAAATGTTTAGTAATGCAGCAATGCAATACAAACAAGCGAATTATGCTTTGATTTATTCTTAAAAAATAACAATAATATAATTACACATAAAAATTCTTTATAGGTGATTAAGATGAATCTCGCAGCTTTTGAAGCCTTCGTAAAAGTCATGGAAACTGGTTCGATTTCTCTGGCCGCAGATCAGCTTTTTATTACCCAGCCTGCCGTCACCAAACGTATTCACAGTCTGGAAGAATATTTTGGGGTCAAACTGTTTGAATCCGCCGGACGTGGTGTACAAGCCACCCATGCCGCGCATTCGCTATTGCCTAAAGTGAAAAACTGGCTGAATGAACTCGGTGATATTCATTATACCTTGAGCCATGAACAGGGTCAGGTACAGGGAAAATTGAAAATCGGCACCAGCCATCATATTGGCCTGCATCATCTTCCAAGTCATTTGCGCCGCTATGTACAAGAATATCCGGATGTAAGGCTGGATGTACATTTTGTCGATTCCGAGCAGGCGCACGAACAAGTCATTGCCGGCGATCTGGAACTGGCATTTTTAACCTTGCCGCCACGGGGCGATGCACGTCTGAATTATGTCACTATCTGGAATGATCCTCTGGTCTTTGTAGTTGCACCCTTTCATCCACTGGCCCAGCAAAAAAATCTGTGCCTGGAAGATTTGCTGAATTACCCGAGCCTGCTACCGTCTTCACAAACCTATACCTCACAGATTACTTTGGCCGAGTTTGAAAAACAGGGCATTAAACCAAAAGTCAGCATGAGCAATAATCCGCTGGAATCAATCCGCATGCTGGTATCCATTGGTCTCGGCTGGTCTGTGCTGCCAAAAACTCTGGTCAATCACGATCTGCATCAGCTGGATATCAATCTGGAAATGAACCGCCGGCTAGGCATGGTCTGGCATCCGGGTCGTACTCAGTCCAAAGCGGCGCAAGCTCTGGTTCAACTTATGCAAAGTAGTTCCCTGCCTCTTTAATTCATTTCTAAAAATGCTGCATTCAAAACAGTGCAGCATTTTGTTACCTAAATACACCCATCTGGGGATTTCTTTCGCGTATTTTTAAGATAAATCTATTCTTTTGCGATGCAGAGGAATACTTAAAATTATTCGATGGAGCCTGACGGATGCAGCTCGATTCTCCCCTAAAACCCCTCTCTCAAGATAAAACAAATGCCAGCAGCCTATGGCTTTCGGCCAAACCGATGTTGTTGCCTACACCTGCGCTTGATTTTGCCGACGAACAGACAGCGCGACACAGCCTACGTGATTACTTCCTGAATACCTTTGATACCTATGAGCAGTTATTTGAATGCCTCAAGCATGAAGATGCTTTTTTTATCAAGCCAATTAATTTGCGTCATCCGCTGATTTTTTATTTTGGTCATACCGCGACTTTTTTTGTCAATAAACTGCTGCTGAGCAAACTCATTACTGAACGTCTGAATCCGCATTTTGAAAGTATTTTTGCGATCGGGGTTGATGAAATGAGTTGGGATGATCTGGATGAAGTGCATTATGACTGGCCGACTGTGCAGGCAGTCCGGGATTATCGACATCAGGTACGCGCGCTGATTCTGAACATTGTTGAGCATGCCCCGCTGAATCTGCCCTTAAACTGGCACAATCCGTGGTGGACGCTGATTATGGGCATCGAACATGAACGGATTCATCTGGAAACGTCATCGGTGCTGATTCGTCAGCATGCTTTAGAACATGTACACCAGCATCCGCAGTGGCGTGCCAATATCATTACCGGCATTGCCCCGGAAAATAGTTTGATTGCTGTGCCTGAAGGCCAGGTACATCTACAGAAAGATTTTAACCATCCTTTTTATGGCTGGGACAATGAATACGGCCAGCATGAAGCCGAAGTTGCAGCCTTTGAAGCTGCAAAATATCTGGTGTCGAATCAGGAGTTTCTGGCCTTTGTCGAAGCAGATGGCTACCAGACCGGACACTACTGGAGTGAAGAAGGCTTAGGCTGGCTACAATTTTCACAAGCGACTCATCCGTGTTTTTGGCGCAAGACTGAACTCGGCTGGTCATTGCGCCTGATGCTGGAAGAAGTCCCCATGCCCTGGGATTGGCCGGTAGACGTAAATTATCATGAAGCCAAAGCCTTTTGTCAGTGGAAATCGCAACAGCTTGAAAAAACCATTCGTTTACCGACTGAGGATGAATGGTATCGCCTGTATGCGGTTTCAGACCTGGATCCAGATTTACCCAGTCCTGAACAGGCCAATATCGAATTGAAATATGGCACCAGTTCCTGCCCGGTCGATCATTTTCGGCAGGGCGATTTCTATGATATTCAGGGCAATGTCTGGCAATGGACTGAAACGCCAATCTATCCGTTTCAGGGCTTTCAGGTGCATCCTCTTTATGATGATTTTAGCACCCCGACCTTTGATGGACGGCATAATATTATTAAAGGTGGCTCCTGGATTTCAGCAGGCAATGAAGCCCTGCACAGCGCACGTTATGCTTTTAGACGGCATTTCTTTCAACACGCTGGCTTCCGCTATGTCGCCTCTGATCAAGCCTTGCAACAGTTTCCTTCACAGTATGAAAGTGACCAGTTGGTGTCTCAATATCTGGAGTTTCAGTACGGCGCCGAATACTTTGGCATCGCCAATTTTGCCAAAACATTGGTGCAGCTGGCACAGCCGTATTTCCGGGAAACTGCATGTAAAAGTGCTCTGGATATTGGCTGTGCTACTGGCCGCGCCAGCTTTGAACTGACACACTATTTTGATCAGGTCACCGGTCTGGATTTTTCTGCACGCTTTATTCAGCAAGCCGTCTTTCTGGCCCAAGGTCACCGAATCCGTTATCAGCTCCCCGTAGAAGGTGAATTAAGCGAAGAGAAAATCTGCTCGCTTGAGGATTTCGCTTTGGATCGGCTTGCCTCTAAAGTGGAATTTTTTCAGGCCGATGCCTGTAATCTGAAAGCACATTTTAGTGGCTATGATTTTATTCTGGCGGCCAATCTGATTGACCGGCTGCATCATCCCAAAGACTTTTTGACGCAGATCCATCAACGGATAAATATGGGTGGAATTTTACTGCTTAGTTCGCCTTATACCTGGCTGGAAGAACATACTGCACGTGATGAATGGCTGGGCGGCTTCAAGCAGGCAGACAGAGAGGTCACTACACTGGAGGGTATCTCGGAAATATTAAAGGCTCATTTTGAGCTGGTGACCCAGCCTCAGGATGTGCCTTTTGTTATTCGTGAAACCGCCAGAAAATATCAACATAGCTTGTCGCAAGTCAGCATCTGGCGACGCACTCACTAAAGCCTTCAAGCTAAAAAAGCCAATCATTCGATTGGCTTTTATTTCATCCTTCACTGGTTGAGTTTTCATGCAGGGATTCATTGAGTTGATCCACCACAATGGCCCATGAACCATCAGATGCAATTTTTTCGGTTAGAAACTGACGTTGTGCTTCTGACCAGTACGGTGCATCGAGTAAAGTCAGATCTTTATGCAGTTGATGTTCGTGAATAAACTTTTCAATGCCTTCCTGAGTGGCATCCAAGCCAAGCTGCTGAAACAGATGTGTCATACGCGGTCGAACGTGAGTCATAGCATTACACCTCAAACTTTTCCATTATTTTCATGTCCTGTTTTTTGAGCATAACATGTCCGAGGCAAGCGGACTGTGAAAAAACATTAACACTTACATTGAATTCGGGCAGATAAAAAAGCACAACCGAAGTTGTGCTGGATCAATCAGATGGATAAAAGGCAATCAGTTAAATCGACCAGTCCTGTATGTTCCAGCCCTGCGCTTTGGCTAAAACTTCAAGGCGGTCATCCGGATTCACCGCAATGGCATGATCGGCATATTCCAGCAAGAAACGGTCATTAATCGAATCTGAATAGGCCCAAGACTCGGTCACATCGCGACCTTGCAGCCACTGTTCCAGACGCACCAGCTTGCCTTGTTGATAACACGCGGTATTGATCACTTTTCCGGTATATTTGCCATCGAGTACTTCAGCATTGGTGGCAATAATTTCAGTAATGCCGAATTCACGAAAAATTGGTGCAGTAATAAAATCCGAAGTCGCGGTAATTCCGACCAGAGCATGACCGGCGTCTTTATGCCGTTGAATGGCCTTAAAACCTTCTGGACGCATTTGCGGGCGAATCACCTTTTGCATAAACAGCTGGTGCAACTCGGTTAAATAAGCATGCTCATGTTGGGTCAGAAACTGGAACACAAATTCATTATAGGCATAGGGGTCTAACTGACCTTTTTTATAGTCGTCATAGAACTTGTCATTCATGGCACGATGCTGCACCGGATCGACCAGGCCCTCGCTGACCAGAAACTCTCCCCAAGAATGATCCGAATCCGTGTTTAACAAGGTGTGATCGAGATCAAATAGCGCCAATTTCATGAAAATACTCGTAAAAACTGAAATTTAAGAAAAAAATTGTAAATCTATCTCCGCTAGTCGATAGAAATTCGTTAAGATCATAGCAATTTTAACATTTTTAAACTTTGCTTTTTTCGAGTTGGATAAAGAAATAACGCTCCCCGATGGCAAAGGTATAAATTAAACAATTTTTAGGTAGCCAAATGATCGACTCTGAGGGTTTCCGACCAAATGTCGGGATCATTTTGGCAAACGATGCTGGACAAGTTTTATGGGCAAAACGCATTGGTCATAATGCATGGCAATTTCCACAAGGAGGTATCCAATATGGAGAAACCCCTGAGCAGGCACTCTATCGTGAGCTGAGAGAAGAAGTTGGCTTATTGCCCGAACACGTCCAGATCATCGCGCAAACCAAAGGCTGGTTGCGCTATCGTTTGCCGCATCGATACATACGACCGGACTCCGATCCGGTGTGCATCGGTCAAAAACAAAAGTGGTTTTTACTCAAACTCACGGCCCCCGTTCAGCATATTCAGTTGAATCTGTCTGATCCGCCGGAATTTGATCAATGGCAATGGGTCAGTTACTGGTATCCATTAGGTCAAGTCGTGAATTTCAAACGTGATGTTTATCGCAAAGCTCTGGTGGAGTTGTGTCAGCAGCTGCCCCAGCAAAAACCTTAAAAAATCGCATAAATCATGCAGATTTTTTGGTCGGCTATTGTTATAAATAAACGTATCACTGAAATTCTGAATAGACGGAGCAGACCTTATGTCGAATATGCAACTGGACACGTTGAGACGTATTGTTCAAGAGATCAATGCATCTGCCAGTTTGCATGAATCCCTCGATATCATGGTCAAGCATGTCGCAGACGCCATGCATGTCGATGTCTGCTCTATTTACCTTCTGGATGAACGTAACCAGCGTTATCTGCTGATGGCTTCCAAGGGCCTGAAGGCTGAGTCCGTAGGTCACGTATCGTTACAGACTGGCGAAGGTTTGGTGGGTCTGGTCGGCCAGCGTGAAGAAATTGTCAATCTGGACA
The DNA here is from genome assembly GCF_013420445.1 of Acinetobacter sp. YH01006. Taxonomy (NCBI): domain Bacteria; kingdom Pseudomonadati; phylum Pseudomonadota; class Gammaproteobacteria; order Moraxellales; family Moraxellaceae; genus Acinetobacter; species Acinetobacter sp. YH01006. Next base: position 179,654 of record NZ_VOYB01000001.1, on the reverse strand, counting down.
ATGCACCCAAACATGAACGCTTCCTGTTCCTGCCTGAAACCGGTGAAGAGCTGTATAACTCTTTTCTGGGCGTCCCGGTGATGTACCGCCGTAAGGTCATGGGTGTGCTGGTGGTTCAGAATAAAGAATCTCAGGATTTCTCTGAAGCCGCCGAATCATTTCTGGTCACACTGTGCGCGCAGCTCTCTGGCGTGATTGCCCATGCCCATGCGGTGGGCAATATTGATGTCTTCCGCAAGCCAAATAACCTGCCTGCCTATAAAACCTTTCAGGGGGTGTCCGGTTCAGGCGGGATTGCCCTGGGCCGGGCCGTGATTCTCTACCCGCCAGCAGATCTGGCCGCTGTTCCCGATCGTGAAGCCGATGACATCAGCGAAGAACTACAATTATTAGACAGCGCCCTCAACTCAGTCCGTGAAGAAATCCAGTCGCTCGATGACAAGATGCAGGATGCGCTGATGGCCGAAGAACGCGCGCTCTTTAGCGTATTCTTGCGGATGCTGGATGAAAATGCCCTGCCGGCAGAAATCAAGACGCTCATTCGCGAAGGCCATTGGGCACAGGGTGCAGTGCGCATCGTGATTGATAGTCATGTGGCACAGTTTGCCCAGATGCAGGATGATTATTTACGTGAACGGGTGGCAGACTTAAAAGACTTGGGCCGCCGTATTCTGGCGCGTTTACAGGAAGCTGATGCCAGTCATCGTGAGCTGACCGATGAGAGTATTCTGATAGGGGAAGAGATTTCCACTGCAGCTCTGGTTGAACTGCCAGTGGATAAAATTGCTGCGATTGTCACCACTGAAGGTGCCATGAACTCGCATATGGTAATTGTGGCACGTGCCCTCGGCATTCCGACTGTGGTCGGTGTGACTGAACTGCCAATTAATACCCTGGATGATGTAGAAATGATCGTTGATGCGCATCAAGGCCGGGTCTTCATCAATCCGCCACGGCGTTTGCGCAGTCGCTATAAAGAAATTCAAAAAGAAGAAGAACAGATCGCCAAAGATCTGCGTCAGTACGAAACCAAAGATGCGATTACCCCGGATGGGGTAGCGGTAAAACTGTACGTCAACACCGGCCTGATGATCGATGTGGTCCGTGGCGTGCAACGTGGTGCCAAAGGCGTTGGTTTATACCGTTCTGAAATTCCATTTATGCTACGCGACCGCTTCCCGGGCGAAGAAGAACAGCGCGCGATTTATCGCCAGCAACTCACTCATTTTGCCAATAAACCGGTAGTGATGCGTACCCTGGACATTGGGGCAGACAAAGACCTGCCGTATTTTTCAATTGAAGAAGAAAATTCGGCACTGGGCTGGCGTGGCATTCGTTTTACCCTGGATCATCCGGAAATTTTTTCTTCACAAATTCGCGCCATGCTTAAAGCCAGTATCGGACTGAATAACCTGCATATTCTGTTGCCGATGGTGACCAGTGTCAGTGAGGTTGAAGAAGCACTCTATTTACTGGAACGTGATCATGCGGCGATTCAGGAAGAAGAGCAGGTCAAAGTGAACAAGCCAAAACTTGGCATCATGGTAGAAGTGCCGAGTGTGCTGCATCAGATTGATGAGTTTTCCGAACTGGTCGATTTCTTCTCGGTTGGCTCTAACGATTTGACTCAATATCTTTTGGCAGTCGATCGCAATAATCCGCGGGTTGCCAATGTCTATTCACATTTACATCCTGCCGTACTGCGTGCCCTGACCCGTCTGGTGCAGGACTGTCATCGTAATGAAAAACCGGTCAGTATCTGCGGTGAAATGGCAGGTGATCCGCTGTCTGCGGTTTTGCTCATGGCCATGGGCTTTAATACCCTGTCAATGAGTTCGAGTAATATCCTGAAGGTACGTAAAACCATTTGTCACGTGCCGATGAGTGATGCACAGGAATTGCTACAGCATGTGTTAAAAATGGACAATCCACTGATGGTAAAAAGCTGGCTGGAATATTATTTCAGAACCCATGGTTTGGGTGATATGGTGAAATCAGCCACGCGTATGGTGAGTGCCTAATCCGGGACTTTTCCAGTCCCTCGACGAGTGTAGAGGTGGTTATGGAATTTCTGGTTATCCTGTTCATGCTCATTGCGGTGTTCTATATTGTTATTATTGCACCTGCCTTGCGGGCCCGGAAAAATGCGGATTATTCCGGTTCATCTTATACACGTCCTGCCAGCGGCTATGCCGATCGGCCTAAAATGTCCCCTCTATTGGGCATCGAAATTTCAGCATCCCAGCGACGGCGTTTAGGCCGAAATGATCCCTCTGTGATAGCGGCCAAACTCTATCGTCAGCAAAAAGATCAATTTGCCAGTTTTCAGCAGGCCAGAACTGAACCTCACCCTGCACATTATGGACAGCCAAATCAGGGAAGACTGAATAAATTATTTAATGATTTTATACGAGATGAGCCAACAAATTCATCGCGGCGCTCCACTCAAAATACACAAAATCATAGCAACCGCCCCGTTGCCCCGCTCTCTCCACTTGGAACCAACCCCAAACAGCCAACGCGTCATCCTCAACCACCTTACAGATCTTAAGCTGCCATTAAAAAAGGGCGATCTTCCATAGAATATCGCCCTTGTCTGTGCTTGTTGTAGCCACGTTTTGCATTTTTCTTTCGGTCTACAAAAACCTGACTTTTGTTGACTTCATGCATGTGTTTTGCCACAAAATTATGGATCACCACATGCTCGACTGTTTTCTTCTTGGCCATGTTGTACTTTCGCCTTTTAACTAGATTTTAGTGAGTTTCCACGCGAGTGGGAAAATAATGATACGCCATTTTGGACAATTTTCAAGCATATTTGCCAATGCTTTTTTTAAAAATAAAGACCATTTAAGCAGGATATTCTGTATACAAAAATGAGCACTATAGCCGGAAAACATGCTGATTACATTCAGCACTTTATGATGTTTTTCACACAGACAAAACCTAATCAAAAAAAGCATTTAAAATAAATCAGTTATAAGATTTATTTTAAACAGCACGATTCATCTATTAGTTTGATCCTTTGATAAAAACATATAAGGGACTTAAAGATTGTTATTTTCGTTTAATCCGATTCATTATTTGAGTTATCCAAAATATAGAGAATTTGATATTGTCAAAGAGTAGAAAACCGGCTACTTTTAAAAAGTAACCATTTAATTTTAAATATTTTAGACTTTATTAACTTTAAAAATATTTTTTGAGTGACATCACTCAATTATATCCTGTGAATTCCACTTTGTGCGCTAACAGTATTTATATCAAGATATTGAAAATAGAGTAAAACCTGATGCCCTTCGCAGATAACTCAATATTTTATAAATACTGGATAAACGCTACAAGATATTCAAAACTTGGAGAGGAAAAATGAGCCAAGATTTTAAAAAATGCCCTGTTACCCACCTGACCACTGAAGCGGGTGCGCCTGTGGTCGACAACCAGAACAGTATGACCGCAGGTGCACGTGGTCCATTACTTGCTCAGGATTTATGGCTGAATGAAAAACTGGCTAACTTTGTTCGCGAAGTGATTCCTGAGCGCCGTATGCATGCCAAAGGTTCAGGTGCTTTTGGTACATTTACCGTGACCCATGACATTAGCCAATATACCCGCGCTAAAATCTTCTCTGAAGTGGGCAAAAAAACTGAAATGTTTGCGCGTTTCTCTACCGTTGCCGGTGAACGTGGTGCTGCCGATGCAGAACGTGATATTCGTGGTTTTGCCCTGAAATTCTATACCGAAGAAGGTAACTGGGATTTGGTTGGTAACAACACACCAGTATTCTTCTTCCGCGACCCTCGCCAGTTCCCTGACCTGAATAAAGCAGTAAAACGCGACCCACGCACCAACTTGCGTAATGCGACCAATAACTGGGATTTCTGGACATTGCTGCCGGAAGCATTGCACCAAGTCACCATTGTGATGTCAGATCGTGGTATTCCAGTCGGTTATCGTCACATGCATGGTTTTGGTAGCCATACCTACAGCTTCATCAATGCCAACAATGAACGTTTCTGGGTGAAATTCCATTTCCGCACGCAACAAGGCATTCAAAACCTGACCGATGCCGAGGCAGCAGAACTGGTTGGTCGTGACCGCGAAAGCAGCCAGACTGACCTGTACAATGCGATTGAACGTGGGGACTTCCCGAAATGGACCCTGTTCGTACAAATCATGCCAGAACTTGAGGCAGAACAAGTACCATATCATCCATTTGACCTGACCAAAGTCTGGCCGAAGGGTGAATATCCACTGATTGAAGTGGGTGAATTTGAACTGAACCGCAACCCAGAAAACTACTTCCAGGATGTTGAACAAGCCGCCTTTGCACCAAGTAACCTTGTTCCGGGGATTAGCTACTCGCCGGACCGGATGTTACAAGCACGTTTATTTAACTATGCCGATGCCGCGCGTTACCGTGTCGGCGTGAATCACTCACAGGTTCCGGTCAATGCTGCACGCTGTCCGGTCAATTCTAACCGTCGTGATGGTCAGGGTCGTATGGATGGCAACTACGGTTCCTTGCCACATTATGAGCCGAACAGTTTCAGCCAATGGCAGGAGCAACCGGAATTCAGAGAGCCACCACTAAAAATCACCGGTGCTGCCGATTTCTGGGATTTCCGTGAAGATGATAACGATTACTTCAGCCAGCCACGTGCCCTGTTCAACCTGATGAATGATGAACAAAAGCAGGCCTTGTTTAATAACACGGCTGGCGCGATGGGTGATGCACTAGATTTCATTAAATACCGTCACATCCGCAATTGTTATAGTTGCGATCCGGCCTATGGCGAAGGCGTAGCACAAGCACTCGGCATGACAGTGGCAGATGCACAGGCTGCTCGTGAAACCGATCCAGCCAAAGGCTTAGCCAGCTTGCTTTAAGCTGCCTTAGCGATATATAAAAAACCACCCTCGGGTGGTTTTTTAGTGTGATATCAAGCAGTATACAAATAATACGTCACTAGAAAAAATATAACGATGAGCAAAGATATTGAAGACATCATTCAACAACACGACATCATTTTATTTGATGCTGTTTGTGTGATCTGTAATGGCTGGGCACGATTTTTGATTCAATACGATAACAAGATACAGTTTAAACTGGTCTCTGCCCAATCCCCTTTAGGTGTTGCCCTGCTCGAGCATTACCAGATGTCCACTGCACATTACAGCACGATGCTCGTCATCCAAGCTGGCACACTTTATACCGAATCCACTGCCCTGTTAAAAGTCATGCAGCATCTCGGTTTTCCGTTGAATTTAATGAGTACAGGCTATTTAATGCCGCGTTTTATCCGCGACTTTCTGTATCGTGGGATTGCTTTAAAGCGCTATCAGCTATTTGGTAAAACTGATTATTGCCTGATTCCATCTAGCGAAAATAAACACCATTTTCTGGAAAATGCTATTCGTGAATTCTGAGCCCGTTTTCACCCAAGCGCTTCGCACCATTCAGCTAAGCTTGGCAATGCGCTGATTCTATCAAGGACTGATTCCAAAAATACTGTTTCAGTCCCCTGCTGAAATCACAATCTGGCAAAATCTGGGCTTTGAGCGGGTACTGGCCAAAGTCTTGGTTGGATTTTCTGGCATAGGTGAAATGCTGTTTGGCTGATGCTTTCTGTGCTTGCCATTCAACTCATCAAGCAAGAACAGCGTGAAGCCATTAGACAATAATCCGTTTGCCTTCATGTACGCAGTAAAACGGATTAATCAGCTTGGAAGAATGTTTGATAATTTCATGCAATTCATGCTCTGGCGCATCCCGATCTTCATCAGTAAGCTGGAAAGTACGGTAATGAATCGCCAGTGAGCATTTGGCCTGCAAGTCCTGATGTGCATGAAATGCATCTTCCGGATTCATATGAATCGCACGCATCAGTGCACGCGGCTCATAGGCACCGATGGGCAGCAAGGCAATTCGGGGCGCACCCAGACGCTTGCGAACCTCTTTAAAATGCGAGGCATAACCACTATCTCCGGCAAAGAAACAATGTTCCTGACCATGCAATAAGGAAAAGCCACCCCACAAAGCACAATTCTGATCACGCATACCGCGCCCCGAGGCATGCTGTGCCGGCGTATAGACAATGCGGATTTCTTCAAAAAATGCATTTTCCCACCAGTCCATCTCATGCACGGTATAGTGCTTTGGCAAATACCAGGCATTGCCCAGTCCGGTATAAATTGGCATTTCAAATGTGCTATGCAACCATTCCAGTGTGGCCAGATCCATATGATCATAGTGGTTATGGCTGAGCAGCACAGCATCAATATGTGGCAGTTCATCTAGCGCAATACCGGCAGGAATGACCCGCTGCGGGCCAGTGGATGCAGAAGGACTGGCATATTCAGCCCAGACCGGATCGGTCAGGAAATTATAAGGCCCGATTTGAATGAGCACAGTGGCGTGACCAATAAACCAGATTTGCCAGTCATCTAAAGGCGCATCGGGACGCTGCTGTGGCAATGCACGCGGTCGCGCAAAAAACTCGGCACGTTCTGCATCGAGATTGATATTCCAGTTTTTGGATTTTCGGGTAATGAGCCATTTATATAAGTCAAAACGACTGTGCGCCCGAGCAGGATGCTCGAGATTACGAAACTGTTGTCCATTGAAATGATCTGAATGCAGATACTCAAATACCGGCTTAGACCAGAGATGTTTCCAGCTGGACTCCGTGGTTAACTGAAATTTTTTAGTTTTGAGAAGATCTTGCATAAACATCCACTATTTATTATTCGCTATATGCAAGACAGCAACCGCTTGAAATGGTCAGGCGATGCATCTTTTAATGAGCATACAAACTAAAAACAGGCGCACTTGAGTATAGTATGAAATCCATCACAGACAATCATGTATGTTTTTGTTATTTTAGCAAAAAAATAGCGCTCTGATAGCCTGCTGGCTGGCCGGACTATGGGTACTGTCGAGAAAAACATGATGCATACAGTTTTTTAAAAAATACAAAATCATACCAAGCCCTACTCTGCTGATTCCAGCCAAAATTTTATCCTCATAATGTGTGCTGATTTGATCGTGCACGCCTGAGTTATGCAACGATTAAGAGTGCATACGATGACATATACTATTTTTAACATTTGGCCAATCTGCTAAATAGACTTGCTTAAACTCTTGTGAACGGATGTAGCCATAGACTTCATTCCTCTAAAAGATTTAAAGCATAAAAAAGGGCTTTCGCCCTTTTGATTTGCTACAGATTTAGTGCTTGGAAAAGTATTGCTCACGCCACTCTTTCCAAAAGTACATAATGATGCCGAACATCACCACGGCAATTCCTGCAAAGGCATGACTGCTGATGATTTCATGATTCAGAGTCGCACCAAGTACCAGTGCGATGACTGGCGTCATGACATTACTCAAAGATACTGTTGAAGCATTTAAACGCCGAATCAGCCAGAAATAACACAGCATCGCCACAATCGAGGACATGATCATAGTAAATACAAACCCGATCAGCGCCTGTATGCCAGGCAACTGGGTCGGCATATGCTGCCAGATAAATGGAATCAAGAGCAGTGAACCGGCTGCTGATAGCAGCAATGAACCTGTCGCTTGTGACATTGGGCTTAAAGGTGCGTTGATCTGTTTGACCCAGAAGATTGAACTGATATAGGACACCATACTGATCAGCATCAGCACCACACCCCAAGGATTCACCTTGCTGTCTGCCGAATCTAAAAATACAAAACTCAGCCCTGCAATGGCAACAGCCATACCTGACCATTGCAGCCACACTAACTGATGAGTTTTTAAGATCACATGCCCGATCAGACCGGCAATCAGCGGCGAAAAACCAAAAATCAGGGCCATCAGACCTGAGGTCAGATAATTGGCTGCCAGATAAATAAACAGCTGTGCACCGATTAAATTCAGACTGCCGGCCAGATAGCTTTTCATTGAAGTGCCGTCAAAAGGCAAGGGATCACGCATGATTTTTAGCAGGAATAGCGCAATAATCGATGCGCCAAAATAGCGAATGATCAGTACCCACATCGGGTGAATCTCGGCCACACTCCAGACAATCGCCAAAGGCGTTGCGGCCCAAATCAGCACAAGTAAAACGTAAATACTTGCCGTCACCAGCATGGGAGATGAATTTGAATTCATAAAAGACTCAATTAAAGTTAATCAGAAAGAATTGAACTAACTTCTCGTTCAAATCCACAATCGACAATACTGATTGCGGCATGGATGCCGCCGCTAAACTGGGATATATGGACATATCCTCAGTTTAGAAAAAGATTTTTGTCACTTTTGACCTCTCAAAAGTGAGGCATTACCTACGCAAAGTAATACAAACCAAAACTGAAACTTGAGGTAGTGATCATATAGAGAGTATTCGATAAACATAAAAAAACAGACCTATGCAAAACATAGATCTGTTCCAAGATATCTCAATACAACTTAAGCAATTTTGCGTAAGTCTTGTGCCAGATCCAAATGTTTTTCAGCTTCAAAAGCCGTATTCTTGCTGATCATTTTTTTCAGATGACGCATTTCTTTGGCCGCATTGACGGTAATACCGGCAACGATTTGACCATCTGTCACACCATACATCACAAATGAATTGTCTGCGCCTTTGGCTGCATCCATGTCGCCACGAACCAGCCATTGGGTCGCTGCCATATCACCGACAAACTGGAAGTTGATATTGAGCTGATCGGTCCAGAACCAGGCCGGATTGGCTTTTGGATGTTCGACACCCATGACATGACGCGCAAAAATGCCTGCCTGAAGATTGGCATTTTCCCAAGTCTCGACACGGCGGAATTCGCCGTCTTCACGAAGTTGTGTCGCGACATCGCCTGCTGCATAAATATGGGCATTTGAAGTCTGGCAATTTTCATTGACCTTGATCGCAAGATCAGCATCTAAACCGGCTGCAATGGCAAGCTGTGCGTTTGGCACAATTCCGATTCCATAAACCACAGCATCAGCACGTAACTCTTCGCCATCAGCTAAATTCACCACAATTTCTTCACCATCTAAACGGCAAGCTGCAACTTGAGTATTTAAGCGAACATCTACGCCTGCCAGACGGTGTTGTTCAAGCAGAAATTCACTTAAAATACGCGGTGAACAACGCCCCATTACCATTGGTCCCTGCTCAAGCACAGTCACCTGACAGTCTTTGTAACGCGCAGAGGATGCCAGTTCAAGACCGATCACACCGCCACCGATCAGCAGAATACGTTGACCTGCTTGCAATACAGGAACCAATGCCTGTGAGTCTTCAAGGTTACGCAAGGTATAAACATGTTTGCCTAACGCATCGAAGTTTGGCAGACGGCGCGCGGCACCGCCTGTTGCGAGAAGCAATTTGTCATAAGCAACAACATCACCATTTTGAAGTTCAACCGTTTTCGCGGTCGCGTTGATTTGAGTCACGCCATTGCCACGAATGGTGGTCACGCCAAGATCAGCCAGTTTTTCTGCTGACAGAATTTCAATCTTGGTGTCCTCAGGTTTTAGAATCACATCTTTCGACAGTGGCGGACGCTCATAAGGAAGATGCGTTTCATCACCAATCAGAATGATTTTACCTGCGTACTTGTTGCCACGAAGTTCTAAAATCGCGCTTGCACCTGCCTGGCCAGCCCCTACAATTACGATGGTTTCGATGTTGCTCATGTCAATTAACCTTTTAACTCTGCAGATACGATGCCGAAGCCCGCAATCCATTCACTGATATCTTCATAGCAGTGTGTTGTCATGTCGTATTCGCCCATTTCGCTTAAGGCTGCAAATGCGGCCATCCAGGAACGGACTTCCTGACCACCACGACCGCCGTCACGACGAATTTCATCTTCTGTCATGGCTTCTAAGGTCGCAAAATCAGCGTTCTTGAAGGTTTCAAGCAGTGCACGATCCCATTCAGCATTTAAAGGAACTGCAACCGAAGTATCGCCTGCTGCCAGTTTCTGACCGACTGCAATGACTTTGCCCTGACGTGCTTCACGTGCTTCAGGCGTTGGATTACGACCTGCAATCAGGAATTCTTCTACTTGTGGTGGAACCGAACCCATTTGCGGTGTGGGTGGATCATGCGACAGACCACCTGTACCTAAAACAAGGACACGCTCATTTTCAAGGTTTAAAGATTTAATAAACTGACCTACAGCACGGCCCAAAGCAATGGTACGCTTGGTGGTTGGCATCGGTGCTGCAGCGCCATTAATAAAAATTGGAATCGTTGGATAACGATCGAGTTTGCCGTCACACAGGAAGTGTAATGGCTGAGTCACCCCATGATCCGCCTGCATACGGTAAGAATATGCAACGTCTACACCTTCATCGAGTACACGTCGAACCAAGCCTAATGCTTTGTCTTCAGGTACATCGATGTGATCATTGTCTTTACCATAATCCCAGTCACCCGCAGCTTTGGCACGAATACCGACACAGAAACTTGGCATCAGGTCATAGAAGAAACCATTAAAATGGTCAGGACCAAAGGTGATAATCAGGGTTGGGTCGTAAGCTTTTACTTCAGCAGAGAGTTTTTCAAAAGCATCTCGAACAGCTTGTTCTTTACGCTTTTCCTGTGGTGAAGCAAATTCCATTAACGGACTGTGCGATGCACAAATAAGTTTAACGGCCATGAGAGACTCCAAAAAGGAAGACTTAAATCCTCCCCATCCTTCCTTTAAAAGGAGGGAGATTCTTTTCCCTCTTTTATAAAGAGGGGGAAGGGGAGATTTTTAAAAGCAGATTTTTATTCGTCAAAGAAACCGGCACGGGGCTGACGTAAGCCACGAATTCCCAGACCGCATTCTGCATTGATCAGAACGCCAGTCAAAGGACGGTTATTTTGACGAGATGCCAAGAGTACGTATGAACCTGTCATATCTTCCGGTTCAGGCAAGAAATTCAGTGGCATACCACGTGCAATTTTCTCAGGATCACGTGCATCGAGCAGGCCAACATTTTCCTGACCGAGCGACGCTGCGCCTTTGATATTCACATTCATACCTGACGGTGCAACCGCATTCACTCGTACTTTAGGCGCAAGCTCATAGGCCAATTCTTTCATAATACCCACCCCTGCATGCTTAGATGCAGTATATACAGGGCCTCCGCCAGCGGAGTACAGTGCCGAATTAGACAAAGTAAATATGATAGAACCTTCAGAAGCGATCAATGCATCCAGTGCAGCCTTCGCGCCGAGAATGAGCGATTTGGTATTAATCCCCATAATCTCGTCAAAGGCTTTTTCCAGCTGCTCACCAGAGGTATTGACGATATCGGCATAATGATCCCAGATCCCGGCATTACCAACGAAACAGTCGAGTTTGCCGAAACGCTCTACAGTGGCATTCACTGCACGAACGTTGTCTGCATAGCTGGCTACATCGCCTTCAATCGCAAGAACTTTACCGCCAAAGTGTTCGTTTAATGCCTCCACTTTTGCTTTTGAACGTTGAAGAACGGCAACTTGTGCACCTTCTTCCAGGAAACGTTCCACTAGCGCCCAGCCTAAGCCTGAACCACCACCGGTAATAAGTGCAACTTCGCCTTGTAGCCAACCCATGATTACTCTCCTGCCATCTCTACATATAATGCGCCGTCTTCAACCACTACCGGGAATGTTTGAATTGGATCAGTTGCTGGCAAGCAAAGTGCCTCACCTGTTTTCAAACAGAAACGTGCAGCATGAAGTGGACATTCCACTGTACCGTCGTCTTCCAGATAACCTTCAGACATAGACGCATTGCCGTGTGAACAGCGGTCGTTCATTGCGAAGAACTCACCACCGTTATTGAATACTGCCAATGCATCAATACCATTCACGCCGCAATCTACTTTTAGCGCTTCGCCTTCGTCTAATTCGTCAACTTGGCAAACAAAAATCTTATTCATTAGAAGAATACACTCAGGTTATGTGAGCTATAGGTCGCTTGATCCAGCATGATCTTACGGTTGAAGATCTGGAAGCCGAGGCCGCCTTCAACTTTACGGATCTTGTCATGGCGTTTACCGCAGTAAATGACAATGTCTTTCTCTTTTTGCGTACGATATAGCAAATAGGTTACATATACGTCGTATTCGCCTTCAACTTCAGCTGGCTCTACGATCACGTTGCTCACCATGTGAGTGGTACGTGATGGAGGCTCTTCAGCCCAAGCCATACCGGTTTCAAGACGTGCGACACGACGCTCTAAAAGGTCTTTGGTATCGTTGAATACCCAAGTCGTCGGTGGCTCAACTGAACGGCGACGGTCACGGGTTTGCGCGTTTGGTGTGGTACGTAGCGTATAAGAAATATCTTCAGCCAAGGTATCCAACCAATCGCGGAATTTCCAGTCGTCCAGCAATTTTGCTTCGCGATACAGGAACTGACTGATTTGATGATGAAGTTCTAAACTCACTTGACTCATTTCATAAGCTCCTTCTCGTATGCGTCAGCTGCTGCTTCAACGTCTTCCCATTTTTCATGGATCAATAAATCTGCCCAGCGGCGGTACATGCCACGTGCTGCAGTTTCAGAGAAAATATAGTTGGTGATCCCCGGAATACCATCTTCACGGATTTTCTCGTTGCCTTTACCCATTTCCATAATGAGTTTGTTTTGACGCGCTTTATAACCACGTAAAACTTTTTGGATTTCGATCCAGTTTTCAGAGTCATCTTGCTCTAGGAAACCAGCAGGACCGAAAGCACGCGTTGCAGAACGTTCAAATGCTTCTTTGACTTCTTGCGATGCTTCAGCATCCGCAATACAGAATGCCCATACTTCAGTTTTGTTTGGACCACGTGGGTGCCATACACGAAGCGTTGCCGTACCGTTCAACCAAGACAAGGTCGGGAACATGGTGTTATGACCTGCAAGACGCAGGGCACGGACTTCACCTAAACGCTCTTTCACTTCTTCATAAGTTTCGCGGAAGTAGTTGGCTACTTCACCGTCGACCCATACGTTTGCATCTGGTTTCTCTGTAAAGAAGAAACCTGAACCGTGACCACGTGAACCGTACTGAAGTGCATCTTTAGCCGTTTCCCAAACTGGACGAGCCGTTTGTGCAGCACCAAGTTTTTTCGATGCTTCATCATCTGGTTTTGCGCCAAGGACTTGGATCGCAGATGCATGAGAGAACAAGGCATGATACTGGTCAGATGCAAACTGTTCCGCTGCAAATTTCCAGTTACACTCGATTTCCCATTTGTGTACACCACCGATGATTTCTGTACCACCTGGACGACGGTCAAGTACACCATCTAGATACCAAGCGATATCGCCCATGTATTCTTCAAGATCAGGTGTGGTTTCATCCCAACAAGCGAATACCAGGCCTTTGTAAGACTTGACACGATTCACTTCGACCAAGCCCCATTGCTCTTTACATGCACCTTGTGGGTAAGCACGTTCTTCAAGCGGAATGTCTTTTAAAGAACCGTCAATGCCATAAGACCAGCCGTGGTATGGGCAAGTGAATGCACGGGTATTACCACAGTCTGCGAAACTCACACGCATAGAGCGGTGACGGCACTGGTTTAAGAATGCTTTGATTGAGCCATCTTTTTGACGTGCCACGATGATCGGATCTTCACCCATATAGGTATTGAAGAAGTCACCCGCCTTTGGAATCTGGCTTTCATGACAAAGGAACAACCAAGTACGGCCAAAAACGCGTTCAAGTTCTAATTCGTAAATATCTGGATCTGTATAGATAGATGGAGTGATACGCCCATTTTGTGCATCGACTAAAGCGTCGATTTCACGCACATCAATTTTTCCACTCATGAAAAGCTCTCCTGTGACCCATCAAGGCACAAAGTAAATAGACTCAATTCGAATGGATAATGGATTTTGGATTGATTTTGGGGAAATATTTTTTTTGTTTCAATTAATAGCTTTAAGCAATTATTCCACGTGCTTGTTCTGATATTAAAACATTAATAAATATCTCAAGAGTATTTACTTTCTAAATATCAAAATAACCTTCACGACATAGTTGTTTATAGATTATACTTCTATGAAATTATAGTAAGACATTTTTTGGATTACTCTTCGGGCTGATGACATGGAATTACGACACCTTCGCTACTTTATCACCGTTGCTGAAGAACTGAACTTTAGTAAGGCAGCACTTAAACTTTATACGGCTCAACCCTCACTTAGCCAGCAAATCAAAGACCTGGAAGAAGATGTCGGCGTCAAGCTACTCAACCGAACCAAACGTAAAGTGGAGCTGACCGAAGAAGGCGCCGTATTCCTGGAACAGGCCCGTCTCACCCTTGCACAGGCGGACAAAGCCGTTGCCATGGCACGTCAGGTGTCACAGGCCAAACAGCAAATGCTCCGTATCGGTTTTGTACCGGTAGCCGAGATGAAAATCTTCCCCTATATCTTGCCAAATCTACGTGTACAGAACCCAGATTTAAAAATTGAACTGCTGAGCCTGAACAACAATGAGCAGATGCGTTTGTTAAAAAAAGGTGATCTAGATCTGACATTTACCCGTCATAATTTCAATAGTGATGAAATTGAAAGCCAGTTCGTGATTCGTGAACCGCTGATTTTTCTCCTGCCTAAAGATCACCCCTTAGCAAAATACGAAAGAATTCCTGTTAAAGCATTGAATGGTATTGATTTTATTATTCCATCAGCAGAGCAGTCCTTGACCCTGAACCAGGCTATTCTGGACTTTGCCAAAGCCAACGGCATTGAACTCAATATCGTGCAAAAGGCCGATAATATTTTATTTAATATCAACTCGATCGGAATGGGCCTAGGCTGTACCATTTTGCCTGGCTATATTGCACCACTAACCATGGATAATACCGTGATTCGTCCGCTGGACGTGGAACTGCCATATCTGGATCTGTATGTCAGTTACCACAAAAACAACAAATCCTATGCGGTCAGCAAATTTCTTGAGCTATTAACCCGGGTGTTTTATCTAGATATTAACCGCGAAGAACAGGACTAATCCCGCTCCATCTCCGATCAAGCATATGCCATTCAACTTTTGAGTGGCAT
This sequence comes from Acinetobacter sp. YH01006, assembly GCF_013420445.1. NCBI lineage: Bacteria > Pseudomonadati > Pseudomonadota > Gammaproteobacteria > Moraxellales > Moraxellaceae > Acinetobacter > Acinetobacter sp. YH01006. Next base: position 164,640 of record NZ_VOYB01000001.1, on the reverse strand, counting down.
GTGCTTTTTTGTTTTATCATTTTTTGCTAAAAAATTTATTTTAAATTCTATTTTTTGATAAAGGATCAATCTGTAGCTCCTTAATTGGTCGCCTGATCTGGGCTAATATTGCCTGTTTTTCACCCTACCCCCCCTTCATTTACAACTTAAGTCTAATAAAAGTTAAGTCAGTTTTTTCTCGGCTTAAATTTAATAACTTGCTAAAAATAATTAGATTTTTACATCAACCTGTACAAATGAGAATCATATGCACTTAAGTACATTCTGTTCAATATTTTGCCCACAAAAAAAGGATGACCGAAGTCATCCCTTTTTAAAACACGGTAAAATTATTTTACGCCGTGAACAGCAAGATAGTTTTTGATCACAGTATTGAATTCGTCTGCTTTCTCAACTTGAGACCAGTGCCCACATTGGCTGAAGATATGCGCATCAGCATTTGGAACCACATTCAGGATGTCCCAAGTACGTGATACTGGAATGACCACATCTTGCGTACCATGAATCAGTAACACTGGCACAGTAATATCTTTCATTTTTTCGAAATCAAGCGGGAATTCGAAACGGTCACGGTCACGTGCGCCAACTACATCCATCAAACGATTTGATGCATAGTCATTTGCAGCAGAAGCAAAGCGAACTTTAACCAGTTCATCCGTGATCAAGTCTTTATTTACCACAAACATTGACAAGGTTTTCTTGATGCCTTCTTCAGTCAACACCGGGTTTGCATGCGCTTTGAGTGCAGCAGTTTGTTTCGCACCGCCTGTCCCCATAGACACGATACCCAAAACGCGCTCTGGATAATCCAGTGCCAACTGGAATGCCAACCAGCCACCTAAAGAGTTACCCACTAACCAGGTTTTTTCGATACCCAAAGCATCTAAAGTACGGATCGCGTGGTCTACCCAAGCACGAATACCATATTCAGTGTTTGGTGCAACCACTGTTTGACCATAACCAATGGTATCAATTGCGATACAACGTGCTTGCTCACCAATTGCAGGCAGGTTTAACCACCAGTTTGCCGCAGCAGATACGCCTGTACCTGAACCGTGAAGAAATAGAATTGGTGTACCTTCACCAATTTCGTGGTAGTGAGTTAACTCACCTTCAGCAGTTTCAATCCATTTGTCTTCTAAGCCAAAGAATGAATCTGTTTTGTATTCAGGGATTTGAACAGTGCTCATGTTGATTCCTCGTACAGTCTTTCGCTTGCGTGTCCATCTACATGGAGAAGTCGACGTCAAGTTGACTCAATAAAAATGTCTTTTATACCCTCTTATATTAACCGCTCTAACACCTTCAACTGATATAAAATTACGATTGCATACTATAAAATATATATTATTTAAGTTATTGATATTTATATATAAAATAAAAACAATCCCTTACATTTTTTCTGTGTTTCTTCCTTAGTAAAAAAGAGAGCAGTTGAAAGCAACTGCTCTATCCACCCTCTGGATTCACTTTTAAAACTTATAGGTATACGTGGTTGCGATACGGTGTTCTTGAAGGTCATTACCGAAGTTATAGTTGGTGTCGATAAACATATAGTTCACGCCCAAACCTTTAAACTTGCCCTCAGGTACAACATAGTTCACGATGACATTATTTTCGTTCTCTTTACCTTCTTTTAACGCCACACCTGAGTTGCTGGTTAATTTGTGGTAAGTACCATCAATGTTGTCGCCACGGAAGTGACGCACAGTTGCAGTCAAACCTGGCACACCCGCATCTTTAAAGTTATAGGTATAACCTAAGCTCCAAGAACGTTCATCTTTACGAATAAAGCTCGCCACTGACCAGTTGTCTAAATAAGGCTGTGGCACCCAACCACCCAATGTTGGAAACATTGTTGCAGCACCATCACCATGCTCGCCAAACATCGCTTGGTAGCCTAATTGTACCGTATGCATACCATGATTGATCTTCGCACCTGCCGACACCGCTTGACTGTCGATGTTGCCATATAATTTATCGCCTGATTCGCTGTTATCAAAATAACGAACATGCGCATCAAGTTTAGTTTTTTCAGTTAAATTGGTTTTCAAATTGGTCGCAACATAATGCTGTTGATAAATGTTGGTCACATCGGCATACCAATAGCTACCACCAATTTTAGGCGTGAACTGATAATCAACACCTGCAATATACATCCCATCATCAGTGGTTTTACCTAAAGCTTCTGCTTCTGCAAAATTATTCTTAGGGAATAGCGTTAAATCTTGGTATTGGTTGTCATAACGTGCGTTGATGCCATCAATATATGCCAAGGTCAGTTTGGCATTTTTAATGTCTTTAGATTCTAACCATGCACCGCTATATGTGGTTAACAATTGACGTGATGGATCAGCAACCACAACAGGAGAAACTGGAAGTAAGTCACCTACTTTTAATTCTGTTTTAGAGACCTTAACCTTTAAAGTTGCACCCAATTTTGCATTGTCTTTTGCAACTTTTTTACCATCATACGGCATATGAATATCATCCACATGACCTTCTGACTTTAGACCAACCGCATATTGCGCTAATAGATCAGCACCAACTTGAATGCCAGCACCAATATCATGGTAACCCGACTTGGCATCTAAGGTAACTGCTTGCGTCCAGTTGCCATATCCTGGCGTTACTGCACGACCAGTTTCATGAGAATACTCACGGTCTAAATAGAAATTTTTAAATTTTAATTGCACATTACTGTCGTCAATAAAATCTGCATTCGCTGCAGTTGTTCCTAAAGTTGCTATCGCAGCAAACATTGCTATCCATAAGTTTTGACGACGCATCATGAGTTCCCCATTCAACAGATAAAATCTATGTCGCCATCATGCGCAAGTCGATTTAAATAAAAAATCCGACCACAGTATTAAGATTTTCTGCTTTCATCGGCCGATATTTCAGACTTCTCCTCAAGCAACCAATCGCTTAGATTTTAAAACGATTAATTAAAATAAAAAATTGACCAGATATTTAATTCAAACTTTTGTTTCTTCTATTAATAAGAGTAAATTTTTTAAAATCTTTCAGCAGCCATTTTTTATTTATCGTTTTTATGTTTAAGGAAAATATAAAGCCAAAATAATCGCTCTACAACATTATAACTAAAACATCTCACCCCAGAGTTTTAATATATTAATCAATCTCATTTAAAATAAAAAAGCACCCAATTTGGATGCTTTTTTATCAAACTTATTTTAATACTGAGCGATTAAAAGTTAAGCTTGTAACTCACGCGCTTTAGACATGGTTAATGCTAAATCTTCAATCATGTCTTCCTGACCACCGACCGTACCACGACGACCAAGCTCCATCAGGATTTCACGTGCAGAAACGCCATATTTTGCTTCAGCGCGTTTAGCAAACAACAGGAATGAAGAATACACACCCGCATAACCCAAAGTTGCTGCATCACGATCCGCGCGGATCGGGTTGTGCATCATTGGAATGACCAGATCTTCAGCAACGTCTTGTACTTTGAACAAGTCAACGCCAGTGTCCATGCCCATACGGTTTGCAACCGCAATGAACAACTCAAGTGGTGTATTACCCGCACCCGCACCCAAACCTGCAGATGCCAAGTCAACACGTACTGCACCGGCTTGTACCGCAGCAACCGTATTCGATACACCCATACCCAAGTTATGGTGACCGTGGAAACCGAGCTCAATGCTTGGGTCCAAGTGTTGACGTAAATGACCAACACGATCGATGACATCTTGAGGAAGCATATAGCCTGCTGAGTCAGTGACATAGATACAGTTTGCACCGTAAGACACCATCTTGTTTGCTTCTTCAAGCAGTTTTTCAGGAGTCGCCATGTGAGCAAGCATTAGGAAGCCCACTGTGTCCATGTCTAACTTACGCGCAGCAGTGATGTGCTGTTCTGAGCAATCCGCTTCTGTACAGTGCGTTGCAACACGAATAGTAGAAACACCAATTTCATGCGCCATTTTTAAATGGTCAACCGTACCGATACCAGGTAGAAGTAATGCAGAAATTTTTGCATTCTTCATACGTGGTACAACAGCTGTTAAATATTCTTCGTCAGTCGCAGCAGCAAAACCGTAGTTGACGGATGAACCGCCAAGGCCGTCACCGTGCGTGACTTCAATTAAAGGTACGCCTGCATCATCAAGTGCTGTTGAAATCGCAATCATTTGCTCAACAGTGGTTTGATGGCGCTGTGGGTGCATACCATCACGCAAAGTCATATCATGAACAATAATCTTAGACATGTGGTTGCTCCTTAAGCGTCTTTATTGAATACGTGTTCTGCAAACATCTCTGCAGTACGTGCTGCAGCAGCAGTCATGATGTCAAGGTTACCCGCATATTTCGGCAGGAAATCACCAAGCCCTTCAACTTCTAAGTAAATTGACACGCGGTTGCCATCAAAAACTGGACCATTGACAAGCTTGTAACCCGGTACATATTTTTGAACTTCTTTAATCATTGCGTGTACAGATTCAGTGATCGCTGCTTGATCCGGTTCACCTTCTACCAGACAGTGAACCGTGTCACGCATCATCAGTGGTGGCTCAGCCGGGTTGATGATGATAATCGCTTTACCCTGTTTCGCGCCGCCCACTTTCTCAATGGCACCGGCAGTGGTACGGGTAAATTCATCAATGTTTTTACGTGTACCTGGACCTACTGATTTAGTCGATACCGTTGCGATGATCTCACCATATTCAACCGGCTGAACGCGAGAAACTGCAGCTACCATTGGAATCGTTGCCTGACCGCCACAGGTGACCATGTTTACGTTTGGTACTTCGCCACCCGCAAGCAATGCTTCAAGGTTGACCGGTGGTACACAGAATGGACCGATCGCAGCAGGCGTTAAGTCAATCATCAGTACGCCAAGTTCATTGAGCTTGCGGCTGTTTTCAGCATGTACATAAGCAGACGTTGCATCGAATGCAATTTTAATATCATCTGCAATCACGTGAGGCAGAAGACCATCCACACCTTCAGCGGTGGTTTTTAAACCCATTTTTGCAGCACGTGCCAGACCTTCAGAGGTCGGGTCAATCCCCACCATCCACACTGGCTCTAACCATTCGCTGCGTTGTAACTTGTAAAGCAAATCCGTACCAATATTACCTGGACCGATCATTGCACATTTAATCTTTTTCATGAATGTACTCTCTTGGAATCTCGATTATTCAGCAGCAAATGCAGCTGTAACAGAACCGAAGCCTTCAATTTCAACTTTGAATTCATCGCCTGGTTGAGCCACAACCATAGGCCCTAAGGCACCTGTTAAGATAATGTCGCCTGCAAGTAATGGACGACCACGGCGTACCATTTCATCTGCCAGCCAAACTGCAGCATTGAGTGGATTGGCCAGACATGCTTTACCCACACCTTGAGACACAACTTCGTCACCACGGGTCATGACCATTTTGCAGTTCACCAGATCAAGGTTTTCAAGTTTTACAGGTTGAGAACCTAAAACGAATGCTGCGGAAGATGCGTTATCTGCAACTGTATCAATTAAACTGATTTTCCAGTTTTCGATCCGGCTATCGACCACTTCAACTGCAGGCAGGGCATACTCAGTCGCGCTGATAATGTCTGCATAGGTATGTTTTTCTTTGGTCAAATCCTGGTTAATTACCAATGCGATTTCCGCTTCAACCTTAGGTTGAATCAGCAGACCTGCAGGAATTACTTCACCATCGCCATAGGCCATGTCAGCAAACAACATGCCGAAGTCAGGCTGATCTACGCCGAGTTGCGCTTGAACCACTTTAGAGGTTAAACCAATTTTACGGCCTACCAGACGGCGACCTTCAGACAAAGCGCGCTCGGTATTCACTTCTTGAACGGCATAGGCAATATCTACGTCAGCACTTTCACCACCCAGTTCTGGGCGAATCGGCGCGATCGCAGTTTGTGATAATTCAGCGCTACGAAGGGCTTGTGCAACTGATTCAACAACAGCAGAATTCGACATCAATGTTTCCTTAAACTGCAAAAATTAGGCTTATGCTGAGATCTAAGATGGACAGAAAATATGGACATGATCAGGCCGATAATCCGTCAGGATTACCTTTCTCAGAGCGAGCATAGGAATAAACAGTTTTAGAATGGGAAAAATACGGCTTTTATGCCAATAGTTATTTTATTTTTTGCTATAGCTATTATCTATAAAGAAAATCCATAAAAACCAAGACAAAACAAAATCTTAGTATTTAAAATGCATCATCATTTAGCAGAAAAACTCCGCTAATCTGACCGAATAAAATCAACATAATTGCGACTTTAGACTAAAAGATAAGAGCAAACGCTTAAATCTGTGGCGCTCCCCGGCAGTTTTAAACCGGGGAAATACCATTTTTTACTGTAACCAAGATAATAGATTAAATCGCTTGTTTCCATTGGACTTTAGCCAACAATGCCGCATGTAAAGCGGTCACATCATCTACGATACAGATCGGATTAAATTGCGCCAAAAGCTCAGGTTCATGCACGCCATAGCTGACACCGACACTTGGCATGGCCATATTTTGTGCCATTTCCAGATCATAAGAAGTGTCACCGACCATAAGCGCATGTTTGGCCTGCACACCTGTTTCTGCCAGTATTTCTTCTAACATGAGTGGATTTGGTTTGGAACGAGTTTCACTGGCAGCACGCGTGGTCACAAACAGCTGCTCACTGTTGGTCTGCTTCAAGACACGATCCAGACCTTTACGGCTTTTACCCGTCGCCACAGCCAATTTCACGCCGTGTTGCTGCAAATCCGCAAGCATATGCGCCACCCCTTCAAACCAGGAATCTCCGGAAGAGTTTGCCACATAGTGTTCGGAATAACTTTGTAAAATATTGGCATGCAATTCAGGCACATTCGGAAATAAACGCTGTGCCACTTCAGGCAAACCTAAGCCAATAATGCTTTTCGCGTCTTCATCGCTTAAAGGCTGCTGAAACTGTTGTGCTGCAAACTGCAAACTCGCCACGATTTGACTGACCGAATCAAATAACGTGCCATCCCAATCAAAAATGACCAGTTTTACAGGTGTGTTCATAAGGTTTCCTAAATTTGATTCAAGGTTAGGTAGCTTTACCACCTCTCTCTAGCCCTCTCCTTGTAGAAGAGGGTAGAGAGAGGTTTAATGCCTAAAATCTCCCCTAGCCCCTCTTTAAGAAAGAGGGTTAGGGTGGATTGAATTTATTAAAAGAAAAAAATAAGTCTTTACTGAGCCGTCGGCTTATCCGCTTTCTGTGCTCTTAACTGCGCCACCAGACTCTGCATATCTTCCGGCAAAGGTGCTTCAATCATGGCATAACCCGGAATCTCCAGACGCATGGCATGCAGACACAAGCGGCGCGGTTTCGGCCCGTTATAACCAGTTTCATGACCATATTTTTCATCGCCTACTAGCGGATGCCCAATACTCAAACCATGTACACGAATCTGATGGGTACGACCCGAAAGTGGAGAGGCATAGACCAGTGTGGCATGCATAAAGCGTTCCTGCACATTCCACTGCGTCTTCGACTCTTTACCTTCTTTCGGCGATACACAGACACGACGCTCGCCATTGGCCAGCTCATAGCGATGTAAAGGCGCATCAATCAACTGACGGTCAAGTGCTACGTTACCTTTGACCACAGCAGCATAGGTTTTTTTAATTTTATGTTCACGCAGCATGTCCTGTAAGCTTTTCAGTACGCTACGTTTTTTCGAGATCATCACCAGACCAGACGTGTCACGGTCAATACGATGAATCAGTTCCAGATATTTTTTCCCAGTCGCTGCACGTAAGCCTTCGATCAGACCATATGCGACACCACTACCGCCATGTACCGCGATGCCCGAAGGTTTATTCACCACCATCAGACCTTCATCTTCATAGATCACGCGGGCCAACAAACCATTGGCAACCTTGTCAGAAATGGGCGCAGCAGATTCATCTTTTTGCTCATAACGGATCGGTGCAACACGAATCTGATCAGCAATCGCCAGTTTGGTTTCCGCCTTGATGCGTTTTTTATTGACGCGCACCTGGCCTTCACGAATCAGGCGATAGATACGGCTTTTTGGCACACCTTTCAAACGACTAAACAGGAAATTATCGATGCGTTGTCCATCTTGATGTTCATCCACTTCAAACCAAGTGACGTTTTGCCATTGTTGCGTAGAATTCATACAGTTACTATGACCCAAAAAATACTAAAATTGATTAAAAACTGATCACTTAGGTTATGCTTTACACAAGAAACATAAGCTTAGCCCATAGGCAGATGATGCAAGGTTTGATATAGTCAGCGCACGGAAACCATCGTTTGTGGGTAAAAGTTGAATCATTTCAGATTTTTCTGAACTTGATTGTTCAATTAAAGACTCACATGATACGGGAAGGTCCCCAAAGAATTATGCCGACGCCGAAGGCTTATTATATCGGCAAACAAAGCAAACTGTTGCGTTTAATTGTACCTCAGGTACATAAATCAGTTTGTCTTAAAAAATATGTCGCCAACTTTCGTTGGTTTTTAAACGTAAACTGATACACATCAGATTAGTCGCACCCTGAAGACGACTTCAGGCTACAGCGTCGATGCATTGGATCTGCACAGTTTGTAAAGATACGACGACAATTCCGTATCAAGACACTTTCTATAAAGAAGGGATGATCTTCGAGCAATGTGACAGTGAAAGTTACATACATCCAATGCACCGCTCGTCCGCCAGTGAAGCGTTCAGGTGACTTTAATCCGTTTAAAGATTGAAGCCGTATTGCCATCATCAATACGTGAATCAAAACCGAAGCCTATCTATACAAGTAGAAGCCGGTAAGAAAAGACTCAGACCACAATGAAATTCATTGCAGATTTGAGCCATTGATCCGTGATGTGTGATGTTCGCTACGTGTATAGCGATTTTTTGCTGTGTATCACTATAAGGTGTTACACCCATGAAACGTATGTTGATTAATGCAACACATGCCGAAGAAATTCGCGTTGCACTTGTCACTGGTCAGCGTCTTTACGATTTTGATTTAGAGAATCGTACCCGTGAACAAAAAAAATCCAATATCTATAAAGGTCACGTGACTCGCGTTGAGCCTTCTTTAGAAGCTGTATTCGTCGAATATGGTGCAGGTCGTCAAGGCTTCCTGTCGATGCGTGAAATTGCAAACTCATATTACAAAGCCGACCCTCGCCAGACCTCAAATATCCGTGAACTGATTACGGAAGGTACCGAGCTTTTGGTTCAGGTGGAAAAAGAAGAGCGTGGCAATAAAGGCGCTGCCCTGTCTACGTTTATTTCACTTGCTGGCCGTTACCTGGTTTTAATGCCAAACAACCCGAAAGGTGGTGGTATCAGCCGTCAAATTTCTGGTGCTGTGCGTGAAGAACTGAAAGAAATGCTGGCGACGCTTAACGTACCACGTGGCATGAGCGTGATTGTGCGTACTGCCGGCATCGGCCGTTCACAAGAAGAGCTGCAACTTGATCTGCAACATCTGCTTGACCTTTGGGCACAAATCCAGAAAACAGCAAGTTCTGGCCCATCTCCAATGTTGGTGCATCAGGAAGCGGGTGTGGTGACACGTGCCATTCGTGACTACCTGCGTGATGATGTTGCGGAAATTCTAATTGACTCTGAGCAAGCCTATAATGAAGCTTATAACTTCGTAAAAGCAGTGATGCCACGTCAACTCGACAAACTGAAAACCTATACCTTAAATGAGCCTTTATTTGCTCATTTCGCGATTGAAAGCCAGATTCAGACTGCCTATGAACGTGAAGTAAAACTCCCTTCTGGCGGTTCGATCGTCATCGATCAAACTGAAGCTTTGGTGTCGATTGACATCAACTCAGCAAAATCGACCCGCGGTAGCGATGTTGAAGATACTGCGCTGAACACCAATATTGAAGCTGCAGAAGAAATTGCGCGTCAACTCCGTTTACGCGATATCGGCGGCCTGGTGGTGATCGACTTTATCGACATGACCAAAGATCGCAACCAGCGTATGGTGGAAGCGAAACTTCGTGAAGCGACCCAGAGTGACCGTGCCCGTATTCAATTCGGTCAATTGTCACGTTTTGGCCTGATGGAAATGAGCCGTCAGCGTCTACGTCCTTCTCTTGAAGAAGCGACTGGCTATGTCTGCCCACGCTGTCATGGTACCGGCATGGTACGTGACTTGCGTTCACTTTCACTTTCAATCATGCGTAAAGTGGAAGAGATTGCACTGCGTGAGCGTCAAGGTGAAGTTCAGGTCGAAGTTCCGGTCGAAATTGCTGCATTCATGTTGAATGAAAAGCGTCATACCCTGGTATATCTGGAACAAACCTCGAATGTACGTGTGACAGTATTGCCGCATCCGCATCTAGAAACACCGCATTATGAAATTACCTATAATGCCGAAGGCTTTGCCCCAACCAGCTATGAACGTACCGAAGCGACCCGTTCAAGTGAAAAAGAATTGGGCTATGAGTCTTCTGAATGGCATCTAGAAGAAGAGCAGCATGCGCAACACGCAGCACCAGCGCCTTCACAGCCGCAACAAAACAACGGCCGTAATAACAATAAACGCCGCAATCCACAAAACCAGCCGGCTCAACCGCAAGTGGCACAGCAAACACCTGTACAGGCAGTAGCTCCAGTAGCTTCAAGCAGCCCATGTGCATGGTTAGAAAACCTGTTTGTACAAAAACAGGCAGCGACTGTTGATCCATCACGTACTGCCAATAATGCTGCAGCAGCGATTGAACAAATGATCAATGGCGGTGCGGTAAGTCGTGGCCAGTTCGGTCAGGTGGCTGCACCGGTTGCACAGCCAGCACCACAGCACGTAGCACAACCTGCTGCTGTATCAAGCAACAATAATGCTTACCTGGCACCATCGACTGTTGCACAAAAACAGGAACGTGATGCGGCAGAAAAACCGGCAGAGCGTGAAGAAAGGGCACCACGTCACAACAAGAAACCGCGCAACCCGAACCCGAAGCACAAAGAACCGCGCGAGCAGGTTCAGTCTGAAGCTCCTGCACCTCAGCAACATCAAGTGCATGAAGAAGTGGTTCAGGTGTCTCGTCAAGAACAACGCCATGAAGCACGTGAAAACAAGCGTCATTCTCGCCGTCAGCATCACAACGAGCCAGCGCAGCAAAATGATGTTCAGAACAATGAACAACAGCCACAACAGGCAATGCCGCGCCGTGACCGCCGCAACCAGCAACGTCCGGAACGCCCAAATCGCCACCGCGATCCAAGTGTTCTGAACGAACAAGCGCCTCAGGCAGCTCCTGCAGTTGTTGAAGCGCCGGCCGTCAATGACAAGCAGCTTCGTGTTGAATTGGTCGATGCACCCCGTACGGATGTGATGCCAACAGCAATGGTCGTAAATATTGACCAGGCAAAAAGCGAAATCGTGGCATTGAATGACAATGCTACAGTTGCAACGCCAGCAGTTGAAGTCACTGCACCGGTAGATGCGCCAGTTGAAGCGGCTGCAGCTGAAAATGTGGTTGAAGCCACCTTGACAGCTCCTGTGGAAGAAATTGTAGCGACTGAAGCAACGTCTGAAAAAACACGGGCCAGCAACGATCCGCGTCAGCGTCGTCGCCAGCAGCGTGCAGCACAGTCGCAACAACCTGCAGCTCAGCAGTTAACACCGTCACAAGTGCCAACTTTGGGCCAGTTCACCATTGGTAGCCTGATTCGTCATGTCTATGGTGAAGACTGCTCAGTGCTGATTGAACAGTTTGGTTTATTACCAACCTTCAACCGTGCTTTAGAAAAGTTCACGAAAGAGTACAACGCGAGTCTGGTGGCTGCCGCAGCACCTGCTGCTGCAGAGAAAAAACCGGTCACCCGTGATGTTGAAGTAACGGTAGCCAAGGTTGAAGCAGAGCCTGCTCCAGTCCTGGACCTGAACCCACCAAAACCGGTCTCAGACAAGCGTGTTGCCAACGATCCACGTGAGCGTCGCCGTTTGGCCAAACAGGCTGCGGAACAGGCTTTGCAACAAGCCAAACAGCAGGCAAAAGTAGAAGCCGCGCCGGCGGTTGAAACTGTGCCAGAACCTGTAGCAGTAGAAGCACCAGCTGAACCTGTTGAAGCAGCTGTAACTGAAGCACCTGTAGCATCGGAAGCAGTGGTTGAAACGACGGAAAATACTCAGCCGACGGAACCAGCAACTGAAACCGCAGCACCAGTAGAAGTGACCACTGAAGTTGCACCAGCTGAAGTTCAGGTCGAAGAAGCGGCTCCAGCTGAAACAGAAGCGCCTGTGGCAAAAAGCAAAGATGTGGCAGAAGCGACCGTAGAGGAAGCTGAAGCCAGCGAAGCGGAAAAAGCCGAGAAGCAAGCTGCTCGCCCGCGTCGTCCACGTGGCCGTCCACCGAAAAAAGCCAATACTGCAACTGAGTCATAATTTGCCCAATTGCAGTCACATAAAAAAACCTAGTCATTTCGATGACTAGGTTTTTTTTGCTAGATTTGGTCAAAATAGGTAGATTGCACTAGCTTTTTAACGTTAAAAGATGGATAGCTTGTCTACTGTATATAAATTAAACCTATCGGATACGAAAAACAAATAGGATTCTCATGACCCAAATGAAACCGCACGATCTTATTGGTATTGCAGATGTCGCTGCCAAAATCCCGGCCTTCTTAATCAAAGTGCCTAATTTGCTGACTGGGCTAAGACAGGCTTATTTACGTACTCCGAATACACCGGCCGGTCTGGGTCTGGCTTTTGAAAAAGCTTCACAGCGTAATCCGGAAGGTATCGCTTTGCGTTTCGAAGATCAAAGCTATAGTTATACCGCTCTTAATGCCTGGGCCAACCAGATTGCACATTTTTATCTTTCCTTGGGTGCCAAAAAAGGTGATGTCGTGGCGCTGATGGTCGAGAACCGCCCTGAACTGATTGCCAGCGTGCTCGGTCTGGCCAAACTCGGTGTCACCACGGCACTGGTCAATACCTCGCAGGTGGGTAAGGTGCTGACCCACAGTATCAACCTGGTCAAACCAATTGCGGTGATTGTCGGTGAAGAGTGCCGGAACGCGGTCAACGAGATTCGTGATGACCTCAATATTAGCAGTGATCGCCTGCATTGGTTTGCCGATCAAAATACTCAAGCCGATCCAGGTCAGGCGCCTGCGGGCTTTATCAATCTGGCTGAAAAAATCGATCTCTCCCCGAAATTCAATCCACCGACCACCCATTCGGTGCAAGGCAAAGATGGGCTGTTCTACATTTATACGTCGGGCACCACCGGCCTGCCTAAGGCAGTCATCTTTACCAACGGGCGCTGGACGCTGGCTTATGGCACCTATGGCCATGTGCTAAACCTGAAGAAAAATGATGTGATGTACTGCACCCTGCCGCTTTATCATGCCACAGGCATGGTGGTGTGCTGGTGTGGTGTGATTGCAGGTGCAGGAACGCTTGCGATTCGACGTAAATTCTCGACCTCCTCCTTCTGGAAAGATGTAAAGAAATTTGATGCATCTGCAATTGGCTATGTCGGTGAGTTGTGCCGCTATCTGATGGATGCCCCTCCCTCTGAACTGGAAAAAGACCATCGGGTCACCCGAATGATTGGAAATGGCATGCGCCCGAATATCTGGGACAAGTTCAAATCCCGTTTTGGGATTCAGGAAGTGCTGGAATTGTATGCGTCTAGTGAAGGCAATGTCGGTTTTAGCAATATTTTCAATTTTGATAATACCGTCGGTTTCTCCCCGACACCCTATGCCATTATTGCCTTTGATAAAGATAAAAATGAACCGGTTCGGGATAACAAGGGTCACTGCAAACGGGTGAAAAAAGGTGAAACAGGTTTACTGATTGGTAAAATTACCCGCCGCTCACCCTTTGATGGTTATACCGACTCGGAAAAAAACAAGTCCGTGATCATGCAGGATGTATTTGGCAAAGGTGATGCTTATTTCAATACGGGCGATCTGGTACGTAATATCGGCTTTCGTCATGCCCAGTTTGTCGACCGCTTAGGTGATACTTTCCGCTGGAAAGGTGAAAATGTCTCGACCACCGAAGTCGAAAATATGCTCACCGAGTATGACAAAATTGTTGAAGCCGTGGTCTATGGCGTTGAAATTCCAAATACCAATGGTCGTGCCGGGATGGCAGCGCTGACCTTAAAACCAGATATGCAACTGGATCAAGAAGACCTGCAACAGATGGTCAGCATCTTTAAGCAATGCTTGCCTGCTTATGCCGTTCCGGTGTTTTTACGTATCCAGCAGCAAGTCGAAACGACAGGCACCTTTAAATACCAGAAAAACAGATTGAAAGAGCAAGCATTCGATCCGAATAAAACCGATGAACGCCTGTTGGTTCTATTACCAGGTGCAACGGCCTATTCTGAGCTCACAGCAGAGATTTTTGCCAACATTCAGGCCTACCAATATCGCTTCTAAGTACTGAAGTTGCCTATTTTTTGTTTAGATAAAGCACAATTGTTCTATTTATAATCAAACATGGGCAACTTTGTTATTTTTTGCTTGCGCTGAAATGAGATCTTGCTACAATACGCTCCATCAAACAAAGTGGTGCTTTAAGCTATTTAGCTTGACTTGCACTATACATTCAAAACCTAGTTTGAATGCCGGTTCAGGGCCGTTAGCTCAGTTGGTAGAGCAGTGGACTTTTAATCCATTGGTCCCGCGTTCGAGTCGCGGACGGCCCACCATTTCTTTGATATCCCTTGATGGGCCGTTAGCTCAGTTGGTAGAGCAGTGGACTTTTAATCCATTGGTCCCGCGTTCGAGTCGCGGACGGCCCACCATCATTCTAAAACATCAGTTTTAGAAATCTCAATCAAATTCATTTTGATTACCCAGAATGGGCCGTTAGCTCAGTTGGTAGAGCAGTGGACTTTTAATCCATTGGTCCCGCGTTCGAGTCGCGGACGGCCCACCATTCTTTGCTTAGAATGTTTTCTGAAACATCCCTTACACTATTTTGATTTGCTTTCTATCAGCTGCTATTATATGTTCACGCTTGGATTTTAGGCTGATTTGTCTTCAAAACTTGTTTTGATTTTTAAACAGTTATAAATAGTTTTCTTTAATCTAATTCTAAAAAAAAGAGCAGCGCCGTTTCTTATCGCATTATTTTCTAATATCAAATGTGGTGTCTTTTACCAGCTCATAAGCTTTAGAGGGTGCAGGATAGCCGCGATCAAATAATTCACGATTGATTCTTTCCTTTTCACTATAGATTTTGTCCAGATTCATCACCAGATGGTTCGAATCCTTAATCGTATAATAAAAGCTCGCCCCTTCTTTACGACTCACCACCACCTCGGTACGCTCCGGATTGATAAACCAACGGTCTTTGCGATAGGTGATATTGCTGGCAGTGCTACTTTTGGCATTATCAATAAACACTTTGCCATACTGCAAAATGCTGCGATGCACCGTACCATCCGGCATTAAGGTCAAAATAAATTCTGCCTTACCCTCATTGCAGGGCGCAAAGTTACCATCACAGTCAATCTCGGTATAATAGCGGCCGATAAAATCTTTGGCATAATCTGGTACGACGGCTAGATTTGACTCGGTTTCTGCCCGAAGGGTAGCTTGCCCTGCTACCTGAGTTAAAGATTTTGCACTCACCGGCACGACATCAGGCTGTGCATTCGCAGCGGAAATTTTCACCCCCTCCTGTCCTGATTCTGCCTGAAGCTCCTGCTCAGGCTTGACTTGATGGCGATCACAAGCCTGTAGTATGCCCATCCCCCCCAACATTAGGCCGAATTTAAAAAAACTGCTTAATGTACAACTTGATACATCCAATTTCATTTTAAAGCATACCTAAATTAGGAAACACAGCACGTACAGAGCACATTGCAAGCCAATGAACTTTACACAAGAGTTCAATAGAATTTTCACTATGTTAGTGGCTCTTAGAGCTGGATTTAATCTTTATTAACATTACTTAACGAATTTATTTGCAATCAGCACTTTAAAAATTTTGATCCAACTCCATTTTTGAAGTATGGATCTGTTTTAGGATTCAACCCTATTTTTAATCAGGAGATTTTAATGGCCAATGTTGGTTTATATCGCTCTAACCGCTCAAACATGATTGCAGGTGTGATGGGTGGTATTGCTGAACGTTTTGGTTGGAACGCAAATTTATTACGCCTTATCTTTGTGGTGATTTCGGTCATGAGTGCTGCATTTCCGGGTATTCTGGTCTATCTGGTTCTGTGGTTAATCATGCCAAAAAAGCAGTACAGCATTGAACAGGACAAGGTTCAGCAAGTTCAGGGCTATCAAAATCCTGTGCGCACCGTCAATCAGGATAAACGCTATTAATCTGCATCCTAATTTATAGCAAGATGTATTGAAGTGCTTCCTCCTTCACCCAGTCTAATGGGGTGAGATTTTGATGCCACGATAATTCCCCTAGATTATCGTGGCTTTTTTTTGCCTATATTTTTGTTATTTCTATGCTGTATGACAGCTTTTTACTTTATCTTTTAGCTCAATTAGCGATAAATTCAATATTCCAATGTTTGAAATGGATGTCAGATGACTCAGGCAGAATGGATGATGCTCTGGCTCTGTGCCGTAGCAGCCCTGCTGCATGGTTTAAGCGGATTCGGCTTTCCCATGATGAGTACAGCCGTTCTGTCCAGTGAATATCCGCTGAGTATGGCAGTGACGCTTGTGATTCTGCCCTGCCTGCTGCTTAACCTGATTATGCTCAATGCCGATCCACAGCATGGCCTGTTCAGCAGTATGGGCTATTATCTCAAACGTTATTGGCCCTTAATCCTGAGTAGCCTGCTGGGAAGCATGCTCGGAGTTCAGTTATTATTCTGGTTGAATGAAGGGATTCTAAAATTATTGCTGGGTCTGGTGATGGTGTTCTATGTACTCGACCAGCTAAGAACACGGCCGCTGCAAGTCAGTTCTCATGTTTCCAGTATGCTGTATTTTGGTTTGCTGGCCGGCATCATTGGAGGCGCCACCAATGCCATGGCACCTTTTCTGATGATGTATCTGATGAGCTGCCAGCTGTCTAAAACCGACATCGTCATTATCAGCAATCTCAATTTTATTGCCAGTAAACTGATTCAGCTGGTTTGGCTCTTTCCCCTTCTGATTGCATTTGAAGTCCCCCAACAGCATATTCTGATCGGGATAAGCTTATTTGCACTTGCTGGTGTCTGGATTGGAGGAAAAATACGCCACCGTTTATCTCAGCAGCATTTTAAACGTATGGTACTTGGCCTGCTTTTACTTCTTGGCCTCTATGCACTTTGGCAAAGTGCTGCATTAATACAACAGTCGAACTACAGCATTTTCAAGTAGGATGTTTTTCAAACACACCAAACAATCAAATATTTAAAATCCATCTAAAAATATGACTTAAATAAAAACTTGCAAGGAGTGCACATGACTCAGACCAATCTAGCCACCCCAACCAATGCGATGCCTAAAGGGCTGCTCAAAGGCTGGATCCTTATTGTTGTTGCAGCTATTGTGGCCTATAGCCTCTATCTTTATCTGCCCTATGACCAGAATGCCAATAAGGGTCTGGCTCTGCTGGCTTTTATCGGTATTCTCTGGCTGACTGAAGCGATTCATATCACCATTACCGCACTTTTAGTTCCAGTGATGGCGGTGTTACTCGCCATGCCAATGGCCTCTGACGGGGGACTGGTTCCCATCACCACACAAGCCGCTTTGGCCACTTTTGCCGATCCGGTCATTTTCCTGTTTTTTGGTGGTTTTGCGCTGGCAACGGCATTGCATATCCAGAAGCTGGACCGGAAAATTGCCATGTGGATTATCTCCATGTCTGGTGGGCATTTGGGTATTTCTGTACTGGCGATTTTTGTGGTGACGGCGCTGCTATCCATGTGGATTTCCAATACGGCCACTGCTGCCATGATGCTGCCTTTGGCCTTAGGCTTGCTTTCACATCTGGATGTCAGCAAGGATCGTAAAACTTTTGTCTTTATCCTGCTCGGCATTGCCTATTCGGCCAGTATTGGCGGGCTGGGCACCATGGTCGGTTCCCCTCCGAATGCCATTGCCGCCAAGGCACTCGGCTATGATTTTGCCGACTGGATGAAAATCGGCTTGCCGATGATGTTCATTATTCTCCCCGCCATGCTAGTCAGTTTATATCTGGTACTACGTCCAAAACTAAATCACAAAGTACAATTTGTGACCGAAGATATTCCCTGGACCGGCACCCGTATAGCCACCATGATCCTCTTTCTCTGTACTGCAATTGCCTGGATTTTCAGTAAAAAATTCACCGAAATTTTTGGTATTTCTCAGCCGGATACCTGGATTGCAATTTCGGCTGCCTGTATGGTGGTAATTCTAGGTACCGCAAGCTGGAAACAGATTGCAGAAAATACCGACTGGGGGGTCTTGTACCTATTTGGTGGTGGTCTGACCTTGAGTGCCATTCTGAAGGATTCAGGCAGTTCGCTGGTACTGGGGCAAACTCTGGCCAATGCCTTTGGTGATGCCTCCCCGCTGATGATTATTTTTGTAGTCGCCACTTTTATTATCTTCCTGACTGAATTTACCAGTAATACCGCTTCGGCTGCCCTGCTGGTACCAGTATTTGCCGCAATTGCGGATCAGATGGGCATGCCCAAAGAAATTCTGGTGATTGTCATTGGTATTGGTGCCTCATGTGCCTTTATGCTGCCGGTAGCTACCCCGCCCAATGCGATTGTTTTTGGAACCGGTCATATCCAGCAAAGCGAAATGATGAAAGTCGGTTTTGTACTGAATATTATGTGTATCTTTATTATTTCACTGTTTATTTACTGGTTCTTCCTCTAAACCAAGTCCAATAAAAAAGCACGTTTTGGCGTGCTTTTTTATTGGCAAGTATCGCTGCTTTTTAAGCAAAATCCTTGCTCAAAGCAGATGCATTAAACTCAGATAATTTCTCTAAAATCATCTTATTCAGTTCTGCTTTTGATCTTAAGTTGATTGAGTTCCTGATTCAGTGCAGCAATGATATCGGCACGACTGATAATTCCCACCAGCTGTTGTTGACTGACCACCGGAATATAATTAAAAGAACGTTCAACAAAATAAGGCACCAGATCCTGAATCGGCTGGGTCGGCTGCACCGTGACGACTTTTAAGCTCATAATATGCCTGACCTGATCTTCCCAACTGCTGCGAATATCCGAAGCACGCTTAAACCATTCCACCACGTCATACATGGCCAAAGTGCCGACCAGTTTTTCTTCTGCATTGACCACGGGCAGGCTCATCAGGTTCATCTGTTTAAACTTGTCCAGCGCATGATGAATATTGTCATTTTCATGCAGCGTGACCACATCTTTGGTCATAATATCCTGACAAGTAAATTCATGCACCGCCCGCGCATTGGCAATATCCTGTGCTTCCAGAATAATCTTTTGCAGGTCATATTCACTGATATCCAGCAATTCTGTTTGCTGGTCTAGCACGTCCTGAATATCCTGCGGCTGAATGGTAACTTTCTGGGTCGGGGTTGGATCTTTAGAACGGGTATTCAGTTGCGCCTGCTGCGGATAGCTCTTGCCAATCATGCGGTTAAATACAATGGCGATGATCATCAGCAGCAGTGAATTTAAGAGCACCGGATAAAACACAAAGGCATAGCCCAGATCATGTACCGCATTTCCGCCCAAGACCGCAGTAATCGCGACCGCACCACTCGGGGGATGCAAGGAATCTGTGGTCATCATCAGCATAATCGACAGAGCGACGGCGACACTAAAAGCTTCAGTCGGATTGGCCATGAATAATGCGCAGGTTACGCCGACCACAGCCGCAATGGTATTCCCCACCATAATATTCCAGGGCTGTGCCAGAGGACTGGCCGGCACTGCAAACAGCAACACCGAAGACGCTCCCATCGGTGCAATATACCAGGCCTTAAAATCACCCAGAATCCACAAACTCAGCAATGAGGATACGGCCAAGCCGATCAGGGCACCGATGCCGCATAACAGACGGTCTTTGAGCGGAAGGACTTTGAAGTTTGGTTTTAAGGTATTGAGCCAGTCTAGATTTGAGTGAAACACAGTCTACCTGATTTACTTTTTATCGATTTTCCGCATTATAGAACCAAGCAGCCTTAAAGGTATATTTGTTTTATATCTTTTAATGCTGCAGGTATGCCTACTTTTTAGAAAAAAATGTCGGCATGATTGCTCATCATCAAAATGGTTTTGAAGGGCTGAGGCTTTATACTTCATGCATATTCCAACAACATCGTGACTTACAATGAAGCTGATAAAACTGTTTAAAATCATGTTATTTTGCAGTAATTTCAGTGGGCTTTGATAGCGGATTTTCATCTGATTCAGAGCGAATAATCGGCTCGATTTTAATCAGCTCGACCTCACCATAGAAGGTCGAAAATGCCACATCTCCGGCATCGATGCCAGTGCCAATCCGAATTAAATTTTCTACAGGCGCCAAACGGGTCGGATCAAACAGTACCCACCCACCCTCTAAATAAGCTTCAAAAATGGCGTGAAAATCGGGTAAAAACTTTTCGATTTCGACATAACCGACCACCATGCGTGCTGGAATGCCTAAAGCACGACACAGCGCAATACCTAAATGAGCAAAGTCACGACAGACGCCCGCCCGATGGATGAGCACATCTGTTGCAGTACTAAACTGATCCGTGCTGCCAGAAACATAAAATATATTGTTATAAATCCATTGTTCAATCGCTTTGACCCGCGCATAACCCGGCGTCATCCAGCCAAAGGACCGATTGGCCATTTCTGCAAATAAATCCGAATTACAGTAACGGCTGGCCAGCAAATAAGGCAGCACCGCATCAGGCAAATCCGGAATCAGCACTTCATTCAGATTATGCTGCGCATCTGCATTGATCACCGGATGACGTTCAACTGTCGCGTTATAATGCACTTCAAAGACATCACAAGGTTGGACATGCAGACGTATATAACGATTTTGATGATTTAAATCCTGGAATTCACGCCATACGACAGGCATATTAAATGTCAGTTGTTGTTCAAGAATAGTTTGATCGGAATGATGTGCCGCCTGAATCAGAAAAACAAATTCTGTGGTCTGGACAACCTTATATTTTAAATGACATTGAATTTGATAAGTGGTCATGAATTTCCTTATTTTTAAGCATTATTATATTGTGTGAATATTAAACCAATTTTAGGATGCTAATCGTATAAGATCAGTTGAGCTTTATAATGCTCCGGTTAATCGGATGCCATATATCTGATTTATTCTTGATTTTTAAGTTAGCCTCAATCGGCCAGTAAAGCTGAAATCACGACAGATGCATAGATGACTCTTCTTGTTTAAAGGTATTCTGGATTTTTTCAAAAAAGGTTCCACACATTAACCCTTTGCCACTCCCCTGCAAAGTCCTTATAATTGAGCACAATTTTTCTCTAATTTTAAGTGGATGACCATGAGTCGCGCCATATCGCATATTGATACCTTCCAAGGCTTAATTCTTGCCTTACAAACTTACTGGGCGGAGCAAGGCTGTGTAATTTTACAGCCTTACGACATGGAAATGGGCGCAGGAACATTCCATACAGCGACTTTCCTTCGTGCTTTAGGGCCTGAAACCTGGAACGCAGCCTACGTTCAGCCGTCACGTCGTCCGAAAGATGGCCGTTATGGCGAAAACCCGAACCGTCTGCAACATTATTACCAATTCCAGGTGGTACTGAAGCCAAACCCGGACAACATCCAACAGCTCTACCTTGACTCGCTTAAAGCGATTGGGATCGATCCACTGGTACACGATATTCGTTTTGTCGAAGACAACTGGGAATCGCCAACCCTCGGCGCTTGGGGTCTAGGCTGGGAAGTCTGGCTCAACGGTATGGAAGTGACGCAGTTTACTTATTTCCAGCAAGTGGGCGGTGTTGAATGCTACCCAGTGACAGGCGAAATCACCTACGGTCTTGAGCGTCTTGCCATGTACTTGCAAGGTGTAGACTCGGTTTACGATTTAGTTTGGACCAAAGGTCAGTTCGGTACGGTTACTTATGGCGATGTGTTCCATCAAAATGAAGTTGAGCAGTCAACTTATAACTTTGAATATGCAAACGTTGAAAAAATGTTTGAGTTGTTCGATTTCTACGAAGCTGAAGCAACACGTTTAATCGAAGCTGAACTGCCATTGCCTGCTTATGAGCAAGTGATTAAAGCCTCACACTGCTTTAACTTATTAGATGCACGTGGTGCGATTTCGGTGACTGAACGTCAACGTTATATTTTACGTGTGCGTACTTTGGCACGTGCCATTGCAAACAGCTATGTGGCAGCGCGTGCGAAATTGGGCTTCCCGATGGCTGAACCTGAGCTTCGTGATGAAGTGTTAGCGCAGTTAAAAGCACAAGTTGAAGCGGAAGCAAAAGTTGAATCTAAGGAGAGCAAATAATGTCTAAACATACCGTTTTGTTCGAATTAGGCTGTGAAGAACTTCCACCGAAAAGCTTAAAAAAATTACGTGATGCATTGCGAGCAGAAACCGTAAAAGGCTTAAAAGATGCTGGTCTTGCTTTTGATTCTATCGAAGCCTATGCAGCACCACGTCGTTTGGCATTAAAAATTAAAAATGTTGACGGCGCGCAAGCTGACACGCAAAAACGTTTCGACGGCCCTGCAAAGCAAGCAGCCTTTGATGCGGAAGGCAACCCGACTAAAGCGCTTGAAGGCTTTATGCGTGGTCAAGGCATCACGGTTGATCAAGTATCGACTTTCCAAGCCGGTAAAGTTGAAAAAGTGTGCTACTTGAAAGACGTGAAAGGTCAAAGCCTAGACGCTTTACTCCCGCAAATTTTACAAAATGCCTTGGACAACCTGCCAATTGCAAAACGCATGCGTTCTGCGGCGAGCCGTACTGAATTTGTACGTCCGGTAAAATGGGTGGTATTGCTGAAAGACAACGATATTGTTGATGCAACCATTCAGGATCACAAAGCAGCTAACGTGACTTATGGTCATCGTTTCCACGCACCTGAAGCGATTACTTTAACGCATGCTGACGAATACTTAGCAAAATTAAAAGCAGCGCACGTTGTAGCTTCTTTTGAAGAACGTCAAGCCATTATCGACCAACAAGTGAAAGCGTTGGCTGATGAAGTCAATGCCATTGCAATTGTACCAAGTGACCTTCGTGACGAAGTAACAGCATTGGTTGAATGGCCTGTTGCGCTTCGTGCCAGCTTTGAAGAACGCTTCCTTGCTGTTCCGCAAGAAGCATTAATTACCACCATGCAGGACAACCAAAAGTACTTCTGTTTAGTGAATGCTGACAATAAACTGCAACCGTACTTCATTACAGTGTCGAACATTGAGTCGAAAGACCCGACACAAATTATTGAAGGTAACGAGAAAGTGGTTCGTCCACGTTTGTCGGATGCTGAATTCTTCTTCCTGCAAGACCAAAAACAACCGCTTGCTTCTCGTAAAGAGAAATTGGCGAACATGGTGTTCCAAGCAGAATTGGGCACGCTTTGGAACAAGTCTGAACGTATTGCAAAATTGGCTGTTGCTTTAGCGCCTATTACGGGTGCAAATGCTCAAGACGCTGAAAAAGCAGCGCTTCTTGCAAAATGTGACTTAACCTCTGAACTTGTGGGTGAGTTCCCTGAACTTCAAGGGATCGCTGGGACATACTACGCACGTCTTGAAGGCGAAAATGATGAAGTTGCTGAGTCTTTAGGTGAGCAGTATTTACCTAAATTCGCGGGTGACGTTTTACCGAAAACTAAAACAGGTACAACCATTGCCCTTGCCGACCGTTTAGACACGCTCACAGGTATTTTCGGTATTGGTCAAGCACCTACAGGTTCTAAAGACCCATTTGCACTACGTCGTTCTGCAATTGGCATCTTGCGTCTTGTGACTGAAAACGAGCTTGATGTATCCATTGAAGATCTGATCAAACTTGCACTTGCTGCCTATGGCGATGTATTGAAAGATCACGAGAAGACTTTAAACGATGCTGTTGCATTCCTTGAAGGTCGTTACCGTGCCAAATACGAAGATCAAGGCGTTGCAGTTGATGTGATTCAAGCTGTTCAAGCACTTTCACCAAAATCCCCTCTTGATTTTGACAAGCGTGTAAATGCAGTAAATCACTTCCGTGCCTTGCCTGAAGCTGCTGCCCTTGCTGCTGCCAACAAGCGTGTTGCCAATATTCTTGCAAAAGAAGCTGCACCTGAAGGTGAAATTGTTGAAGCAAACCTGGTTGAAGATGCTGAAAAAGCATTGTTCGCTGAACTTGCAAAAATCACGCCTCAAGTTGAGCCGTTATTTGCTGCCAAAGACTACACTGCTGCCTTGTCTGCTTTAGCTGCACTTCGTGCGCCAGTCGATGCGTTCTTTGACGGTGTAATGGTGATGGCTGATGATGCTGCGCTTAAGTCAAACCGTTTGTTGATGCTTGCTCAACTTCGTGACTTGTTCACAAAAGTGGCTGATATTTCGGTGTTGCAGCACTAAGCCTTAATTGCTTGAAGTTTAAACAAAACCCCGCTATAAGTTAGTGGGGTTTTTTAATTCTATTTAAATAATAAAAAATTAATGGGGAAAACAATGAGCGTAATAATTAAAGAACTAGAAATAAAGAATTTTAGATCATGTAAAAATACTAAGATTATTTTGAATAATTTTTCAGCTTTAATTGGTTACAATAATGCTGGGAAATCCAATATTATTTTAGCTATTAAATTTTTATTGGAAGCTACTAATGCTCGTTCCTTTAATTACTCTAATAATGCGAATGATGCAACTCAACCAATTATAGTCTCAGCCTTACTAACCAATTTAACAGAAGATAATTTGCAGCTTCTTGATGACGACCATGCTGAAAGATTAAGACCATATATCTAAAATCAAAATTTAAGAATTCAACGTATTTCTCAACTCGATACACAAGGTCGGCAGAAAATTTTAATCAAGCTATTTGATGGAAATACTTGGAATTTAAATCCTGCAGGTATTGATCAAGCGATTATAAAATTATTCCCAACCTTCATTCATATCGGTGCTATGACAGATGCCAATGAGGATTCTACAAAGAATAAAAGCGGAACAGCTATTGCTAAACTTTTAAGTTTGATTTCAGAAACAATACAGCAAAATTATCATGAAGATTTCACCAATAGTTTATCTAGAGTATCAGAACTATTAGCTTTTGATAGCCCGAATCGAATTACTGATTTATCAACTGTAGATTCAGGCATCAATCAAATTCTTAATAATTTTTTCCCAGATATCAGCGTTAAACTTCATTTTCCAACACCTACAATTGAAGATATTTTTAAAAATGGCACATTAAAAGTATTTGAAAATGAGGATACTGAAAGAGATTTTTCAAATTTTGGTCATGGAACTCAACGATCTATACAAATGGCTCTCATTCGCTATCTTGCATCTATTCAACAAGAGAACCCCAATTTAAGAAGATCAAATACGATCTTTTGTATAGACGAACCGGAGTTATATCTACACCCTATGAACCGTACCGGGTTTGTCGGAGACTTTTTTATTTAAGTTAGGCCACCTGACCTAACGGGTTAATCTTATCATAGTACATTGCTTCAAACTCAAAAGGCGATACATAACCCAGTGCACTGTGTACACGCTTTTTATTGAACCAATCTACCCAGTTTAGTGTCGCAAGTTGTACATCTGCTAAACCTTGCCAATCTGCTTTTAAATATTCAATCACCTCTGTTTTGTATAAGCCATTCACCGTTTCAGCCAGAGCATTATCGTATGAATCACCAGTTGTACCGACTGATGCTCGTAAATTTGCAGCTTCTAAACGATTGGTATAGCGAATAGAAAGATATTGAACACCTCTATCGGAATGATGAATCACATTCTTTGGCATGCCTCGATCGTGCAATGCTTGCTCCAATGCATCGAGCACCATATCTGTATTCATCCGTGTAGATACTTTCCATCCAACAATTGCTCGTGAGAACACATCAATAACAAATGCGGTATATACCCAGCCTGAATGAGTTTGAATATAGGTAAAGTCACCCACCCATAGTTGGTTTGGATGATCAGCATTAAAATTACGTTTCACTAAATCATCTGCCCGTTTTTGGTCATCTCGGTTACGGGTGGTTTGTTTATTCTTACCACGCCAAACACCTTGTATACCTAGCTTTTGCATCAATCGAGCAACTGTACAACGTGCAATAACATAACCCTCACGTTTTAATTTTTGCCAGACTTTACGTACACCATATCGACCTGAACTTTCCTTCCAAATTCGTTTAATTTGTTCAGCATGATGCTCATCATGTAGATCTCGTTTCGCTCGATGTTCTGGATTGTCAGCGAGATCTAAAGTTCGGTAATAGGTTGAAGCTGCGATCGGTAAAAACCTACAAATCGCATCAACACCATATCGATCTTTATTGTTATGGATAAAATCCACCATTATTTGTATGGGCGGTCGAGCTCCGCCTGGGCGAAAAAAGCGGCTGCTTTACGTAGAATTTCATTGGCACGCTTTAATTCTTTAATTTCACGTTCCATTTGCTTCATTTTTTCTTGATCAGATATCTGTTGTACTTTAATAGGATTTTGCTGATCTAAATGCTTTTGATGCCAGGCACGAAGTGTTTCAGGAGTACAACCGATCTTAGGCGCAATTGCTGTGATTGCAGCCCAAGTAGAAGGATAATCTTTTTCAGATTCAATCAATAATTGAACCGCTCTTTCTCTGATTTCAGGGGTATATTTTAATTTTGTCATCGGGATAGTCTCTCAGAATATTGACTCTCCGACAAACCCGGTACGGTTCACTACTACAATAGAATTAGTTCGTGATGCATTCATGACTTTGGCTCAAGCAGGCTTCCAAGTAGTATTCTCTACTCACTCTGCAAGCCTTCTATCAGCACAACATGCTATGAATGCTGTTCAAATTTTCAAGACTAGTGAATTAGGAACTCAAGCTAGACAACCTATTTCAACAATTATCTCCGAACTATATGAACAGCACTATTCTCAATTGGATGAAACATTCAAATTAAACAATGCTTCACAGATTTTCTTTTGTGATGAAGTTTTACTCGTAGAAGGTAAAACTGAATTACGTGTACTACCTAGCATTTACTCTAAGATAAATGCTAGTCCATTTCATTTAAGAAAACTTGCTTTAGTGGCAGTACAAGGAAAACAAAATCTAATACTTATGCAAAGAGTAATTGAAGCCCTTGGCATTCCAACTCGAATTATTGCAGATTTAGATTTTGTAGGTAATTGTGCACAGTGGAATTTAATAGATGAATCAAGCCAAGAATGTTTTGATAAATTTAGAAAATTTATTTTTGAAAATAGAGAACATCCTAACCTAGAATTATCCGTAGAACAGACTGCTAACTTACAGGCTTTATCTACAATAAAAGCAAAAAAGTATACTTTTATTGCTTCATTACCTCATGCTGCTCAGTTAATACAAGATGTTCATAATGCACTTAAAGAGAAAAGAATCTATATTTGGAAAAAAGGTGATATTGAATCGATCTATGGATTTAACTCTAAAAAAGAACAGGAATGGCAGCAATTCAATTCTGCTTTAATTAATCCAGAATGCTCAATTTCAGAACTAGTTGCAGACTATGAACACTTAAGAGAATCTATTGAATGGATAAACTAAAATAATAGGATTTTTCATTTAGATTCCCTATACTCAACCTAACAACACTCAACAAGAAAGAATCATATGAAATTTAAAGCTCTTATTTTGACGGGTCTTGCGAGTATCGCAGTTACAGCTTGTACATCTGCACCAAAAATCCCGCAGCTTGAAGTTGGCGTCTTACAGGAAGTACAAAACCTCGAAGTATCTCCAGAAACTACCAACAACAAGGCAAAACTGACCAAGTTCCTCGACAAATGCGTGATTGAATTTACCGGTGATCTTGGCAATAACCGTGTCGTTGAACAATGGTCATTTAAAGGCCTTACCCTGATGGATGCAGGTTCAGCAACTTTCCAGCGCGACGGCACCAGCACTGCACAAAAGTTTGATCTACATGCCAAAAATGTACAAAAAAACTTTATTTCACTCCGCCATCACTTTGCCAAAGATGCATTAACTCAATGTGACTAAGCATCCTGCCCTGTTTTTATTCAGAAAATGGGGCAATTCTTTATCTAAAATAAATAAAAACCGGTTTCATATCTCACCGCGCCGTCTTTCATTACAAAAAAGCTAAATTGTACTTCTTGGAAGTGCTCGCGAATCCATCAGATCTTCATTGTTTTCGTGAAATTATCCGCTACACTCAAAATCAAACAAAAGATCGCTATTTGACTACTTCGAGGTCGATCACATTATGATGATGAAAAAATCTATTATTCTCGGCACTGCATTTTTAATCTGCATTCCGGTATTGACACAAGCTGCAACCGAATCAGAAGCACAAACCAGCAAACCTATTGCGCCATATGGCACCAATCCAAATCTTTTGCATGTCTTTGCCTATAAAGCTCAGGAAGGCGTCATCAATACCGCAGAAAAAGTCGGTGAAGTGACTGAAAAAGGCATTGCCAAAGTCAAACCAGGTGTAGATCGTGCTTGGGGAAATACCAAGGCAGCGGCTTCAGAAACCGCACAAAAAGTCGATCAGGGAGCTACGCAAGCAGCCCAACAAACCAATCAGAAAATCCAGAAAACCAAAGAAGTGTGGCGCGCCAACCCTCAACAAGCAGCACCGATTGTGCAACAGCCTTTGAGTGAATCCTCTGCGCCTCAGCAAACCACAACACCGCAGATGCAGCCTCAATCCGGTTCCGGCACTGCCACCAGTTATGCAGTGACTGATTTATAAGAAAAGCCCGTCATGGGCTTTTTATTTATCTTTCAGCAAAAAATATTCACTTCAAGAGAAGGATTAAAATCAATTCACCTGTCGAATTGGCTGGCCATTTTTAAAAGCCTCAACATTTTCGACCATCTGATTCACAATGCGCTGCCGTGCATCAACACTGCCCCATGCATTATGCGGCGTCACAATCAGGTTTGGAATTGTTGCATCAAGTAAGATATTGCCTTCTTTGGGTGGCTCAACCGTTAAAACATCAGTCGCTGCACCGGCAATCTGACCTTCACGCAGCGCCTGCGCCAAGGCTGCTTCATCGACAATTCCGCCACGCGCACAGTTAATTAAAAATGCGCTTGGCTTCATGGCTTCGAGTTCAGCATGACTGATCAAATGTCGGGTGTCTTCAGTGAGTGGACAATGCAAACTGAGAAAATCAACTTGAGCAAGCAACTCGGCAAATGCTACACGGGATGCATCTGCTGGACGGTTTGGCAGCGCAGCAATGAGAACTTTCATGCCAAAAGCTTCAGCCAGTTTCGCCACCGCATGGCCCAGTTCACCATAACCGACAATGCCCAGTGTTTTTCCGGACAGCTCGACAATTGGCGCATCCAGCAAACAAAACTGGCTGGCTTTTTGCCACTGGCCTTGTTGTAACGCACGTTGATAAGACAGAAATGAAGTGGCCAGATTGAGCATTAACATTAAGGTATGTTGTGCAACCGCAGACGTTCCATAGGCCTGACAGTTACAGACCACAATGCCGTGTGTTTTGGCTGCTGCCAGATCGACATTATTGCTGCCGGTCGCAGAAATCAGGATCAGTTTCAGTTCAGGACAGTGCTGAATGGTCGCAGCATCAATCAGCACTTTATTGCTAATAATGACTTCAACCTCGGCCACACGGGAAGCAATCTCGGCAGCCGAAGTCGTTGGATACAACACAAGCGGATCAAAGGCTGCATGCAGTGCCTGAAAGTCCAAATCCTGTTGGTCTAGAGAAGCATAGTCTAAATAAACGGCTTTCATGGCTGTTCCCTCAATCCTGTTGAACCATTGATCTTTATCATTTAAAACAAGTCATTGAGGCTTTTCAAGCAGTTTCCGCTCTGCCAATCTTAATCTAGCGGTTTATCGAGATGATTGCGCAATGAACGCCGGATTTTATAGATCACATACACCGCCAGAATGATCATGAAAATAATCGATGCACTCATCATAATCACGGCTGGATGTACACTTTCTGCATGTGCCAGATTGGGCAGCGCTAAACCGACCATGAAACAGACTTGTATCATCTGGGCAGATTGCATCATATAGAGACCCCCTGGTTCGTTTCAACTATCGGGAGCAGTACGGGTGGATATTATTTGTACCGCCTATCTCTATATTATGCCTAGCCAATCACATGTCAAGTAATTGTTTTTTATTAAAAAATAAAGCTAGTTTATCTCATTGTGCGTCACAAACTGCGTATTTTTGTCACTTTCATCGATAAAGGCCGCAGCGCCATACTCAT
Source organism: Acinetobacter sp. YH01006 (assembly GCF_013420445.1). Lineage (NCBI taxonomy): Bacteria > Pseudomonadati > Pseudomonadota > Gammaproteobacteria > Moraxellales > Moraxellaceae > Acinetobacter > Acinetobacter sp. YH01006. The sequence continues at coordinate 134,267 of NZ_VOYB01000001.1, read as the reverse complement.
TGGTACTTAAATTCAAGTGCTTATAGCTGAACATATAATAATCGCTATAACGTTTCATGAGAATCGGGTGCATGCCCAGACTGAGTTCATCCTGCTCCTTGATCAGTTTCATGACATGCCGGTCATTCATCACCACCAGATAACGCTCATCATTCAAGCTGATGCTCAATAGGCCATTGCCTTTGGCATAAATCGGAATCAGGAATTTATGGTTCAGGGCAATCGCGCCTTCTGCATAACTTTCGATTTTATGACTGATGACATTAAATACCAGACCATGTCCATATTGATCCAGAAGCAACTGACGATTTTCCTGCGGCAAATTGACATGAATGCCGAGCTTGAGCAGGTCATGCTGATCGACCTGTTTATTTCGCAATAATTCTCTTAAGATCACCTGTTTCTGGCTGGCATCAAAAAACTGATTATCCAGTTGCAGATCATTATTTTTCAGGATACGCCCCAAGGCCATACGATGGCGTGGCAAAACATTTTCAATGACTTTGCGATAATAGAACTTGCTGTTTTTCTTGACCCGACGCATTTTCTGGTAAAAATAACTCGGTTCGTAATCATGTACCAAAAAGTCATACAGCAATTCGGAACTGGCCAGAACGGCAATGGCATCATGTCCGGTAAATGGCAAATGCAGCACATGATGCTGCGGAATCAGGGCCTGTAATTTCAGATAATGCGCACGGTCTTCGGCACAATACGGATCATAAACAATAATATATTCGCACGTGCTATCGATATCTTCGGCTTCAACCCGCATTCCTGCATTCAGCTCTGGTTGATAGAACATATTGTAGCGGGCATCGTGTACATCATCCGGATTGATCGAATATTGCGGCACCATCGCCACCACGCGCTGCACGCCTAAGGCGCGGGAATACTTGATCGCGGCATAGCCACCCATCGAGCCGCCATAGGCAACCCGCTGCTGAAACGGCGCAATCAGTTCAGCCACTGCCTCTAACATGTTCCACATGGAACCTTGCGGGAACCAGGATTTGTGCTTGGGCATAATACCCAGAACATTGAATTCAAATTTCTGTAGCGACTTTTCTGCATTGATGTTGAGGCCCTTGGCACGGGTAATCAAATCGCCAAATGAAAAAATCAATTCTGAAGATGACCCCGGCATAAAAATCGCGCGTATATGCTCATCTTCAAAAACAATCTGCTTGTCCATAACTTTCCCGTGCTGGTAAATCGAACCCTTCCACAACAATTCAATCAATGAATGCTGTCAAAAAAGTGAATATGCTATTTTATATCGATCAAAAAGATTAAAAAGCGCAAAATATGACACAATCATTACATCCGGCAGCAAAACGGGGTTTTAGTGCATCTGCCGAGCTGTATCAGCAAGTGCGTCCCGATTATCCGGCAGAGATCAGTCAGTGGCTGGCCGATACTTTGACTTTGCCTGTCGATGCGCGTCTTTTGGATTTGGGCAGTGGGACCGGCAAGTTTATTCCTTATTTACGCCCGCTCAGTAAAAACATCATCGCTGTCGATCCGGTTGCGGAAATGCTGGCACAATTAAAACTGGCCCATCCGGACATTGAGGCTGTTGAAGGCCTGAGCCATCAACTCCCCTTGCCTGATCATAGCCTGAATGCGGTATTTTGTGCACAGTCATTTCACTGGTTTGCGAATGCAGAGACCTTACAGGAACTCAACCGAGTCCTAAAACCCGATGCTTATCTGGTTCTGGTCTGGAATCAGCGGGATACCCGGGTAGACTGGGTTCAGGCACTGGCAGATTGTATCGCCCCATTAGAAGGTGATACCCCGCGTTATCATAGTGGAGCGTGGCGCAAGGTGTTTGAACAACAAACCCTGTTTCAGCCGTATGCAGAAACCAGCATGACCCGGCAACACCATGGCAGTGTGGAGCAGGTGGTATCAAAACGGCTACTCTCGACCAGCTTTATTGCAGCCATGCCGGCATCCCGGCAAGCACAGCTCAAACAACAGTTTGAACAGATTATCTGGGACTATACAGCCAAAGGTATAGAGGAAATGATTGATTTTCCTTATATTACCCATATATACGTATTTAAAAAAACTAATTAAAAACAGGAGTCAATCATGCATAAAATATCAGGAATGACACGCACTGCCCTGTTTGCAGCAGTCATGCTGCTCATGGCATGTGACCAGAAAACATCGGAAAGTACCGAACCGGCTGCAGACAGCACGGCTTCAGATCAGGTGATGCAGGAACTGAAAACCGAGCCGCTGAAAGACTTTCCCAAAACCACTGAGGATCCACATGATATTGCAGTACTGACCGATTATGAGCAACGTTTTCAGGAAATGAGTGCGGAGCTGGAAAAAGAATTAAACAGCATGCGTGATGAAGATAGCTTGAGTCCGGAGTTTATTCAGCAACGCCAGCGCGATCATGTACAGTCAGCCCTGAATATGCTGAAGGATTTAGAACTGAAAACCGAACAGGGCCGTTATATTCAGGGCATGATGTATCAATATTGGCAACATCAGGACAAATTGGTAAATAGTCCTGAGACTCAAACCAAAACAGTGAATGAGGCCAGTGAAAGTGTCAAAGGTTTAGGGAAATATCTGCATGCGCAAGAGCAACTAGAACGCTGGCGTTCGCAATATCCGGATCTGAATGCCAACACAGCACCTGCCCGCCCAGCCAGTTAATTCCATGGAGCTCATTGCTTGCACCCAGCTTGACTAAAATACACAGCGAATATCTAAGCTCAATGGGTGCATACAGGCACCTTGAATAAGCATGATACTGTCCAGGCTTGGTCTGCATTTCAGAATAAGGGCTTTTTCTCCCTCAGCATAAAATGACTTAGCTGGCCTTTAGGAACTGATGCACCCCTTGACCTGCCGCCCGGCCTGTAGCAAAACAGGCTGTCAGCAGATAACCTCCAGTCGGTGCATCCCAGTCCAGCATTTCCCCACAAAGAAATACATACGGATTGGATTTAAGTTGCAGCTGTTCCGACAGCACTTCACGCTTGACGCCACCTGCACAGCTAATCGCTTCTTCAATCGGACGAAAGCCTGTAAGTGGAATGGTCAAATGTTTTATCTGCTTGGCTAATTCAGCAGCATCTTGCCACCAAGTCTTGGCCACCAGTTCACGCACTAAAGCCGCTTTGGCACCATCCAATCCGGCTTTACGCCAAACATTGCTTAAAGACTGCTTCTTAGTCGGCTGTAATTTTTTCGCCAATTGCCCCACACTTTTGTCAGGAAATAAATCCAGACTCAGTTGCACTTGCTGACCTTGTTTTAGCTGTTCGCGTAAACCTCTTCCCTGCTTATAAATCAAACCACTTTCAAGCCCATAATGACTGATCACAATGTCACCCGTGGTTTTTTCACCTTGCCCGACCCAGGCTTCTACACGCTTTAAAGGCTGACCAAAGATAGGTTGCATAAATGTGGACCACGGATATTCCACCCCGGCATTACTGGCCTGAAAAACTTCAATTTCATCGGGTTTTAACCAGGCTTGCCATGCGCCGTCACTGCCCAGTTCTGACCAGGATATTGCGCCACAGGCCAAAATAATTGCATCAAATTTCTCAGTGCGAAGTTCATTATTTTTTAGATCGTGCAGCTCAAGCTGTTGCTGATGCAGTCGGCTGACTTTATGCCGGTAATGAAACTGGATGCCATGACTGGCCAAGCGCTTGAGCCAGGCACGCAGCAAGGGAGCAGCTTTCATCTCTGTAGGAAATACCCGGCCGGATGAACCAATATAAGGCTCAATGCCTAGTTCCTGCATCCAGTTTTGAATCCAGACAGCATCCCACTGTTTGACCCATGGCGACAACCAGTCCACCTGATCATAACGCTGCACAAATTGCTCAACCGGTTCTGCATGAGAGATATTCAGGCCGGTTTTGCCTGCCATCAAAAATTTACGTGCAGCAGACGGTTTTTGCTCATAGACGTGCAGCTCATAATCAAACTGACTAAGGACTTCTGCGGCCATTAACCCGGCAGGACCAGCGCCAACAATGGCAATACGTTTGCTCATCTGATTATTCCGCGACGCTAGCATTCTGCCCTTGCAAAGGCTGGAAATCATCAAACCGTGTCACATAAGCTTCAGGTTTAGTAATAATAAGTTGCTGACACAATTCTCCACGTTCCAGATATTTAATTTCAAAATGGGTGCGTGCTGAATCCTGGGCAATAACTTCTTTAATAAAAGGTAATTTCCACAGTTGTTCTGCCTGCTGTTCTGCTTCTTCGATATAGGCAGGAATATTACTGGCCAGTGTAATGGTTCCACCCGTCTTTAAACGGGAAAGTAAAAACTCAAAAAATGGCATATTGACCCAGCGCTGCGCCGGATTATGCGGTTCAGGATTTGGATACAAAATAAAGAATTGTTCTACCTGCTCTGGATACAATGCATGCACGATCCACGGCAAAGCATCGGCATGAACGGTCTGTAAATTGGCCTGACCTTCAATCCCGTGCTGTTTTTGCATGGCCAGGAATTTTTCGCGGGTACGTTCAATCGCAATCAGTTGAGTATCGGGGTGGGTCTTGGTAAATAACAAAGCATGTTTGCCTTTACCCGCCCCGACTTCGATGCAGACCGCTTCAGGACTGATGCTTTGAAAATCACGGGGTGCATGCATACGCTGTGCTTGAAATTGACGAATCGGCATAATCAGATCAAACTAATAAAAACCGCATAAGTCTACCAAGTGCGGCTATATTTGCCTAATCGAAGCTTTATTTTTCTTTGGAGTTGATCTCATGCCCACTACTTTAAACTGTCCGCGCTGTGGCAAACTGACGACTTGGGAAGAGAATGATTTCCGTCCTTTCTGTTCAGAACGCTGCAAGATGATTGACCTGGGTGCATGGGCCAATGAAGAATATAGCTTGCCCACTCAAGATGCACCGCAGGCGGACACTTCTGAGGATTAGAAGTTCTGTGCAGTAAAAAAATATTTCTGAACTGAAGACTATGTAGAAAATTAGCCAAAAATCACATAAAGTTTATAAAATCACCCTGAAAAGCCAACACGAATTAACACCATTCATCGTGCCTTAGCATTATTGTTCTACTTTAAATCTTCATATTATTTTTAGAGCAATAATATGAGCTATATTATTTTAAAAGTCATATTAGTTGGGGTGGGTCTACTGGCACTTCTCTCTCTGGGAGTCGGTATTTTCCAACAAGATAGCTTGTTTATTGTACTGGGTGTGCTTTTTGCTTTTATGGCATGGCTAATTCACATGCAAACTCGTCAATTTAGCAGTGATCCATTTTCAAAATAAAAGACCAAGGATACTTGGTCTTTGATTCACGTCGATATTTAACCCGCTTTGCCTGCAATAAAGGGATTATGCTGCTTTTCAAAACCAATGGTGCTGATCGGTCCATGTCCTGAAATAAACTGGGTTTCATCCGGCAGGCTAAAACATTCACGCTGAATTGAATCCAAGAGCTGCTGATGATCGCCACGCGGGAAATCCGTACGGCCAATCGAGCCTTTAAACAGCACATCGCCCGTCCATAACAGGGCATGATTGCTATTATAAAACATCACATGGCCCGGGGTATGCCCTGGCGCGAAACGCACTTCAAATTCTTCATTACCGAGCTTCAGTATTTCCCCCCCTTCTAGCCATTGTGTCACTTCAACTTTTTCTGGAATAGGAAAACCATAACGCGCTGAAACCTCCTGAATCATGTCCAGCCAGAAAGCATCTTCCTTATGTGGCCCAATTACTGGTACATTCCAGGCCTTTTTCAAGGCGCCTACTGCACCTGCATGATCCAGATGTCCATGGGTCAGCCATAAAGCTTTCACGGTTAAGCCCAGAGCTTCGACCTCAGCTTTGAGTTTTTCAGCTTCGCCCCCTGCATCAATCAAAATGGCTTCTTTCGTGTCCGTATCCCAAATGATCGAACAGTTTTGCTGAAAGGCAGTAACCGGAACAATTTTGACTTGTAACATAGGGCAAAAAACCTCGGAAAAATTAATGAGCAAGCGTTTGTGTCAATGCCTCCAGATTAGCCTGTAGCAAACTGTTCAGCAATCGCAAATGATCTTCACGGCTATTTAAAGCAGGAATATAACGATAACTGCCTCCCCCCAGAGATTTAAAAGTTTCGGCATTTTCTATGGCCAGTTCCTCAAGCGTTTCCAGACAGTCAGCCGAGAATGCCGGACTCATCACCTGCACGGATTTCACCCCCTGTTTGGCCCAGTCTTCCAGCACAACATCGGTATAGGGCTTAATCCATTCCTGTTTGCCAAAACGTGACTGAAAGCTAATCGCATATTGCTCTGCACTCAGCCCTAACGCCTGTGCAACCAATTGTCCGGTAATACGACAACGATCGGCATAAGGATCGCCTTTGTCGGCATAAGGCTGCGGAATACCATGAAAAGACATTAACAGTTTTTCCGGCTGACCATGCACTGCCTGATAGTCACGCACGCTTTGCGCCAGAGCCTGAATAAATAAAGGATGTTGATAATAATCACGAATGATGCTCAAACCAGGCAAATTGCGTTGCTTCACTACCCATTTTGCTAGGGCATCATAGAGAGGTGCAGTCGAAGTAGCAGAATATTGGGGAAATAGTGGAAATAAGATCACATGGTCCTGCGGCTGTTCAGACACTCTGGCCAAAACCTGCTGAATATTCGGATTGCCATAAGTCATTGCTGGCACCACATTCAACTCAAACTGCGGATAGAGCTGGGTCAAATGGGTTTTGACTGTATTGACCTGCTGCAACAGGATTTCACGCATCGGTGAATCCTCTCCCCAGACCTGTGCATAGGCCTGTGAAACCCGCTTAGGCCGAAATGGCAAAATGAATAAACGCAGGATTATTTGCCAAATGGGTTTCGGAATTTCAATCACCCGCTGATCAGACAAAAACTGCTTCAGGAAACGGCGTACTGCTGGAATCGTGGGCGCATCTGGCGTACCCAAGTTGGCCAATATAATCGTCACTTTAGCTTTAGCAGGAGAAGACATTCAGTTTATCCGTCATGGTATCAACCCCTGTACTTTAACAGTTTTTGATTGATTCTCTATATGGATTAATACACTGACTTAGATTGAAAAGTACGATCTAAATCCAGCAAACTGCTGTCCAGTAATTTTTGAGCTTTCGGCGTAATCTGCCAGAGCATGCGCTGGCGGTCATCCCGACCTGATGGCACAATCCAGTCATTCTGGCGCATCTGAATTTTCAAGCTATGCAAGGCACGAATATTCATCTGGGCACGAGCCACGGCATGTGCACGTGGCATTTCTGCCCGTGCATCTTCCAGACCGTTTTCATTTAAATATTCATTCATCCGCTTGGAGAAAAACTCTTCCGGTGTCGGGTTCACAAAGGTAGAGCCCAGCAGGGCCAATAATTGCGCCCAAGTCAGCTTCTTCTGAACTTTAATTTCCTTAAAGTTTCCATCCTGATAAGCCTGCATCCGGTATTCAAAAGAAAAAACTTCATGCATGGATACTTTAGGCAGGCTCAGGAACGGATCTATTTCCGCCGTTCCACCATCACGCTCCAGTTGGCTCACTTTAGCCTTAAGCTGATCAATCTCGTCATGCAGCGCCTGGGTATTTTGCGGACGCACCCATCCGGTCACCGGATAACGCTCCAGCATTTGCGGCATATTAAAACGTACTGCCATTTCCAGATCGCGCAAGCTGCGATAAGTAAAGACCTGGTCTACTTCCTGCTGCAATAATTGACGGAATTCCTTAAACTTTTCCCGTAATTCCGGCTTGGTATCATGTAATGAGCTTTCACGTGATGCCGGATCGTCATGCATAAACACAATAATCGGTTTTTGCTTGGTCACTGCATAGATGTATTCGAGGTGCATATAACCGACACCCGAGACAGACTGTTCCCCATACTGACTGCCTAGCAAAATCACTACATAGTCACAATCATCAATCTGGCGGCGTGAAAAAGCAGTATTCAGCGGCGTACGCTGTTCCAGTCCCCAAGAGAAGAACCCCATACCCACTAATGTTTGAGACAAAATGATACGTTCCGGCTGCATTTCTGCCCCAGAGGTTGAGATGAACACTTGGTATCGTTTATCCAGCATGGGCTATCCTCTTCTCCTGTACATTTGCATAAAAAATGCATGAATTCATGCATTTTGACACAATATGACCACCCCAAAATGAAAAAATATCGTTCTTTTAAAATTATAAAAATGAGTTTTAAACTGCACTCATATTACTGATCTGCCATTTTAAACCGGCAGGAATCAGGTGCTGCAAAACCGGCCGGAGCTGTTCAGCATTCTGCCCACTCACCACCAATTCAATTTTCACGCTTTCTTTACGCTCATGCTCAAATAATAACTCATTTTTAATTAAAATTCGGGCCGTTTGTCTCGCAACTGCGAATCCTGAGTCAATTAATGTCAGCTTTTGACCAAAAATATACTGAATTGACGCTTTTAGGAAGGGGTAATGCGTACATCCCAGTACTAAATAATCAGCGCCTTGATCCACAACTGGTTGTAAAATCTCTATTAATGTTTGCAGACAGGCTTCACTCATCTGCTCTCCAGCCTCAACAAAAGGTACCAGTTCCAGACTGGTCACAGGCAGGACTTTAACCTGAGCCGGTTCGGCAAAACGGGAGATCACATCTTTAATCAGTTGCCCGCGAAAAGTGGCCGGTGTTGCCAAGACCGCAACTGTTTTCGACTGGGTATTCAAGACTGCAGGTTTAAGTGCTGGCACCAAACCGATAATTGGAAAGTTCTCGCCATAATAGTCACGCAAATAATCCAGACTAAAGGCAGAGGCCGTATTACAAGCCACGACTGCCACTTTACAGCCCTGACGATACAGCCATTCAATCGCCTGAGCAGTCAGGCTACGGATTTCCTGATCATCTCTCGGGCCATAAGGCACATGTGCAGTATCGGCATAATAGACAAAGCGTTCATTCGGCAGATGGCGGGCAATTTCCAGAGCCACTGACAAGCCGCCTACGCCCGAGTCAAAAATACCAATCGGCGCATCTGCTGTTGCGTTGGGCATCGGGTCTAATAGCGGAGAAATGGGTTGAATGGCGCTCATAACGGTCTGAATTGCGGTGTCAAAAACTCTAGCGACCAAGCTTAAACCTCAGGTGCTCAAATGCAAGTCTAAATCGCCACTTTTCAAACTTAAAACGGCTTCACCTGCCGGATTTTCATCAAGCTCTCCCATCTCGACCAGATGCAAAAATGCGGCACGCTGGATCAGGGCATTGATTCCAAAACGTACATGCACATAAGGTCGCAACTCATCTTTATATTCACGCATAAAGATCGGATGTTCAGCATCCACAATAATCAGGTCTTGGGTTGTGGTGCCCAGTTGTAAATAACTCAGTCCATTAATCTCGACCTGATCGACCTGATTGACCAATAAAGGTTCATCTTCCACTTCAATTTCAATCATTTCTACCGGTGTTTTTAGGTAGAATTTTCCCTGCTCTTTCCAAAGGACGGTTGCAAACAGGTCAATCATGGCTTGGCGTTTGATCAATTGACCTTCGTGCCACCATTCTCCATTGGCCAAAACCTTCAGATCCATTGTGCCACAATGCTTTGGCTGCCATTGCTCCAAAGGGGGAATTGACCTTTTGTGACCGCCCTGTGCATCTTTTAAGTATTGCGCGATATCCATTAAATTTTTATCATCAGGAGAAGTTACTTTTTTCGTCAGATGTTTGCTGGGTACTGGCTTATCCATAAAAGAAGACCTTAATGACGGAAAAATAATATGTTTCAGCCAATTGGCTAAAACTCGGTTTAAAACTATACTAGCCCAGATTATCAAAGACACCAGTATTTTTGTGTCTAGGAACCAAGAACACTTATGGCAGCACCCAATCATCCGATTATGGTTGCCACCGAATAGTAATATGAGGAGTCCTACATGGAACACATCGAACGTGAATCGATGGAGTTTGACGTCGTCATCGTCGGCGCAGGCCCTGCGGGTCTATCTGCTGCGATCAAAATCCGTCAACTTGCAATTGAAAACAACTTAAATGATTTGTCCGTTTGTGTCGTAGAAAAAGGCTCCGAAGTTGGCGCACATATTCTGTCTGGTGCTGTGCTAGAACCGCGTGCCATCAATGAATTGTTCCCGGACTGGAAAGAACAAGGTGCGCCGCTCAATGTGCCGGTGACTGAAGATAAAACCTTCTTCCTGCTTTCAGATGAAAAATCACAAGAAGCACCACACTGGATGGTGCCAAAAACCATGCACAATGATGGCAACTACGTCATCTCGCTCGGCAATGTGGTGCGCTGGTTAGGCCAAAAAGCAGAAGAACTGGAAGTTTCAATCTTCCCGGGCTTTGCCGCCTCAGACATTCTGTATCATGCAGATGGTACGGTAAAAGGCATCCAGACCGGTGACATGGGCATTGGTAAAGATGGCGAACCGACGCATAACTTTACTCCGGGTTATGAACTGCATGCCAAATATACGATTTTTGCTGAAGGCTGTCGTGGTCACCTCGGTAAACGTCTGATTGAACAATTCAATCTGGCCAAAGATGCAGATCCACAGCATTACGGGATCGGCATTAAAGAACTCTGGGAGATTGATCCTGCCAAGCACAAACCGGGTCTGGTGATGCACGGCGCCGGCTGGCCATTGAATGAAACCGGTTCTTCAGGCGGCTGGTGGCTGTATCATGCTGAAAACAATCAAGTGACTTTGGGCATGATCGTGGATCTGTCCTACACCAACCCGCATATGTATCCATTCATGGAAATGCAGCGCTGGAAAACCCATCCTTTAATCAAGCAGTATTTAGAAGGCGGCAAGCGTATTTCTTATGGCGCCCGTGCCGTGACCAAAGGTGGCTTTAACTCGTTACCGAAGTTCACTTTCCCGGGTGGCTCACTCATTGGTGATGATGCCGGCTTCCTGAACTTTGCCAAAATCAAAGGCTCACATACCGCAATGAAATCCGGCATGCTCTGCGGTGAAGCGGTATTTGAAGCGATTGCGGCTGGTGTGGAAAAAGGCGGTGATCTGGCGATTGCACGTGTGGTTGAGGGTGACGATTTCTTTGTTAAGGAACTCACCGCGTATACCGACAAGTTCAACAACAGCTGGCTCAAAGAAGAGTTATACAATTCACGTAACTTTGGCCCGGCGATGCACAAGTTCGGTCAATGGATGGGTGGTGCATTTAACTTTATCGACCAGAACGTGTTCAAAGTACCATTTACCCTGCATGATCTGGTGCAAGACCATGCCGCACTGAAAACCCAAGCCGCTGAAAGCTTCAAGCCAAACTATCCAAAACCGGATGGCAAGCTGACTTTTGACCGTTTATCTTCTGTATTTGTATCGAATACCGTGCATGAAGAAAACCAGCCTGCGCATTTAAAGCTGACCGATGCCTCTATTCCGGTTGAAGTAAACCTGCCTAAATGGGATGAACCGGCGCAGCGTTACTGCCCGGCGGGTGTCTATGAAATCATGGAAAATAATGATGGTTCAAAACGTTTCCAGATCAATGCAGCCAACTGTGTGCACTGCAAGACCTGTGACATTAAAGATCCGTCTCAGAACATCACCTGGGTAACACCAGAAGGTGGCGGTGGTCCTAATTACCCTAACATGTAATTAGTATCCGAATATGTAATTCGGCTAGTCCTTGCGCAAGATTACCCTAACATGTAATGTTAGGGTAATCTTGCGAATGAGGAATATATTCCGCAAGTTCTCATATCCGAATATTTAAGCTCTCATGAGAACAAAATAAACCCGCTTTCGAGCGGGTTTATTTTCTGGAGAATGACGATAATATTATTTTTAAGATCGAATAAGAACTCTTATCAGATCATAAATTTCAAAAAAATTTCGGCCAATTTAGCTGCCCTTTTTCACCAGATAATGAAATTCTTTATTACCATTTTCATCCAGACACTCTTCCTGCAACAGCAATTCATGTCCCAAGTGCATGCAAAATTTTGGAATATCCCAAGAGGTTGAATTATCGGTAGCAAACACCTCAACTACATCACCGGCTTTAGATTTACGAATGGCCTGATGCAACATCATGACTGGCTCAGGACAGCGTAAACCTCGGGTATTTAATTGCAGGCTTGGGATAATTTCAGTTGGGGACATCGATAGACTCAAGAGTGGAAGACTGAAAATATTTTAGCATAATCCCGCTCGGGCATTGCGGCTTTGCCAAAGTACACACGACTAAACGCAGCCCTGACTGATACGATCATGCCTGCACATCATATTTACAATAGACAAGCGTATTTTCTGCGGTATGATAAAACCACGTTTTTTTAGATATTAAGAGTCTTCAGGAAAAATCATGCACGAGGAATCAGGCCCGTCGTGGGGTATGCGCGGCTTACGTAAATGGCTGGGAACTGCACCCGAAACTCGCGACGAACTGCTAAAATTAGTACAAGATTCACGTCGATTTTTAGAACCCGATACTGTTGCCATGCTTGAAGGTGTACTTGACCTTCCGGCAACCAAAATTCGCGAAGTCATGACGCCTCGCACGTCGATGATCAGCTTACAGGAAGATGACCAACTGCTGGATATCCTGCATGTGTTGGTCGAATCTGCGCATTCGCGTTTTCCGGTCTTTTCCTCCGATCAAACCGATAATGTGGTCGGCATTCTATTGGCCAAGGATTTATTGCCTTTTCTGACCGAACCAACCTCCAAAGTCGATATTCGCGCACTGATGCGTCAACCCTTATTTGTGCCAGAGAGCGCCCGTTCCGATCAGGTGCTGCGGATGCTGAAAAATACCCAGACCCATATTGCCGTGGTGATTGATGAATACGGCACCACCTCGGGTCTGGTCACGCTGGAAGATATTCTGGAAGAAATTGTTGGTGAAATTGAAGATGAACATGACAATGCCGATGAAGAGGCACAGTTCATTGTTCCGGATAACGATCCAAACACCGCCAATACCTGGATAGTACAAGCTCTGACCCCGATTGAGCATTTCAATAATATGCTGGATGCGAATTTTTCTGACGATGAAGTGGAAACCATGGGCGGCTTGTTATTACAGGAAATTGGTCTGGTGAACGATCTTGAAGGTCAGACCATTGAACTGGAAAACTGGCAATTTACCATTCTTGAAGCAGATTCACGCTCTATTCACCTAATTCGAGCCGTGCGCCAATGAGAGCGTATTTCGACAAGCTGTTGAGTTCTGATCAACAGCAAAAACCGTTGCCGCTGATCTATCCTGTTTTAATTGCCTTATTTGCAGGTGCTATCTTCAGTTTGGCATTGGCTCCCTATCATTACTGGTGGCTGGCCATCCTGTCTCCGGCACTGCTCTATGCCTGCCTGCGTGGACGTAGTGCCAAACAGGCCTTTGGAATTGGCTGGGCCTATGGAATTGGCCTATGGTTTGTGGGCGCATTCTGGCTGTATACCTCCATTCATGTCTATGGCGATACCAGTGCATTTCTCAGTGTTGTAATGATCTTGATCATGGCACTGGTGATGGGCCTGTTTAGCGCCGTTCAAACCTTTGTCTATCGCCGCTTTTTCCCGGAAACCCCTTTGACCTTTGCCCCGCTTTGGGTTCTGTTTGAATGGTCTAAAACCTGGGTCTTTACCGGTTTCCCGTGGTTGTTTGCCGGCTATGCCTTTACCGAACGCTACCTAGATGCCTATGCACCTCTGTTTGGGGTGTTTGGAGTATCTTTTGTCGTGATTATTCTGGCCTGTGCACTGGTCGAAATTCTGAACCGACGTCTGTTCTGGGCGGTTCCTGCTGCAATTTTACTATTCGGTGCCTGGGGCGCGGCTCAATTGAGTTTTGTGCAACCAAAGAATGAAAAGCCGGTTACGGTTTCTCTGATTCAGGGCAATATTCCGCAAGATCTGAAATGGCTGACTGAATATCAGGTAAAAACTTTATTGATTTATGCCAATCTGAGCAAGACCGAATGGGGCCGTGACCTGATTGTCTGGCCAGAGTCCTCGATTCCGATGTTCCAGACCGATATTGAAGCTTTTCTCGAAGCGATGAAAGTACAGGCTGAAAAATCCGGTACGGCTTGGGTCACCGGCATTCCGTATTGGGACTTACCAGAATCACAAGCTGCGGGTTATCCGAAATATTACAACAGCATTATGGCCACGGGTGATGAGTCGGAGGGTTTGTATAAAAAGCAGCGCCTGGTGCCCTTTGGTGAATATATTCCGCTGTCAGGCTGGTTAAGCTGGGTATTGCCAGGTCTACAGAATGATCCCTCTATGAGCGGTTTTACCCGTGGGGCGGACAATCAAAAGCCCTTGAATGTGAAAAACCATCCTTTAGGTTCCGCAATTTGTTATGAGGTTGCTTATCCAAACTTGACACGCCGCAATGCCAGTCAAAGTGACTTTTTAGTTACGGTCTCGAACGATGCCTGGTTTACCGGCACGGCAGGACCTTTGCAGCATCTACAAATGGTGCAAATGCGCGCCAAGGAAAATGGCCGCTGGTTTATCCGTGCCACCAATACCGGCGTGACCGCCTTTATTGACCACAATGGCCATATTGTGAAAAAAGCCCCGATGGATCAGGAAGCGGTACTGCGGGGTGAACTTCCAGCCATGCAAGGTGAAACGTTGTATATGAAACTCAGTGATTGGCCGGTGATGATCTTTTCAGTTTTACTTTTGCTGGTGGGATGGCGCTTCCGTCCCCGTAAAGTGGATGTCAGTTTTAAGTCGAGAAGATAGTTTCTTCAAGTTCCTCTTTTACAAAAGAGGATTGAGGGGGATTACTAGATATAACATCTTATCAATCTCTCCTAAGCTCCCTTTACGAAAGGGACGGACACTCAAGGCAATAAAAAACCGAGGTCAATGCCTCGGTTTTTTATATTTCAAATTTTAGAACTGAACTGCTAGATAAGAAATCATACTGGCGAGGGATAACATTGGAAGATAGCGGTAAGTTTGCACCATCATATTTTCGAATACAGACATCTGCCGTTGTTTTAATTGCAATACCGAGGCTTTCAATGCCGACCAGAAGCACAATGCAAATAATGAACTCATCAAACTGATGGCAAAAAAACCTACCATAATCTGGCTGCTACCCTCGGTAGTCTGCCATAAATGCAGAATGCCCTGACTAATCGGTAACATGCTTAAAACCAAAAGAACAGATTTCAGCATCGACCAATGAAATTGGTTTATTTCATCCCCTAAGATTAATGCTTTCATATTCTTCTCCGTTGGCTCGTCAAGTGCCGTTCAGATCATTATGAGCCTTTTTGAGTAAATAGAAAGTCTATATTTATTCATATTTTACGATAATTGTAATAGATAAATATGGGAATAATTCTTATTATAACTCGCATATACAAATTATTAATTAATTACAATAAATATCAAAAACTTAGATTATAATTTATAATTAAGCGTTATTATCACTTCACTTAGTATTGAAAACATCTATTAAGTGAAGTGATATATTCCATCTATTGAGAGTTTATATTGATTCTCAATCAAGGCTGATAATAAATATCAGCATCGGTGCCTTCACCACCCGATTGACCATCTGCACCAAATGAGTACAAATCGAAGCTACGACCCTCGCTACCTGGAACCACATATTGCAGATCATTATCCCAACTGTCTTTAGGATAGCCGCCCTTGACATAGCCGCCCGGCAACCAGTTTTTCGCAGTCGCTGGCTGATTCACCAGTGCATCCAGACCACCTTCCTGCATGCTTGGATATTTGCCATTGTCCAGCTTATATTGGTCCAGTGAACCAGCAATACTCTGTAACTTGATCACAGTGGTATCCACTTTGGCCTTTTCACCGCGTCCCATCACGTTCGGTACAATCAGTGCAGCAAGCACACCGAGAATCACAATCACCACCATCACTTCGATTAAGGTAAAGCCCGTCTGTTTATTTAATTGATTCCTTTTCATTCAATCTCTCTCATTCATTTGCATCATTCACAACATTCAATTTAATTTTAATACCACGAGAATTTTAACTTGATTCTGTTTAAATCATATTATTCATATTGACGATTGGCAGCATCACCGCAATCACAATGACCAAAACGATACTGGCCATTAGCACCAGCATTAAAGGTTCCAATAAGGCCAGTAAAGTCGAAATCAGCGTGGTGACTTCCCGATCCTGCATCTGTGATGCACGCTCCAGCATGCGATCCAGTTCGCCCGAGGCTTCGCCACTTTTAATCATTTGTACCATCATCGGTGGAAAATAACCACTGCGCTCCAGCTGGGTTGCCAGGTTGCCGCCTTCGGTGACTTTTTCCGCTGCCAGATTGACCGCATCACGAATCACCCAGTTATTACTGACTGCAGCGCCAATCCGTAGGGCATCGACCAGAGGTACGCCTGACTGGGTCAAAATGGATAAGGTACTGGCAAAACGTGCGGCATTAATCCCGCGTGATAATTTTCCAAATAAAGGCAGTTTCAGGGTTAAACGGTCGAAGGCATAATGCCCGGCTGTGGTTCTTAAGAATCGTATCAGCAGGGAGATGCCCAAGAAACCGCCAACCAAGAGAAATGGCCACGCAATACGAATAAAATCACTGGCTTTCATCAAGGCGACCGTAATCCACGGTAAGGCATCTTTGCTTTGATCAAAAGTCTTGACGATATCTGGCACCACATAAGTCATCAGCCCCATCACGATGGCAAAAGACATCAGCATCAGGATAATCGGATAGACCATCGCACCTTGGATTTTTTTCTGCATGGCAAACCGGTTTTCGGTATAGTCGGCTAACTGATCCAGAATCAGGTCCAGATGCCCGGAACGTTCACCGGCAGCAATTGTGGCAATATACAGTTCAGGAAAACGTCCGGATTGCTGCAAGCCCTGCGCCAGACTATGCCCTTCCAGCACCTTGGAGCGCACCGACATCAGCAGGTTTTGCACATGGACTTTTTCGCTTTGCTTGCCAACGGCGCGGATGGCTTCTTCCAATGGAATCGCGGCGGCGACCAGGACAGATAATTGCCGGGTCATGAGGGCCAGATCATAAGCGGTAATGCTTTTTTCAAACCATTTTCGACGACGATGCTGATCTTTTTTTTCGACAGGATCAACAGAGACCGGAATAAGTGCTTTATCCCTTAACTGTTGCCGGATCTGACGTGCAGAATCCCCCTCCAGCACGCCTTTTTGCTGCTTTCCTGAAGCATCAAGCGCAATAAACTGATATGCAGGCATTGTAATGCTCTAATTTTCCAAAATTTTGCTTAACGCTGTTGCGTCAGACCACCGAAATCATTCATATTCTTTGATATAAATTATCTGCTCACTCTACCATAATCGAACTTTAAGCACGACGAAATTTCTTCAGGATATCCAGCACCAGACATGCAAAATTCTCATACCGATTCTAGTCCACTTTGTCGCGTACGCGTTGCTGTACCTGTGCATGTATTCGATTGTTTTGATTACAGTATGAATGCAGAACAATTTGAGCAGGCCCAGGTCGGCGCACGCGTATTGGTATCTTTTGGACGACAGAATCTGGTTGGGGTGATTATCGAAAAGCTCTCCGCAGATACTCCTGTCGACCCACGTTTTAAACTCAAGCCCGTCACTGAATTGCTGGATGAACGTGCCATCATAGACCCTAAAGTTTTAAGTTTGTTGACATGGTCGGCACAGTATTATCAGTTTCCGATGGGTGAAGTGGTGCACAGTGCCCTGCCAACGCTGTTACGCCAAGGTAAGCCTTATAACCTGCTGGCCCGCACCTGGAAACTTCTGAACCCTGATGCTGAAGCTAAAATACGCCGTTCGGAAAAGCAGCAGGAAGCCTACCGGATTTTAAAACTGCATCCGGTTGGCACCACTGAAAATGTATTGAATTTGGCCGGAATTGAAACTGCGACCTTAAAAGCACTGGAGAAAAAAGAGATTTGTACCTGTGTGCTGGAGCCACAAGATTTCAGTCCACAGCCGATGCAATTGGCGCAAATGCCGCTAACCGCTAATCCTGAACAGAAACATGCCATTGATCAGGTATTAAAGTATCGCAATCAATATCAGGCTTTTTTACTGGATGGTCTGACCGGCAGTGGTAAAACCGAAGTCTATCTACAAATCATGCAACAGGTGCTGAAACAGGGCAAGCAGGTTTTGGTGCTGGTGCCGGAAATTGGTCTGACCCCGCAAACGATTAGCCGTTTCCAGTCGCGTTTTCAGTGTCATATCGCGCTATTGCATTCAGGCCTAAACGATACAAAACGTCTGCAAGCCTGGCAGGCAGCAGAGACTGGCAAAGCTTCAATCATCCTCGGCACACGTTCCGCCATCTATACCCCCATACCGAATTTGGGTCTGATCATTCTGGATGAAGAACATGATTTGTCTTTTAAGCAGCAGGAAGGTTTCCGCTATCATGCCCGCGATGTGGCGCTGTACCGCGGCCATTTACAGCAATGTCCAGTGCTGCTGGGATCAGCGACACCAAGTATCGACAGTTATGCGCTGGTTGAACATGGCAAAATGCAGGTGCTGGAGCTGAATCAACGTGCCGGCACAGCCTTAATGCCGAAAATCCATATTCTGGATTTAAAGGTGGCACAGAAAAAGCATGGCATCAGTCTGCAACTGATTCAGGACATCAAAAAGCGTCTGGAGAAAAAAGAACAGGTACTGATCTTTTTAAACCGCCGTGGCTATGCCCCCGTCCTGCTTTGTGGCAGTTGTGGCTGGCAGGCACAATGTCCGCACTGCGATGCCAATTTTACTGTGCATCGCCAGCCTTATCAGCATCTGCATTGCCATCACTGTGGCACCATTCACCGAATGCCAGAGCACTGTCCGCAGTGTCAGCATCAGGAACTGGTCACACTGGGTATGGGCACTGGCAAGGTCGAAGAACATCTGAATGAACTTTTTCCAGATCATGAAGTGATTCGGGTCGATCGCGATTCCACCAGCCGGGTGGGTAGCTGGCAAAAAATCTATGACAAGATTCAAAAAAGTGAACCCGCGATTCTGCTCGGCACCCAGATGCTGGCCAAAGGGCATCATTTTCCTTATGTGACGCTGGTGGCGATTCTGGATATTGATTCCGGTCTGCTCAGTGTGGATTTCCGTGCCACCGAACGTACCGCACAACTGATCGTTCAGGTCTCAGGCCGGGCCGGACGTGGTGAACACAAAGGCGATGTCTATTTGCAGACACTCAGACCGGATCATGCCCTGCTGAATACCTTGGTCAATGAAAATTATCGTGTGTTTGCCCAGCAGACCTTAAAGGAACGGCAAATTGCCCAGATGCCGCCCTATCGTTATGCCATCCTGATTCGCTGCGAATCCAAGGATCAGGCACAAAACACCGAATTCTTACAGAAACATGCGGCATTCCTCAGGCAATATCCTGATCTGGCGCTGGACATCTGGGGGCCAATTCCTGCGCCGATGGAACGTAAGGCTGGGCGCTATCAGTCGCATATGGTGCTCTTGTCAGCAGATCGTCCACGTTTGCATTACTATGTGCGCAGCTGGTGGCAGAATATGCTGCAGGACAAACCTTCAAGCATGAAGCTGACGCTGGACATTGACCCGCAAGAACTCAGCTAAGAGAAATTGCATCTGAGTCCATGTCCGGGACATACGCATCAACGTCTGGATCAAGCATAAAATTTAGGACAGGAAAATGTCGATACTGTTACAAATAACACTGGTTTTGGTGGTCGCACTGTTAATAGTGCCACTGAGTAAAAGGCTCAGACTACCAAGCGTACTGGGCTATCTGTTAACAGGACTGATCTTAAGTCCGGGTGTTGTGCATCTGATTCAGACTCCAGACCTGATGAACAGTTTCATGAACGTCAGCCTGCTGGCACTGCTGTTCTGGATCGGGCTGCAACTCAGACCACAACGCATCGCCCAGATCAGTCAATCTCTGTGGATGACGGCTGCTTTGCAGGTACTAATGAGTACCTTGATTTTTAGCCTGCTGGCCTGGATTTTTCTACAACAAAGCCTGCTTGCCAGTATTGTGATTGGACTTGCTGGCAGTCTGTCAGCCATGACCTTGGTGATTCAACAACTCCACAATCAGGAACAGTTTGCCACCAGCTATGGTCAACAGACCTATTCAATCCTGCTGCTGCATGCCCTGCTGGCCATTCCTGTGATTGCCGCCATTCCTTTATTTAGCGGAATTCCCTCGACCGAACACGGAGTGGCTTATTTTGCCGCAATGATCACCACTTTTACCGGCTTGTTCCTGTGTAATCGCTATCTGATGCAGCCACTATATCGCTGGATTGCAAAAAGTGGCAGTCACGAACTGCATGCCATTGTGGCGATTGCGGTAACTTTGGCACTGCTGCTCTTGATGAATACGCTTGGACTGAATCTGTTTCTTGGCGCTTTATTTGCCGGGATTTTACTGGCAGATTCAGATTTCCAGCCCGCGGTAGAAAGCACCATTCGGCCTTTTCAGGGCTTATTGATGGGCCTAGCCTTTATCAGTCTGGGCATGTCATTACAGCTATCTGATCTGTTGAATTTCCTCTGGATCATTCTCGGTGGCACTTTCACTTTGATCTTGGTCAAGTTTGCAATCAGTTTGGTATTGGCGCGTTATCATCAAAATAGCTGGCGCAACAGTAGCTTGCTGGCAGCCAGCCTGGCACAAGGTGGCGAGTTTGCCTTGCTGGCGCTGGTGATTGCGGTATCCGACCAGATCATCGCAGCCAATCTGCTGTCTCCCTTGCTCTGGATGGTGAGTTTCTCATTATTACTTAGCCCGGCATTTTACTGGTTATTACACAGTCAGGTTTTACCGAGTCTGGATCAAAACAATCATCTGGCTGCGACCTTTGAAACCGATTCCAGTCCTCAAGCCAGCCCCCCTATTTTGCTGATTGGATTTGGCCGCTTTGGACAAATTATTGCCCGGATTTTACTGCAACAACAGCATGCATTTAGTGTCATGGACAGCAATGTGCCAGCCACTGAACTGCTTGCGCAGTATCAAATTCCTTTCTATCAGGCCGATGCGACAGAGCCAGAAACTTTGGCACATGCAGGAATTGCGATGGCCCAGCAAGTGATTATTGCCATTGATGATATTGAAGATTCGATGCTGATCGTGCGGTATATCCGGCTGAATTATCCTGAAACTTGTTTATGGGTACGCGCACGTGATCGTCATCATGTGCATCTGTTACAGGATTTAGGTGTAGAGAAAATCTGGCGTGAAAACTACTTTTCAGCACTGGAAATGAGTGAGGCTTTGTTAAGCCAGTTGAATACTGCTCCGGAAGAAAGTCGGCAACAGGTTGAATACTTCCGCGCACATGATGAAAAATTACTCAACAGTCAATACCATCTGGATTCGGATCAACACGCAAGTTATGAACATCACCGCAGTAGCTTGGCAGAACTCGAACATCTGTTTGCGCAGGATCAACGCAACAAAGTTCAAAAAACAGATACACAGCCGCAACAGGATACAAACGGCGCAGGAATTGATGCGTTAAGAGATGATCTGTCATAACTTGTGTTTTACAATAATGACACCATTAAAGCAGGGTTATGGAGAATTTTATGTCTGATTTACGCCAACGCTTTTTTATTGAAGATAGCCCTGTTCGTGGTGAAGTGGTGCATCTTGAAGAAGCTTTACAAACCATTTTAGCGCAACGTGACTATGCACCTGCGGTCAAGATTCTGTTGGGTGAAATGCTCACTGCGACTGCACTGCTTGCCAGCACCTTGAAGATTAAAGGGCGTATCAGCCTGCAAATTCAGGCATCGGGCACATTTAAATGGGCAATGGCTGAATGCAACCACCTGGGTGAAGTTCGCGCTTTGGCGGACTATGAAGAAGATCCGCACTTTCTGGTGGGTGAAGACAGCAGCACCATCTTAAAGTCACTGGTTTCTCCAGTGCTGTTTATCAATATCGAACCAGAATTTGGTGAGCGTTATCAAGGTATTGTGCCGCTGGACAAAGAAAATCTGGCTGGCTGCCTCATGCAGTATTATGACCTGTCTGCACAGATTCCAACGCGCATTGTACTGGCAAGCGACCATCAGCGCGCCGGTGGTTTACTGATTCAGCTATTGCCACGGAATAGTGAAGAAGAACAGCGCCGTGTTGATGAAGATTTATGGCCGCGTCTGACCATGCTCACTGAAACCTTGAAAACTGAAGAACTAATCGGCCTGCAAGCCACTGACATTCTTTACCGTTTATATAATGAGGAAGAGGTGCGCTTACCAGAAACTGAAGCCTTGAAATTTGGCTGTACCTGCTCTAAAGAGCGCTGTGCAGTGGCCTTACAACAGATTGGCGTAGAATCAATACGTGAAACACTGGAATTCCAGAATCCGATCAAAATGGATTGTCAGTTCTGTAATAGCCAATATACCTTTACAGCCGAAGAGGCCTTAGGTCTATGTGGTGAACATCTAAGCTAAACGGTGCTAAGCATGAGTTTAAAAAAGCATTCCTCAGGAGTGCTTTTTTATGTTTTAAAATTTACATGACGAAGCTCAACAGAGCATATTTACCTCCAGTAGAAAACCTGCCTATTCACTGAATCAGATCCTCAGATAAACCCCACCTCAAAATCCCATTTAAATTATAAGACTATTCACATTAACAAAGACCAAATAATCATCGTTTTAAAAAAATTATGAGAATACAATCACATTTTATAGTATTGATTTAATTATGCTTTTAAAATAAATTAGAGTAATAATTCTAAAATGAATACAGTATCAAATTTAACAGGTATGTTATGAAAAAATTATTGAACACTCTAGTGATGGGGATAAGTTTGGCTGCGGTTTCTAGCTTGGCCTTTGCCTATGAAGATCCGTTAGTGGGTAAATGGAAAACCATTGATGATCAATCAGGCTATTCTCGTGCGGATGTAGAAGTTCGTAAGAAAGCGGATGGTAGCTATGAAGGAATAATTGTCGCAACACGTAGCTTGCCTGGCGCAGAGAAAATGGGCATCTGTCATAAATGTCCAGGTCAGCTCAAAGACAAACCGTTTATAGGCCTGCCGTTTATCTGGGATTTTAAAGCAGATCCGAAAAAGCCACGTGAATACCATGACGGCAAAGTGCTTGATCCGATCAGTGGCAAAATTTACAAAGGCAAAGCACGCCTAAGCGCCAATGGCAAACGTCTAACCTTGCGTGGTTATGTCGGTGTCTCAGTAATTGGCCGCAGTGTAACCTGGATAAAACATTAATTTCAGAAAGATTTTCAAAGCCTCTGTATCAGGGGCTTTTTCTTTGTCATGATTTGAAACAATAAAGTACAAATAAAAACTGTTTTGGCGCGGCTAAAGTCATAATAATGGATCGAAGACGGTTATTTTTTATCCATTTATGATGATCAATCTTCAGCCTTGTTCAATTCTGTCATCAGGTCTGCTTTGCCGTCCTCATAGGGCAGCGTATATTCAACACAGGAAAGTGTTTGAACACACTCGGTCAATAAAACATAAAACTATAAAAACAGCGTTCACTTTCACCTTCTCTTATTCGCGCGTTCCTGAGGCATTGAATACCGGAACATACCGATTTTTTTCTCGTGATCATTTGAGTCATCACTCTGAGTCTGCAT
Organism: Acinetobacter sp. YH01006; assembly: GCF_013420445.1. Classification (NCBI taxonomy): domain Bacteria; kingdom Pseudomonadati; phylum Pseudomonadota; class Gammaproteobacteria; order Moraxellales; family Moraxellaceae; genus Acinetobacter; species Acinetobacter sp. YH01006. The sequence goes on along the minus strand of NZ_VOYB01000001.1, from coordinate 110,611 downwards.
ATCCGAAGAATAGAAAGCGTTTTACTTCAGCACCTTTTCATTCTCTCAATTTTGCACACTTGGCTGTTTAAGGAGTAGAGCCATGACTACAATTCAGTACCAAGAAAGCTTTTCACAGGACTATACCCCGTCAGAAATTATGGACGATCACTCATTTGACCTCATCCACTTCGCAGAAGCATGCGGACAAAGCCCGGAATGGGTCATGCAATTGATTGAACATGGAATTCTGCCCGATCGTTCTCCTATCACGCCAGCCAGCACTTTCCTCGGTGAGGATATTTCACGTGCACAACGCGCCTATCGCCTGCAACGCGATTTTGATGCGTCATTTACCGCAGTCGCGATGATGCTGGACCTCATCGATGAAGTGCAGGAGTTACGCCGCGAGGTCAAACATTTGCATTTTAAGTAAGTCCTTTGATGCTCTGTCTATCTGTATCTTTCGCTGCAGATCAGGGCATATTTATTTTTAATTTGATGATTAGAGTATAAAAAGCGCTATGAAAACCAAAGATTGTAATAAAAAAATGAAATACATGTTTCCCGAATACCGCGACTTGATTGTGCAACTTCGCGAGGAAAATCCATACTTTGCCAAATTATTTGAGGAACATAATGAGCTGGACAGGAAAATTAGTCAGCTTGAACTCGACCCGGTCAATCATATCAACAATGATATTGAAGCGATCAAGCGTAAAAAGCTAAAATTGAAAGATGAAATTTATCGTCTGTTAAAAAGTTCTGAAGCCGATCCCCTGACCTAAGATCAACTGCTTAATACAGACTCAGATCGTTCAATACCATCGTGCGACAATCGTTGACAGCCTGTGGGCCGATTCAAACATTTTGGCCAGATGTGCGGAGATTTTCCGAAGCATAAAAAAAGCCCTGAACAGCCAAAGTAAGCACTTTGATCAAGCTCAGGGCTTTTGATATTTCATTCCCATGAGCTAACTCATGGGAATATTCAGTAGATTAAACTTGTTCGATGTCTTTCATGGTCAATTTGATACGGCCACGGTTGTCAACGTCTGCAACCTGTACCTTCACTTCTTGACCTTCTTTCAATACATCTGCAACGTTCGCAATGCGTTCGTTCGAGATTTGAGAGATATGAAGTAAACCATCAGTACCCGGAAGAATATTCACGAACGCACCGAATTCAACGATACGAATCACTTTACCCACGTAAATTGTACCTGGTTCGATCTCAGCAGTTAATGCTTGAATCTTCGCAACTGCAGCAGCTGCTGCCGCTTTAGTTTCACCGAATACGCGAACTGTACCGTTATCTTCGATATCGATTGCAGCTTTCGTTTCTTCAGTAATCGCACGAATCGTCGCGCCGCCTTTACCGATTACATCACGGATTTTGTCCGGGTTGATGTTGATCACTTGGAAGGTTGGTGCATGCATCGAAATTTCAGGACGAGCGCGTGAAATTACTTGGTTCATCTCATTAAGAATGTGCATACGACCGGCATAAGCCTGGTTCAATGCAGACTCCATGATCTCTTCAGTAATCCCTTCGATCTTGATGTCCATTTGCAGTGCAGTAATACCGTTTGCAGAACCTGCGACTTTAAAGTCCATGTCGCCCAGATGATCTTCATCACCCAGGATGTCAGAAAGAACTGCGAAACGCTCGCCTTCTTTCACTAGACCCATTGCGATACCCGCAACTGGTGCTTTAAGTGGAACACCTGCATCCATAAGTGATAGAGAAGCACCACATACAGAAGCCATTGAAGATGAACCGTTCGATTCTGTGATGTCAGATACGATACGGATCACGTACGGGAAGCGGTCAGCTGCAGGAAGAACTGCTTGAACACCACGACGTGCTAGACGACCGTGACCGATTTCACGACGCTTAGGACCAGATTCACGACCCGTTTCGCCTACAGAGTATGCAGGGAAGTTGTAGTGAAGCATGAAGTTGTCAGTTTTAGTACCTGCAAGGGTATCAACCATCAACGCATCACGGGTATTACCCAAAGTTGTTGTAACCAATGCCTGAGTTTCACCACGTGTGAACAATGCAGAACCGTGTGCACGGCCTAACACGCCCACTTGTACATCGATTGCACGAACAGTTTTGGTATCACGACCATCAATACGTGGCTTACCAGACAAGATGTTGTCACGAACCGTGCGGTATTTAAGATCTTCAAAGAGTTCGTTTACTTCGTCAGCAATACCTGTTTCATCTTCTTCAGGAACGAACTGAGCAACCGCTTCTGCGTGAAGTGCATCAAGTGCTGCATAACGATCTTGTTTCACAGCAATTGTGTAGGCTTCAGAGATTTTCGCTTCAAATGCATCTTTTAATTGACCAAGAAGCGCTTCATTTTTGCTTGGAGCAACCCAAGTTGACTCAACTGCGCCAGCTGCTGCAGCAAATTCTTTAATCGCTTGAATCGCGATTTGCATTTCGTCATGACCGAACAATACAGCGCCCAGCATTTGGTCTTCTGAAAGTTCTTTCGCTTCAGATTCAACCATCAATACTGCAGCTTCAGTACCTGCAACAACCAGATCAAGATCAGACTCTTTTAACTGTTCGTGGTTCGGGTTCAGGATGTATTCACCGTTGATCAAACCAACGCGCGCGCCGCCGATTGGACCACGGAAAGGCGTACCCGCAATCGACAATGCAGCAGAAGTACCCAGCATTGCAGCAATGTCAGCATCCATGGTTTTGTCAGATGAAATTACTGTCGCAGTCACTTGAATTTCGTTGAAGTAACCTTCTGGGAACAATGGACGAATTGGACGGTCGATCAGACGTGAAATTAAAGTTTCAGCTTCAGACTGACGGCCTTCACGCTTACCATAACCACCCGGGATACGACCTGCAGCATATTGCTTTTCTTGGTAGTTAACAGTCAATGGGAAGAAGTCTTGACCGGCTTTTGCTTTAGGTTGCGCTACAACAGCAACAAGAACCTGTACGCCGCCCATGGTGATCACAACAGTGTTTGCTTGACGTGCAACGCGACCTGTTTCAAGAATCACGTTGTGTTGACCGAATTGGAATTCTTTACGAATAATATTAAACATCGACATGTTTTATTTTTTCCTAGTTCTTGTGAACAATTATTCTAGTGGAGACCCCTAAGGTTTGGCATTCACGACCATATAGACGAACAAATGACAAAGCTTAGAAGCCGACCTCACCAGATTAAATACTATTTTTAAACACAAAGAAGGAGCGAAACATTCGCCCCTTCCACTGGCCTAGCCAAAAGCTAAACCGACTTTAGTTTTCAGCAATAAAGCACAAAGCATGCAATAACCCGAAAATAAAGTTTAAATCGAATTAACGACGTAAACCTAAAGCACCGATCAATGCTACATAACGACCGTGGTCTTTACCATTTAGGTAGTCAAGCAGCTTACGACGTTGGTTAACCATACGGATTAGACCGCGACGGCTATGGTGGTCGTGTTTGTGCTCTTTGAAGTGACCTTGTAAGTCATTGATTTGAGCAGTCAAAAGAGCTACTTGAACTTCTGGTGAACCAGTGTCGTTTTCAGCGCGTGCGAATTTAGCAATGATCTCTGCGCGATCTGCGTTAGTTAAAGCCATTCGATTTCTCCGAGATGCTTATATATTTTGATAAAAATCAATGTAATGAGAATTCAAAACTTTGACTGCCGTGCATCACTACAGCAAGTTGTATATTTTAAGGGAAAATGCGCCAAATTGCAAAAATAGATCAGCACTTTTAAATGTTTTCAATCGGTGATTTATTTAAAGCGAAGCTGTTGTCCATTGATCCTGAGTTATTCAAGATCTGTACTGTTTTAAGCGAGATCGTCTAGACCACTTAAATAGAGAAATCGACCTAAGCAATTAGAACGCTTTTTCTATTGTTTTAATGTACCGTCGTCTGTCTGAATAAAAAATAGATAAAAAAAAGCCCGAGTTTAGTCGGGCTTTTTGGCGCTGTAGTTCTTTCTCTTATCATTATTATTTATTGTGTTTTTTATAGCGTTTTACGCTTGTTATTATTTTCAAACATCCTGTTGAAAAATCACCTTCCTTGTGTGGTAGATTTTGCCATATTCTACAAAGACAAGTAGAGGCATTTAGCGTATCTTGCTGTAAGCTATTTCGTACAATAACTAGCCTAAAAGTTGCATAATATTACATTAATACCACTTTATTTAACCTAATTCGCTTAAATCCAGCCATTCCACAACAATATCCAACTTTAGAATTAAGGTAAATATCTAGTATTTTGAAATATAAATTAATTAAATATAAAAAAGCCTTGTAGTCTCTCCCAAAACTACAAGGCTTAGCGGCTGTAAGTTTCCTCTTTTTACTTACCTCACTGTAAGTTCGCTGTCTACTGACATTCTTTTTATAATTATACGATTATGCTCAACTTTCCGTGTTGAGTTATTTTGTATGACCAATCTTCTCAAAAACTGATTAAAAGCTCTATGCGGCAATTTCTTGAATCCGTGTAAGCTTTTACCTACAAGATCTGATTATTTTTTGCCAATAAACTAGTAGATTGTTCAAGTATTTTTTGACTTAAACCACTTTTACGTGTGGTTCGTACGCATAAGGCTTGTGTAAAAGCGTCACAATCTACCAATAAACTGACCACTTTTTTAGCACGGGTAATTGCAGTATAAATCAACTCTTTACTTAATAGATTTTGCGCATATTGATCCAGCACCACTGCGGTATGTGCAAATTCTGAACCTTGAGATTTGTGAATGGTCAGTGCAAAAGCGGTTTCTATACTCTTTGGCAAACGGGTGGCTAAGACCCATTTTTCCAGACTCGGAAAATAGACTTCAAACTGGCACTGACCAGACTGCTCACGTAAAAAACAGATGCCAATATCACCATTGGATAAACCCAGTTGATAATCGTTATAGGTCATCATGACCGGCCGCCCGACATACCAGTCACCCTGCTTCAGTTGACCTTGAGCTGCTAAAAAGCGTTGTTCAATCTGTAGATTGATTTTGAATAAGCCCAGATCACCAGAACGAATCGCAGTTAAAATACGGTAATCATCAAATGATCTCACCACCTGTTGTACATATTGCTCGAAATTATCTAAGCCTTGCTTATTTTTGACAACCTGTGTATAGGCCTGATAACCATACATCAACTGGTCATAATATTGATTCAATGTAGTGGCCGTCTGTTCAGCACTAGGCGCTAAATATTGCAACTGGATCTGGTCAATCTCAACCTGATCCAAGGCGATGGCTTGTAATTCACTGGCAGTGACAATCTGCTGCTCAAATTTTTGCAGGACACTGGCAGCTTCATGCTGCTGCTGAATAAAATCAGCCATTGCCCCAATCTTGGCCCCTGCTTTAAAACGTCGTGTGGTAATTAAGTTGACCCGATTATCCTGCAAAGTCGCAACCTGTTGCAGATCTGCCAGAACGGTACCGACATCCACAGAAGCCAACTGGTCTGCATCGCCAAGTAAAATCAGACGTGCCTGAGATGGTACAGCAGCCAGCAACATCTGTGACAGACTTAAATCCAGCATCGAGGCTTCATCGACCACAATTACGTCATAGGGCAAAGGCTGTTTGGCATGAAAACGTGGCTGTCCGCGCGTGCCCAATCCCAATAAACGATGCAGGGTCACGGGTTGTAACTGTTGTAGTGCAGCTATTTCAAACTGCTGCAAAACTTCAGTCTGTAAGGCTTTTTGCAGCGCTTCTTTCATCCGCTGTGCAGCCTTTCCGGTCGGCGCGGCCATGGCAATCCGGATATTCGGCAGCGCATCATATAAAACTGCAATAATATGCGCCAGCGTATAAGTTTTACCGGTTCCCGGCCCGCCAGTAATAATACTGAAGGCTTGCTCTGCCACCATTTGCAGGGCTTTTTGCTGCTGTGGATCTGAGAGCAGACTGCGGTCACGTGCTGTTAACTCCAGGGCTGCAATAGACTGGGTCTTGATTCGTGCTATATGCGTTGCCACTGCCTGTTCCAGCTGCCAGTAGCGGTACAGATATAAATGCTGATCTTCAAACACCAAGGGGGCAATACCCGTGCCTTGCTGAGCATGATCACGCACCAGATTATGCAATAATGCCATTTGTTGAGGAAGCGCTTCAATGCAGCTATCGCCGGCCTGCATCGCCTCAAGCAATTGCTGAATCAGTAATTTTGCTGCCGGATCAAATGTAGCCGAGCTAAATGGAGGCTGACATAAATAGTCAATCCAGGCCATCAAACTGGCGTTTTGTTGCGACACGTGATTCTGCTCATTTTCCACACAGTTATCCTCAAAGTTATCCACAGGATAATTTTCTGTTTAATCTCTATATATTTTATCAGGCAGCAAAATTATGCTGTTTTTTTCTGCTCAAAATAGCCCAAAATCTGATCCAGTTTTTCAACGAATTCGATGTCTGGTTGCCAGTGATATACACCTTGTTCCATCTGCCCGTGCATACCGCGTAAATATAAATAGCTTGCGCCGCCCAGATGCTGCTGCATTGAATACGCCTGCATATTTGCGTTCAGATAACGATGCAGGGCCACCAGATACAAGGCTGCCTGCAACCAGTAACTGGACTGGCTCATATTCTGCTGAATCGCCTCAGTTGTATAATGCTGTTGATCTGGGCCGAGAAAGTTACTTTTATAATCGGCAATATGGTAACGCTGGCCATCAAAATACACCAGATCGATGGAACCGGTCAGATAACGTGCCGATTTGGCTTCATTAAAATCGCTCATGACAATGTCATGTTCAACAAAGAGCTGATGAATTTGTCGGATCTGCAAAGGCGCATCGGTCAGTGACAGATAGAACGGGAATTCTGACAGATACTGTTGATCACCCAGTTGTGCCAAAACAAAATCTGCCTGAATCGGAGTGACCAGAATGTCATGCACCCAGTCATGCATCAGATTGAGTAAAATATCTTCCCTAATTTCATCAAGCAATCCATCTAAAGCAGTCTGGAAGATGCTTTCGACATTGAGCTGTTCAGGACTTGCAAGGTGTGCAATCTGGGCCATTTCCTGTTCAAAAAACAGGATAAAGCTGTCATCATCCAGCTCGGTGAAATAACGCTCAAACTGGCTTAAAAAGAGCATCAAGGCTGATCGGTCTTGCTGTGCCGATTGAAATAACTGTCGCCATTGTTGACGATAAGCTTCGCTCTGATCATGCAGGCGAATGCCGCTCAGCAATTTATAGTTCAGGCTGGACAAAACGCGTTGCATACTCTGTTGCAACTCATCTGCTTTGAAATTTGCCTGCGCTGCGGCTTGAAACAGGCTACGCAGATTCACCGCTGCGGCCTGATAATGCGGCGCAAAGGTCTGCTCCAGCACAGTACGCAACTGGAAGGCCTGTTCAAATTTTTCTTTCAGTTCTTGCCAGATTTGCGGTGCAGTATTTTTAAAACGACGGCGAATTTCCAGATTCCAGTAACTGCTATCCTGAAAATTGACATGTTCAAAAATACTGTGCAAGAAAGTCCCGGCCACCGTACCTTTGGGGAAATTCAGCTTGATCCAGTCCAACGGTGTGACAGCCGGCTGATCTGCTAAAGCATTCAGATTGATTTCATCCGCTGCACTATCCGGGTGTTCCTGTGCATTGACCAGATCATCCTGCAAAACTGGCGCATGTGACTGGTGTTGCGACAATGCGGTAAAACTGGTTTTGGTGCGTGGATAGAACTGTCGCTCTGGCAAAGGTTGCGCCAGCATGTCGATCTTATGATGGTGTGACTGCTCGACCAGACGTGCCGGTTCCTGAGACAGCGGCTGCTCGACCAGAGATAAAGCATGTTCGAAGATGGCATCGCCCTGGCCACGCCAGAACGCCAAGCCCGAATCGGATTGTGAAGCGTGGTCTTGCAACATGGCATACACCCGATGACTGGCACGGGTCAGCGCCACATACCAAAGCCGGTGATTTTCCGCTGCATTACGCGCTGCATTCTGTAAAATCGCCTGCTCGTGCAAATGCTTATGATTGACTGCAATCACCCGGGATTGTTCTAAAATACTTTCAGACAGTGTGCCACTTAATGAAAAGTTCAAGTTGCCTTTATTTACATCAAAAGCAGCATCTGCGCCCAATAAAAATACCACTTTAAATTCCAGCCCTTTAGAGGCATGGATGGTCATCAGCTGTACCCCATGATCACCAGACAGCTTGCGTTCTTTTTCACTGTCTTTGCCTGAAGGGGACTGTAACTGACGCAAATACCAGTGATAGAGTTTTTGGGCACCCTGATAATATTCGCTTTGCTGGCTCAGAATTTCGGTCAGATGACGCAAATTCACCACCACCCGTTCATTATCCAGACTTTGACTGGCCACCAGATGAGTCCAGACCTGAAACAGGTTTAAGGCATAATTCCATGCCGTGAGAAAACCTTTTTCGAACCACATTTCCCGAATTGCATCCAGATCGGCAATATAGCGACTGAGCCCTTCACTCTGCGCCTGTAACTCAATCAGTTTTTTCAGGTTGAAACCCAGCAGGCGGGTCAGTAAGGCACGTTTGACCTTGGATTCATTAAAAGGATCCATGATTGCAGTCAAGACGGCCGCGACATCCTGCGCAATAGCACTGGCAAAAACACTTTGTTTGGACTCTTTATAACAAGGAATACCCATACGCTGTAGGCGCTGCTTGACCTGCTCAAGGGCAAAATGTCCAAACCCCAGCACTGCAATATCATCGGCTTTCAGGCTTTGAATACTGTTCTGCTGCTGAAAATATAACTGCTGTTGAGCAGACTGATTGAGGAGTGCACGGATTTTCCAGGCCACCTGATCGGCTTCTACATCCGACTCACCCAACTGAATCCAGCGTAAGGGCTGCGGATTGCAGACAGCGCTATCGATGAGATCCGGATGCGGCCGACTCCCGGCCTGAATCAGGGTGTACTGCACCTGTTCACCAAAATCCATCTGGCGTTGAAATAAAGCATCGACCACTTCGACCAGCGCTTTGACCGAACGATGGTTCTGCATCAGGGTATATTCGCGGCCCTGCTTTTGCCGCACGTCAGCATGTGCCTTGTTATAGGTCAGCATGTCGCCGCCACGGAAACCATAAATCGCCTGTTTCGGATCGCCGACCATAATCATGCAGCCGGACTGCACCCGGCTGGCACCCCGCCAGATCTTGGCCAGCAGGTCATCCTGATCCTGATTGGTGTCCTGAAATTCATCCACCAGAATCAGCGGATAACGTGCCTGTACAAACTGGGCAAAGCGCTGGCCTTGTTGTCCTTGCAGTGCTTCCGCCAGTGTGCGGATTTGCTGGGAAAAAGTCGTTTCACCCTGCTGTTGCAGGGTTTGTGGCAAACGAGTCTGCACACTTTGAATAATATGAAATTCCAAATAGGTCGTGAGCTGCTTCAACTGCTCATCCAGATCCTGTTTGACCTCACACAGTACATCAATTGCCACGATCAGGCTGTGTTGCAAAATCAGCTGCTGCTCCGCTTCCGGACAGCTCTTGTTAAAAACCTGAATGGTCGGCTGGAAATCAGTTTTTTTACGGCGTAAATGGCACAGATTCAGTAAAATCGGTTGCAATTCCGCATCAAAGAAACTCATGCCACCCTGAGTTTTTAGGGCTGCGCTCCAGGTCATAAAGTTTTCACAAACGTCGGTTAACTTGGTCAAAAAACTCTTGTGAAAATACTTTGGACTTTCCTGACAATAGCGCCGCATGACTTCGAGATCATGCTCATGAATATTCAATAATTGGGTAATACAGGCTTCTAATTTACCTAAATCACATTCAGCCGGCTCGACCTTCTGGAATTGCTGCTTGCTAAAATTCAGGGCATCCCGAACCAGCCCGGTATAATGCTCGACCGGTTTCAGCAGATTCTGCACATACAAATGATTGACCATATATTGTGGCTGCTGCTGAATCCAGTCACGCAGCACATCATGAATCAGTTGCTGGATATATAAATCCTGATCTTCGGTCAGTTCAGCACGTTCAATCTTGCCACTTTCAAAAGAAAATTCACGTAACAGTTTCTGGCTAAAGCTGTCCAGCGTCCCGACAAACAGTTCATCCAGCTGGTTCAGTACCAGACGCAAGCGGCGACGGGCATAGTCCATCCGTGTGCCATAATCTTTCAATACCTGCTGAAATAAAGGATCAGTTTCGCTCTGAATCTTCGCTGCAATTTCCACAGAATTGAGCTGCTGATGACGCTGGATATAGGCCAAAGTTTCTTCGACCCGCAGCCGTACCCGGTTTTTCAGTTCGGCCGTTGCCTTGCGGGTGAAGGTGGTTGCAATCACCTGATGCGGATAATACTGATCCAGAAAAATCCGCACCATCAAACTAGATAAAGTATAGGTCTTGCCGGTGCCTGCCGAGGCCTCAATCCAGTGTAAGCCCCGGAACGTCATGTCCTGAATCGGATTGGTAGAAATGGCTTTTTGCATCTGCTGCTTTAACACGGTCATATTGCTATTTCACCCATTCCAGATGTTGGTGAATCGGCGCATACAGAGCATGGGCGAAATCATGACAGCAGCGCTGCAAGGCCAGATCCGGGTCCTGATCCTGCAAAATAAACTGCCAGTCCTGATGCAACAGGCTGGATTCATCCGAAGCCAAAGGCTTGGCACTTTCATAGCTATTATTCCAGGCTTTTAGCAGTTCCGGCATTTCCACAATGGTCATTTTGCCCTGTTCATTTTCGGCCCACTGCCACTCTTTTTTCATCAACAATTCCGCTGGCAACACCAGCGGCTGCTGTTGACCAATTTCCCAGGCTTTGAACCAGAACTGTAAATATTCTCGCGCTTTAGTTGAACTCAAGCCGGAAAATTTCAGGGTCTTATTACTGAAAATCACAATACGTTCCAGTTCCGGCGAGCGTGCATCATCATTCAGATAAGCCAGCCATAACAGATATTCCAGCCAGATCTGGGCACGGCGTTTTTCCGAGGCCGAAGAGGATTGCAGACTTAACCAGTAACTGCTGTATGAAACCTGAGGCACGTTAATATGAATGATCAGTTCAGGACTAAATTGCAGGGATTGCTGGGTCAACGGCGTCAGTTCTTTGCCGAGCTGTAGCAAACGTTCTTGCAACAACTGCTGTTCCTGCTGACTGCTGAGCCAGGTGGCTTGCTGGGTTTTGCCTACTGGCAAACGGTCTAGCATCAAGCTCGGCTCAATCTGCTGATCTTGTTGTAATAGAAAATCCCGCACCTGATATTGTTCCAGCTTGTTTAATAACAAGGGCTCACGGGAACTCGGCAAATCTGCATAGCGAATTGTGGAAATTCCGACACTTTTCAGAAATAAACGTGCCGGGAAAATCATGTCCCGAATCCACTCATCCCCTTTCAGCACCCGCAGTTCTTTTTGTTCAACTGCCGGATAATGCGCATTGATCCAGCTGCTGCGCTTGCCTTCGGCACTTCGGATATATTCTGCCACCGCAAACCACTGATCCCGATAACGCGGTGTTTGCGCACCTGCAAATCCGGCCGGATCAAAAGGCTGCAAGGGATGTACATGATAAAGCTGCTGGATATGTTGGGCGACCGACAGACCATTGATTTCCACCACAGGATCGACTTCGGCATCCGGCTGTTCCGACTGACAGATGAATGCAATATGCTGAATCAGTTCCTGCAAGGCAGTGGATGGATCGCGGGCCTCGCCATCGTCCAGATCAAAGCCATTATAAAACAGCCATAAACTATCCTGCGCCAATAGCAAGGCATCCAGAAAAGCGCCCTGCTCATCATCCAGACGCGAACGATCGCCGAGTTGCGGCTTCAGGCTGCGCATCAGATCAAACGGCACCTGTTGATTCCGGCTCGGAAACTTACCGCTATCCAGATTCAGCATCACCACCAGCTGATAAGGGAGTGGCCGGATCTGGCCAATCTGGCTAAAAGTGATCTGTCCGGTTGGTTCGGCCTGATCCAGCTGCATTTCTAGCGTATTCTGAATTTCTTCCAGCACATAAGGCAAAGGCAAACTCAGTGCCACCAGCTCCTGACTGGCATGTGAATCATCCTGCTCATGATAATCGGCCAGGGTCAGCATCCGCATCTGCTTGTCGATAATCTCGGCAACAGTTTTGAGCGATTCCACCCCGGCATCACGAAATTCATTCAGGTCAGCCCGCAAATATTCCAGCCAGGTTTTCACCGGTGTGCGCTGTCCGGTCTCATGCAAAGTCAGCCAGTCACGGCGCTGCACCAGATCCTGATAAATCTGGATCAGGGTCGAAATCAGTGGGAAATCACTGGTCAGAACCTTGGCATAACTCAAGGTATCCTCAAACATTGTATGTTCAGGAATGGCCAAGCCCAAAGCCAGACGGTCTAGCGCGAATTTAAAACTAAAACGGTAATCATCATCGCCTGCGCTCAGGCTTTGCTGTAAATGCTGTTGATCCAGACCGCGCTTAAAACCAGCCTCCGTCAGCAACTGCAACATCCGTTCTACCTGACTATAGTCCAGAGCATAACGTTGCTGGGTGGCATTCAGGCTAAGCCAGTCGGCAAAGTCCTCAATACTGAAACGGCGACGTACCCACTGGATCCGGCCCAGTACCGCGCGCCAGGCATTGCTAACATCCAGACGCGACACCCCGGCAATCTGGATCGGTAAATACAGGTTATCTTTTTGCAACCGTTGGCTGCCGATCTCACGTTCACGTGGTGGCGGGGCAAAGACACTGCGAATCGCCGGTTCCAGTTCTTTCAGATTCGGACTCAGCACCAGAATGTCGCTCGGTTGCCGTGGCTGCTGTTCCGTGCCTTGTGCCAGCCAGTGAATCAGCTGTTCTTTGAGTACTTCCAGCTGACGCAACGAGGAATGACAGACATGAATCTGCACCGAATCATCGGCCGGATTTAAAGCATATTGATGCTGTTCAGGTTCGAGTAAATATAAAATATCTGACTGGATTTTTGCCAGCAGCTTGTCCTGATAGTCATCGACAAAAACATCGGCCCAGAGACCTTCTTCCCCTGAAGACAGTTTGGAGAGTAAAGAGAAATGATCCCGCGCCTGCTTGCCAAATCGGGTCAACAGCGGATGCCGCGATTCACGATCTTCGGCATTAAAATTAAGCTGCTTGATTCGAAATTCTTTCAGTTCAGCATCATTCGGTTTACGTTGGCGAGTTTTTTCAAAGCGCTGAATAAAGCGCTCTTCGCGCTGTAAATCAAATCTGGCTTTCCAGTCTGGATCGACACTATCGGCCCAGTATTCCTGCGAGGGGTTAAAATGAAAAATATAAATATCAATGTATTGCCCCAGACGGCGTAAAAAATCCAGCTGGTTCGGTGGCAGTTCCAGCAGGCTAAATACCACTATCTGTGCCGGCAAGCGTTTCAGAGCCTGGGCGCGGGTTTCTGCATTTTCCAGCCGTTCCCAATACAGGCGCTCAATCTCCAGAATTTTGGCATAATCCTCCTGAAATACATGCTGCCACAACCAGCGTTGCCAGGCTTCCAGCTCACGCGCCTGAATTTTGACGAAATCGGCCACCTGTATTTCATGGCCATTTTCATCTTTGGGACTATAGATCATCTGCTCGATATCCAGCGCAATATCCTGTCCCCAGGCCTCTAGCCAGTTGGTCGGGCAGCTGCAGCTTTGCGGTGGACAGTTACGTGCACAATAACCGCGATAATCCATATAATGGCTGAACAGGCGCGATACCTGCTCGGCCACCCAGTACAGCATGCTCTGTTTTTTCAACTGTTTTTCCGTGCCCTGCTCCAGCCGGTCGGCACTGTCGTAAATCCGCTTTACAATTGAATACAGCGGATGATCGACGTCTAAGGGAATCTGTTCTGGCAGAATACATTTGCGCAGTGCCTGAAACACGCGCCATTTGATGATAATACGCGGAATATTGGCTTCTCGAACCTGTTCGACTTCTTTAGGCGCATTCAGCACCCACTGATAAGACGTCCACTGAAACGCACGAATCCGGTGATGGAACTGGCTATTGGCACTGATGCCTTTCTTCTCGGCAATTTTTTGAGTCAACCAGCTTTCTACGGCCGGAGACGGCACAATAAAATGCCGGGGCTGTAACACTTCAAACGGATGCCGGGCAGTTTGATTGACAATACGCAGCATACTATCCAAAAGCACATCAATGCGTTGACTCTGAATAACATGGATTGCCATCGTTTCCCCTGAACTGCTGAACTAGTTTTACTACAAAATGATAAAGATTAGTTACTATACATCTCTAGCGCTGTATGACACTTTAAAACCACACTTCAGTCGAAAAATTTCTTTGAAAAAAGTATCTTAATGATGCTTGCATAGAAAAAAACAACATAGAGCTTAGTTAGGTAGTGCCCATGAAATTAGATAAAATTCCTGAACGTATCGATCCAAGCTTAGATTTGGAACAAATTCGTGCCGAGTGCCTGGAACTCACCAAAAAACGTGCCTACTATTCTGCGGGTGCCGCCATTATTCCAGTGCCGTTTATGGATGTCGTCATTGACATCGGCATCTTGTCGCAATTGATTCCCGAGATCAATGCCCGCTTCGGACTGGCGCCTGATCAGATCAGTGTCTATGATCCCAAAACCCGTCAGGTGCACTGGAATGAGCTGCGTAAACGCGGCGTAGAATTTTCTGGTCTGGTGGTCGCGCGAACTGCTGTCAAAAAATCTTTGAACAATGTTGCAGCGAAAGTGATCACAAAGCAAGTGACAAAATTCATTCCCCTGGGTGGTCAATTGATTGCCGCCAGTCTGGGCTATTTTGTCATGAAAAAAATTGCCGAAGCCCATGTCGAGGAATGCTACCGTGCGGCTAAAAATATCCAGCAAAAACAGGTCGCTCAAGGTTAAGCACATTTGAGCTCAATATTCTAAACAGCTGAGCCCGTGCTACTTCAGGCAGATTATTCTGCCTGAAGCTGTTTTAAAATGGCCTTTAATACCTCGACCCGTGCGGTATTTTTATCATCGGTCGCAATGATATGCCAAGGTGCATAATCGGTCGAGCTACGTTCAAACATGTCGGCTGCTGCTTTCAGATAATCATCCCAACGTTCCCGGTTACGCCAGTCATCCTCAGTAATTTTAAAACGCTTATGCGGTGTATCTTCGCGTGCCTTGAAACGTGCAGCCTGTTCATCTTTGGAAATGGCCAGCCACAGCTTGATCACCACGGTTTGATGCTTGACCAGACTTTGCTCAAAACGGTTAATTTCCGCATACGCACGTTGCCATTCTGCGGCACTGGCAAAACCTTCTATCCGCTCTACCAGTACCCGCCCATACCAGGAACGATCAAAAATACAGATATCATCATCGCTTTGCAGTTTGGTCCAGAAGCGCCATAAATAGGGACGGCTCAGCTCATATTTTTCTGGTGCGGCAATGGTATGAATTTCATATTCACGCGGATCCAGTTTTTTCACAATGCGCTTGATCGCACCGCCCTTTCCAGCCGCATCCATGCCCTCAAACAGAATCACCACATTCCGCGGATCGGACCGCATCGCCTTGGCTACCTTAGCCGTTAATTTTTTCAGCTCCGGCTTGTAATCCTCTGCCTTGGCTCGAGTTTCGGCAGGATGTTTTAACAGTTCGGGAATCTTGGCCTGTTTCCATCGTCCACTGGCTCTGGCCGGATGATTGGGGCAATGCTTGAGAGCACCCAGAATATGCTGGGCAAATTGCTGGTCACGCTGCTGTTCATCTTCACCCTCAATAATGAACCAGTCTTCGGTAAAATGCTGACGCAAGCGCTGCAAGGTGTCGTACTGTTTTCTGTTGCGCCAGTCCAGACCATGCAGCTGATGCCAGTGCGCTTCACTCGGATCCATGGCATCCAGCCGTTTTTGCAGGGCTTTCCAGGACAGGTCAAACCAGACCTTGACCACATCGACATGATTATTTTTCAGGTCCTGTTCAAAGGCTTGCATCTCTTGCAGATAATGATTGAACTGTGCATTAGTGATCGGATCTGAAGCTTGCATAGCCCTGCTCAGCAGGTCGCTGTACCAGTTGCCAAACAAGACCATGATCTGTCCTTCGGCCGGAATAAAGCGCGCATAAGGCTGCCACAAAGTCTGTTTCGGTCCGGCCACTTGCGGTGCATCTGCTTTCACGCGCAAATAGCGCGGATCGACCCATTCACGCAGTTGCTTGACCGCTTCACCCTTACCGGCCAGCTCAATCCCGTTGACCAGAATCAACAGGCTTTTGGCATTTTTCTGGCCGCGTGTTTTTTTTAAATCATATTGAGCATCAATCAGCTCGACCGATAACTGATCTTCATCCATTAACTGAAATTGTGGTTGTTCCATGCGTATCTTCAACCCTGATGTTTTATTCTGTTTGCAGTATAACGATGAGTTTTGGCGCAAAAATAGCTCTGGCAACGTTTTTCACACGATTAAATTGGCTATTTAAACAACAGATTGACAGACAAATGCCCGATCTCTGTTCAATTTGTCATAGCAGGATTGCCCGGCAGCCTCTAAGATTCTTGCATTCTCAAACTATAATTGAAATCTCATGTCCAAACTTGCCGTTCTCGATGATCTGTTAGCGCATTATTATCAGCTGAGCTATCATACCCAACCGGACATTCTGAGCCGTTTACAGGATGTACAGGCCTGGCAGAAAGTTCGCATGCAGCGAACTCATCGCGCGCATTTTGCGGAAAAACCCAATCAGTTGATGGCCGAATATTTCCTGAACCGTCTCTATGGTGGTGCCGAATTTGATGCACTGGCAGCACAGATTGCCCGGCTGATGAAATATGCCCATAAAGCAGAAAAAGTGATTCCTGAAAATGCCATCAAAACCGGGACATTGGGTGTAGAACTGGCGATTCTGGCGGTACAGCTGGATGAGCAGGTCGCGATTCAGTTATTACAGGATTATCATCCGCATGAAACACTGACCGATGAGATGATGCGCCTGACCTATCTCAAACTGGATCAGGGTCAGGCACGGTTAAAACAACTGGCCTTGCTGGATCAGCTCGGTATGAGTCTGGATAAATACATGCGCTCTTTTGTGGTCTATGCGGCCTTCAAGATGTGTAAAGGCGCGGCCAATAAATATAACTTTCAAGTGATGTATGCGTTTATGCAGGATGGTTTCCTGGCCATGAAGCCGCTGAAATCGGCAGAAAAATTTGTCCGTGAATTTACCGCAACCGAACGCCAGATTATTGAGAAAGTGCATTCTGGCGATGCGTTGCCATTTCAATAAATAGTAGTGCAGTATTTCTGCCAAGCGCACATTTTTCTGTATATTATTCATAACAATTGCATCATGATTGCTGAATAAGCCTTTAGAATCTGTCATGATGCAGACAATGCAAGATTAACCCGATTGATATGTTAGGAGTGACTCCAATGTCGAATGAAAATACAACGCCTACCCCTACCCCTGAGTCGGCACAACAGACAGACAAAGTGAGCCCATTCTTAACTGAACCTCTTCCACAAGGTACGCCGCAAGGTCAGCAACAATCCCTCGAACAACGCCTGACTGATACGCCAGTCACAGGCTCGGTGCCGAAATATAACCTGCCACGCGGTGCCAATACCGGCAACGTGGGTTCAACCACACATTTTGGTTATCAAACCGTAAACAGCGAAGAAAAGGCCCAGAAAGTGGCTGAAGTGTTCCATTCGGTGGCCAGCAAATACGACATCATGAATGACCTGATGTCTTTCGGGATTCACCGTCTGTGGAAACGTTTTGCAATCAATATGTCCGGTGTACGCCGTGGCCAGCAGGTGCTGGATATTGCCGGCGGTACCGGTGACCTGGCCAAAGTGTTTAGCCGTGAAGTGGGCCCGACCGGTCATGTGGTGCTGTCTGATATTAACGAATCGATGCTGAATGTCGGTCGTGACCGTCTGATCGATGCCGGCTGTACTAATGTCGATTTCGTACTGGCCAATGCTGAAACCTTAGAACCATTTGCAGACAACAGTTTTGATCTTTTGACGATTTCTTTCGGTCTGCGTAACGTGACTGATAAAGATGCCGCACTTGCATCGATGTATCGCGTACTCAAGCCAGGTGGTCGTTTACTGGTACTGGAATTCTCTAAACCGGTGTTTGAGCCATTCTCTAAGCTTTACGATCTGTACTCATTCACAGCCTTGCCAATCATGGGTAAAATCATTGCCAATGATTCTGAAAGCTATAAATATCTGGCTGAATCGATTCGTATGCATCCAGACCAGCGCACCTTAAAAGGCATGATGGAAAATGCCGGCTTCCAGAATTGTGACTATCACAACCTGACTGGCGGGATTGTTGCAGTTCACCGCGGTTTTAAACTTTAAGGTTCACTCCCTATGTGGTCAATTCTGGCACTCGGTGCTGTTGAACGCGTGATTCACCATGTGATTGATCTGGATGCGATTACCCGCATCCAGCTAAATGCTTTGTCTGGTAAAATGCTGCGGGTGGTGATTGCTTCGCCGCAGCTTTCGGTCGATGTGTTTTTTGATAAAGACAAGCTTCGTCTGGAGCCGACCGCGACTGGTCATAGTGAAGCATCTTCAATCTTTGAACAGCGTCCATTTGATGCTGGCTCATCTACAGTCACCGAAGCGACTGCAACCTTGCAGGTCAGCAATGTGGTGGAATTACTCAAGCTGCTGCTGTCCGATGAAGTCGGCAATATTCCACTGCAAGGTGACTACAAGTTATTGCAGGAAATCCAGCGCATCATGCAACAGGCAGAGCTGGATCTGGCGGCGCACTTAAGTCCCTGGATTGGCCCGGCACTGGCACATGAAATTGGTAAATTTCAGCTATTACCCAAACAGCTGAAACGTACCCTGCAAAGTCAGCTATTCTTTGCCGAAGATGCCTTAAAAGAAGACAGTGGTCTGTTTGCCCCACGCTGGCAAATGGATGACCTGAATCAGGACACCCGTATCCTGAATCAAAATTTAGATCGGGTTGAAGCGAAAATCCAGCAGCTTCAGGCCCAGATCGATACCTCAAACAATTCTACTCAAGACTAGGTACGCTGCTTTATGATTCCGCATGTTTCACGTTTACTCGAACTTTGGCGCATCGCCGCGCACTATCGACTCGACACGTTGTTTCCTGCGGAAGAATTACCAGAAAAGGCCCGGCATATTCTGTCTTTGATCCGTATGCATCCGGCCGCCTGGTCCAGTCGTGAACGTAAGAATCCACTCAAGCTGAAACTGGCTTTAGAAGAAATGGGTCCGCTGGCCATTAAAATGGGTCAGTTACTCTCTACACGTCGCGACCTGATTGCACCTGAACTTTTACAGCAACTGGTTTTGCTGCAAGATCAGGTCAAGCCCTTTGACAATGACGTGGCCAAGATGCGCATCCAGGAATCACTGAAAGCCGATGTGAATACCCTGTTTGCCCGTTTTGACACCCAGCCTCTGGCTGCTGCCTCGATTGCACAGGTTCATACCGCTGCCCTGCACGATGGTCGTGAAGTGGTGGTCAAGGTGACCCGTCCGAATATTCGCCAGCAGATTTTGCAGGATTTTGAAATTCTGCAATGGCTGGGGGACTTTTTGGAAAAACGTCTCGAAGCAGCACGTGCCTTACATTTATCTGAAATTATTCAGGATTATCGTCAGATCATTTTGAATGAACTGGACCTGACCCTGGAAGCGGACAATACCCGTCGTATGCGCCATCACTTTACCGGCTCCAGCATGATGTATGTGCCGGAAGTGTATATGGACAGCAAAGATGTGCTGGTGGCCGAGCGCATTACCGGAGTGCCGATTTCAGATATCGCGACCTTTGACCGACTCGGCATGGATCGTGCTGATCTGGCACGTAAAGGCCTGACTATTTTCTTTACCCAGGTCTTTC
Source organism: Acinetobacter sp. YH01006 (assembly GCF_013420445.1). Taxonomy (NCBI): domain Bacteria; kingdom Pseudomonadati; phylum Pseudomonadota; class Gammaproteobacteria; order Moraxellales; family Moraxellaceae; genus Acinetobacter; species Acinetobacter sp. YH01006. The sequence continues at coordinate 90,747 of NZ_VOYB01000001.1, read as the reverse complement.
GCGATAACTTTTTCCATGCCGACATGCATCCGGGCAATGTCTTTGTCGAAACCATCAATCCGAGCAATCCGCGCTTTATTGCGCTGGACTGCGCGATTATGGGCGAGCTGTCTAAGCATGACCAGATGACCGTAGCACGCATGCTGCTGGCGGTCATGAACAGCGACTTCATGCAACTGATTCAGGTGGTACATCAGGCTGGCTGGATTCCACCAGGCACCGATCAGGATGCTTTGGCACGGGAAATGCGCCGCAGTGTCGGGCCGATGGTCTCTAAACCAATGCATGAATTGGATTTCGCCGGTATTTTGATTGAAGTGATGGACATTGCCCGTCGTTTCCATCTGGAAATTCCACCGCAACTGATGCTGCTACTCAAAACCTTAGTCCATGTCGAAGGCTTAGGCACTGACCTGTATCCTGAACTGGATATCTGGAGTCTGGCCAAACCGATCCTGACGGACTGGATCAAGGCACAAATGAATCCGCAGAAAAACCTGAAAGAACTGGGACAAAAAATTCCGGATTTGCTATTAGGGGCACAGGATCTACCAACCTTGATGATTGATAGCCTGAACGGTCTGAAAAACCAGTCAGCCTGGCATGCCAAACAGCTCAATGAACTGCAAAGCATGCGCCTGCAAATGGAACTTCAGCAAAAACGTAGCTGGATGTTTGGCAGTATCATGGCCATTCTGCTGTCGATTGCGATTATTTCACCATGGTTTGTGTCGGTGCTTCTGATTGTGCTAGCGAGTGTTCTTGCCGTCTGGCGAATTGCGAAATAATTTTTTAAATAGCCTGATTCGTCAGGCTTTTTTATGCTTAAATTATTGAAAAAATAAAACAAGAATATCCAAATGAAATATAGTTTTTTATGGGCACTGTATCGCCAGAATAGACAAAAAACCTTTCTCACTGCACTACTTTACAGCTTCCCAACATGGATAGATATTTTTTTCTATATCAACCAAACAGCCCATTGGCTGGCATGGTCCTCTGCTGCCAATACCACATTCTACCTCCTGATTCATAGTGACTATTTCTGGCTCATTGTCAGCTTTAACCTGCTTCCGTTGTTATTTCTATTCTGTCTACGACAAACACAGCTAATACTAGCTTTAAAAATATGGATAGGTATTGCAGGTAGTTTGTTTCTAATTCATGCTTTTTACTGGCCAAGCTATCCTATAACCACGCTTTTGATTATTTCATTTAATCTACCTTTTTTAAATTTACGCAATAAAGAACTCATGCACACTTACATCAACCCGATGCCATGACTCTCAAGTCACCTTAGGACATATCTTGCCATTGGGTCTAAAGACGCATCGATTAAAATAAGCACACACTTGGCTGGTATGGATTGAATCATGGTACAGATTTTACAAAAACGGGCGCCTGCGCTGACGATTCGTGCTGGCCATCTGGCACGTGAGCTGATTTTGCAACAAGGATTACAACCTGAACAGGTCGATATTATCCCCGGTGCTGCAGGTGGCCCAAAAGGAATCGGGATTCAGGGTCTGGATCAGGCGATTTTTGGCGAGTTTTTCCCACGTGCCCCACAACGGCGTACTCTTGTTGGTTCCTCGATTGGTAGCTGGCGTTTTGCCAGTATGGCTGCACATGGGGCTCAACAGGGAACCGAGCGTTTAGCTGAGCTGTATACCAACCTTTATTTCCATAAAAAAATGACCCGCCAGGAGGTCAGCGAAGTTTGCCGCGGCATGCTACTCGATCTGGTACAAGGCAAGGAAAATGATCTGGTCAATCATCCGGATTATCATCTCGCTGTGATTTCAATTAAAGCCAAGCACATTTTCCAGAGTGACAAAGCGCTGCCTTTGCTGGCTTCTGTAGCCGGAATTGTCGGAACGACTGCTGTCGCACGTAAACACAGCCGTCATTTTATGCAGCGTGTGATTAGCCAGCCGAATATGGGGGAACAATTTCAAATCGCGGAAGATGGATTTACTACACATTATCATGCCCTGACCGAGCAGAGTGTATTGTCCTGGCTGATGGCCTCGGCGTCGATTCCCGGGGTAATGGCAGCGGTGAACAATATTCCGGATGCACCGCAGGGTTATTACCGCGATGGTGGTCTGATTGACTATCACATTGACCTGCCCTTTCAGAGTAAAGGCATTGTGCTCTATCCACATTTTACTGACAGCATTACTCCCGGCTGGTTTGACAAGTTATTTAAACGCACCTCAAATCCGGAAAATCAGGCACGCACCTTGTTGCTTTCTCCATCGCAGGACTATCTGCAAAGTTTGCCTTTAGGCCGCTTACCGGATCGTAAGGATTTTACCCTGAAGGGCCTAGATCAGGCAGAACGTATCAAATTATGGAAAGCCTGTATTGCTGAAAGTCAGCGTTTAGGCGATGAGTTTCTGGAGCTGGTCGAGAAGCAGAATTTTGCTGAGGTCATGAAAAGCTTGTAATTGACCGAGAGTGCCCGATTATTTGTATAATTGCTTTCATTTTGTGAACTGTTGAGATTTATGCAGAAGTTTTTAGTGGTCCTGCAATACCTGTGTCTGGCCTTTGCCGTCTATCTGACTTATAGCGTGAGCATCTCGCTGTATAACCAAGATTTTGTCCTGATGGAGCTGGTCGCTGATATTGGTACGATTCTGATCTGTATTGACTTGGGCGTGTTTTTATTTAGCAGTAAAACCAAAGCAGGCATTACCATGGAAGAATATGCCAAACGACTGGAACAGCCACCGTCGAAACTGGTGTATGTGACACGAAAAATGGGGCATCTGGGTATTTTGCTGATTATTACCAGCTGGATTGTGCCGATGATCAATTCATAAAAATCACATATAAAAAACCTCCCGATTGGGAGGTTTTCTTTTAGCAATTAAAGATTACTTTGAACCTTTAATCCCTGCTTGTAATAACAATGCGCCTAAACCACCAATTTTTTGCTCTTGGGGTTTAGCCACTTGAGGTTTCTTGCCCTGAGGACGCTCACCTTGCGGACGTGCTTGCTGTGGACGTTTACCGTGAGACTTACGTTCACCACGTGGCTCATTGTTTTCACGACGTGGCTGACGTGGTGCTTTCGCCGGAGTTTCAGAACCTTCAGGACGCATCGACAGATTCACGCGGTTACGTTCAGCATCCACATTCAAAACACGGACTTGTACGATTTGACCCGGTTTCACCACTTTATGCGGATCCGCGACAAATTCATTGGCAAGTTCAGAAATATGTACCAAACCGTCTTGATGCACACCGACATCGACAAATGCACCGAAGTTAGTGACATTGGTCACCACACCTTCAAGCTGCATGCCTTCAGACAATTGCGCAACTTCAGTAATGTCATCACGGAACTTCGCCGTACGGAATTCTGGACGCGGGTCACGACCCGGTTTTTCCAGTTCGCTTAAAACATCTTTGATAGTTGGCAGACCGAACTTCTCATCTGCAAATTCTTCAGCATTGACCTGACGAATGATTTCAGTATTGCCAATGATATCTTTCACTGTCGTCGCTTTCGCTTCAACAATTTTAAATACAAGTGCATAAGATTCTGGATGCACTGCAGATGCATCTAATGGCTCAGAACCATCTTGAATACGCAAGAAGCCTGCTGCCTGCTCAAAAGTACGCTCGCCTAAACGTGGCACTTTCTTCAAGGACTGGCGATTATCAAAACGGCCATTTTCCTTACGGAATTCCACAATTTGCTGTGCAATCGATTTATTCAGACCTGCGATATAACCCAAAATCGCCGCAGATGCCGTGTTGACATCGACACCCACCGAGTTCACACAGTCCTCTACCACTGCTTCAAGGGTTTTCGCCAGACCAGTCTGGTTCACATCATGTTGATACTGACCCACACCAATCGATTTCGGATCGATTTTTACCAGTTCAGCCAATGGATCCTGTAAACGGCGTGCAATTGACACTGCACCACGAATCGACACATCCAGCTCTGGCAGTTCTTGTGATGCCAGTTCTGATGCTGAATATACCGAGGCACCTGCTTCAGACACAGATACACGGGTCAGTTTAAGATCGCTATTCGCCGCCATCATTTCAGCCACTAAAGCTTCAGTTTCACGGCCTGCCGTCCCATTACCCACTGCAATCAGGTCAACATTGAACTCGCGGCATAAACGTGCCAGTTCAGCCAATGAACCTGCTTTATCATCTTTGGGTGCAAATGGATAAATCGTGCTGTGTGCCAGCACATCACCCGATGCATTCACCACAGCCAGTTTCACACCGGTACGGATACCCGGGTCAACGCCCAGAGTGGTGCGCGCGCCTGCAGGAGCAGAAAGCAGTAAATGACGCAAGTTTTCAGCAAATACGTTCATGGCTTCTGTTTCAGCAGCCAGACGTTTTTCAGTCAGCAATGAATGTTCAATGCTTGGACGCACTTTGCCAAGCCAGAACAGTTTTGCAGTTTGCTTCAAGAAGTCCTGACGTGCTTGCGGCTGAATCGTGTCTAAATTGTATTCAGTCTCAATGCGTGCCAATGGTGCAGCATCTTCGCCATCCACTTTCAGGCCCAGGACGTTTTCTTGACGGCCACGCAGCATCGCCAATAAACGATGTGAAGGCACTTTGTTCAGGTTTTCAGAGAAATCGAAATAATCACGGAATTTTTTACCGACTTCTTTCTTTTCTTCAGAAGCAACCAAACTTTTCAGCACTGCAGTTTTGGCAAAAGTGGCTTTCAGTTCAGTGGTCAGCGCGATATTTTGTGCCCAGTCATCAATCAGGATATGCTGGATCGCATCAAGCTGGCTTTCAGTATCTGGATAATCGTCATGGCTAAAACCGGCCAATGCGTCGCTTGGATCTACCGCTTCAGCAAAAATTTTCTCGGCGATTGGGCCTAAACCGGCTTCCTTGGCCTTAAATGATTTACTGGTACGTTTTGGGCGGTACGGTGCGTAAATTTCTTCTAATGCATTTTTGGTTTCAGCTGCATTCACACGCGCCAACAAATCATCAGACAATTTATCTTGTTCTTTGAGTGATTCAATCACCTTGTCACGGCGCTCATACAAATCACGCAAGTATGATAGACGCGTATCGAGTTGACGTAGTTGCGTATCGTCTAAGCCTTGCGTTACTTCTTTACGGTAACGTGCAATAAAAGGAACACTGGCACCTTCATCAATAAGCTTGATGGCAGCTTCAACTTGGTTTGGACGTACGGCAAGTTCTTTTGCCAACTGCTGAACTAAGTCAGTCATCGTGTTTGATCCCACAAGGATAAGTACTAAATGGCATGATTATAAAGACCGGGCCTATAAAATCCACCATTGTTTTTATTAATTTGTCTCAACTTTATATTATGAAGTGCGACAGTTTTCAGCTTTTCTGAATATAGTTTGCATGAACTTTGCTTTTTATGTTGCTCCAAATCATATTTTTTGTCCATTTAGATGTATATATTTGGTATCTATGTCTTGATTTTAACTGCAATATTTGGTGCTTTAGAGCATAGTCAATTAATATCAATGAATCGTATACTCAAAGCATATTTCATTTTTTGTTTATGACGACAATAAAGAATAAAGGAGCATCTCATGAGTTTAGTTGTACCTGCTGAAAAAGCCGATGCCGTACATACCGAAACAGACCGAGTCGAACGCATCTTGGTTGTTGATGATGATGTTCGTCTGCGTACCCTATTGCAACGTTTCCTCGAAGATAAAGGCTTTGTGGTGAAAACTGCACACGATGCCACGCAGATGGATCGACTTTTACAGCGGGAACTGTTTTCTCTGATCGTGCTCGACTTTATGCTTCCGGTTGAAGACGGTTTAAGTATCTGTCGTCGTTTACGCCAATCCAATATCGATACGCCCATTATTATGCTGACCGCGCGCGGCAGCGATTCTGACCGTATTGCAGGGCTTGAAGCCGGTGCGGACGATTACCTGCCTAAACCGTTTAATCCGAATGAATTGCTGGCGCGTATTCGTGCGGTATTGCGTCGTCAAGTGCGTGAAGTACCGGGCGCACCGAGCCAGCAAATGGAAGTGGTCTCATTTGGCCCCTGGTCACTGGATTTATCAACCCGTACATTGACCCGTGAAGGTCAAGTCGTGACTTTAACCACAGGTGAGTTTGCGGTATTGAAAGCTCTGGTTCAGCATCCACGCGAACCGCTCACCCGTGACAAGCTGATGAATCTGGCACGTGGTCGTGAATGGGGTGCCATGGAACGTTCGATTGATGTTCAGGTGTCACGTTTACGCCGTCTGGTTGAAGAAAATCCGGCGCGTGCGCGTTATATCCAGACCGTTTGGGGTGTGGGTTATGTGTTTGTTCCAGATGGTGCGGAGTAAATTAATACCTTGATTCATGACGGAGTCTGATGGTTTAAGCTCATTTATAGGGTTTAACCTGCGGTTCGCCTTACTTTTGTTTCGACAAAAGTAAGCAAAACCATTGTCATCCGCAAAACTCGACAACCTCCGTCATTCAAGCAATTCTCTCGCAGAAACATCATTGATCATCTTAAGTCTTGCCTCAAACAGTTGCGGATGACCTTAACGTGTATCCAACTACGGGGGAAGCCTCCCCTTTTGAGCAAAAGGACGCAGTGTGAAACTCGACCCCATCGACCCACAAAAATTTACCGATTTTGTTACCTACTCAGAAAAAAAACGCACCCGTGGGGAACGCTTTCTTGATAAGATCAAACCACGTTCTGCCGCCATGCGTACCACAGTTCTGGTGGTCTTTGTGGTCTGTTTCAGCCTGTTCATGTCTTTGTGGTTCTTCTGGCGTACCTTATTTTTACCTGAAATCCAGCAACATGCGCGCTATCTGGCCATGGAACTGGAAATTCTCAATAATCCCGATCTACGCCTGTATCATAAACAGCAGGAAGTCGATATTGATACCTGGTTAAAAAACCGCGTTGGTATTGAATATGTGACCAATCCGGCAGAGTATCCCACTGTCCGGGAAAAAGTGATTGCAGAATTTTTTACCCGGCAGATCGAAACCAAGCTGGCCAAAGAACTACGTATTGAAGAAGCCACAGTCTATTTCCAGTTTAAACCAAGCCCGCGCATCTGGATTCAGACCCCTGAAATGAATGGTCACTGGGTGCAAGAGCCTTTAAAGACCTATGCCAATTACAGTAATGAGCTGATTCTGGGCTGGTTACTGGGCACGCCGATTATTGTCGGTATTATTATCCTGACCCTGGTGCGTCAGCTGAACCGTCCTTTACGCCGCTTGCAGAATGCCGCCAACAGTTATAGCCGCATCGGTTCAGCACCCTATCTGGACACCAATCATGGCCCACTGGAAATCCGTCAGGTCAATCATGCCTTTAACCAGATGATTTATACCTTGGACCAGACCGAGCGGGAACGCCGCATCATGCTGGCCGGCATTTCACATGACTTGCGCACGCCTTTAACGCGGATTCGTCTCAGTGCCGAAATGATGCCCGATGAAGACTTTCTCAAAGAAGGTCTGATTTATGATGTGGAAGATATGGACGCGATTCTGGATCAGTTCATTTCCTATATGCGTGATGGTTCCGATGAAGAACCACAGGACACCAATGTCAATGTATTGCTTCAGGAACTGGTCAAGCAGTTTAAACCGCTCGACATCCGTTTCAGTCCGCAAGAAATACCGTTGATTCAGGCGCGCAGCATGTCGCTAAAAAGACTGATTGGCAACCTGATCAATAACTCGAAACGCTATGGTTCAGAACCGATTGAAATCTCTGCACATGTCGAGGAAAACCAGCTGTTAATTTGTGTTGCAGATCATGGCGAAGGCATTCCGGAAGACCAGATTGAAGCGCTGATGCAGCCTTTTGTACGGGGAAATTCAGCACGAACCGTCCAAGGCAGTGGCTTGGGACTGGCCATTGTGAAACGGATTGTTGATATTCACCAAGGTCAATTACGCATTCATAATCGCCCTGAAGGCGGACTTGAAGCCATCATCTCACTCCCCTTGAATCAGCTTAACCCAGAGATGCCTCCCCCAGCCACCACACTTGATAAAATCCGCCAAACACTGACTGATCGCTTTTAAGAAACGATCAGTCAGTGAGCAAATGATTTTGTAGTTTTTCTATACAATTCATTTTATATTTCATTAATTCAATCACTTAAAAATCATCATTTTTTATTATACCTACATTTAGCTAAAAAATTAGACCTTAGCCTAACACCTATGCACAATACATTTTTTGAGCGGTACAATCCGTCTCATAGTTTAAGAATTAATGAGAGTTAAAATGTCTTTAGATCGTATCCGTTTAGCCTCCCTACACAACAAAGTCATCAGTCCAGAACAAGCGGCTGAATTCATCAAAGATGGCATGACTGTGGGTATGAGTGGCTTTACTCGCGCGGGTGAAGCGAAGGCGGTTCCTTTAGCTTTAGTTCAACAAGCAAAAGCAAATCCATTAAAGATCACGTTAATTACTGGTGCATCACTAGGAAACGATCTAGACAAACAACTGACTGAAGCTGGCGTACTGGCACGTCGTTTACCGTTCCAGGTCGACAACACTTTACGTAAGGCGATCAACAACGGCGAAGTGATGTTCATCGACCAGCATTTGTCTGAAACTGTTGAACAAATGCGTAACCAACAGCTGAAAAAACCAGATGTTGCGATCATTGAAGCGGTTGCAATCACTGAAGATGGCGGCATCATTCCAACCACATCTGTAGGTAACTCTGCAAGCTTTGCAATCTTTGCTGAAAAAGTAATTGTAGAAATCAATACCAACTTAAGCCCGGCATTTGAAGGCTTACACGATATCTATATCCCGTCATACCGTCCAACGCGTCAAGCGATTCCTTTGACTCAAGTGGATGAGCGTATCGGGACACATGCGATCAATATTGATCCAGCAAAAATTGTCGGTATCGTATTCAACAATGACTTGCACGACTCACCATCTACAGTGACTGCACCAGATGATGAGACGCAAAGCATCGCCAATCATTTGATCGCTTTCTTTGAAAAAGAAGTGGCTGAAGAGCGTCTACCGAAAAACTTAGGTCCATTACAGGCGGGTATTGGCTCAATTGCCAACGCAGTATTGACCGGTCTGAAAGATTCGAACTTCGAAGACTTGATCATGTACTCAGAAGTACTACAAGACTGTACCTTTGAATTGATTGATGCAGGCAAAATGAAGTTTGCTTCAGGTTCTTCGATTACCCTGTCTGCTAAATATGGCGAGAAAGTATTTAACAACCTGGAACAATACAAAGACAAACTGGTATTACGTCCACAGGAAATTTCGAACCATCCTGAACTGGTACGTCGTTTAGGTATTATCGGTATCAACACGGCACTTGAGTTTGATATTTACGGTAACGTGAACTCGACTCATGTCTGCGGTACCAAAATGATGAACGGTATTGGTGGTTCAGGTGACTTCGCACGTAATGCGCACCTGGCGATCTTCGTGACCAAATCTATTGCGAAAGGTGGCGACATCTCTTCTGTAGTGCCGTTTGCTTCACATATCGACCATGCAGAACACGATGTAGACATTCTAGTAACTGAACAAGGTCTGGCAGATCTTCGTGGTTTAGCGCCACGTGAGCGTGCCCGTGCAGTGATTGATCACTGTGCACACCCAATGTATCGTGATGCCCTGAATGATTACTTTGACCGTGCTTCTGCAAAAGGCGGCCATACGCCTCATCTGCTTCGTGAAGCGCTGTCTTGGCATTCAAACTTCGAAGAAAATGGTCACATGCTGGCTGTTGAAGCTGCAGTAAAAACTGCATAATTGACTGCATTCGAAAAACGCCCTACGGGGCGTTTTTTTATGGGATTTTTATCTTTCTTGAATAGCCATAAGCAGACTCTCTGGACAAAATCATCAGGCTATCATTCATATTCTCGTCCAATCTTCATGCTGCCAATATGCTGTAGAAATCCCCTTCTGAGGCTCAAGGACTTTAAATTCTGATTCTTCACCCTCATACTTAAACACAAGAGTAAATTAGAGACATGACATGCGCGTAGATATCTGGTCAGATGTGGTTTGCCCCTTCTGCTATATTGGTAAAAAACGTTTAGAAGCAGCTGCACAAGAAGCAGGCATTGAGCTTGAAGTGCATTGGCACAGTTACCAGCTCGACCCTGAAGCACCAATGCGCCAGGAAGTGTCCAATTCTGAGCGTCTGGCACAAAAATATGGTCGTAGCGTAGCTGAAGTCGAAGAAATGCAGCGTAATATTGCCGAGATGGCCAAAGCTGAAGGCATTGAATTTAACTGGGAAGGTGCCAACTCAGGCAATACTTTCAATGCGCATCGTATTATTCATCTGGCGCAAAGCAAAGGTTTGGGTACTGATGCACAGGAAGCTTTCTTCTATAGCTATATGACGCAAGGCTTGGCCATTGGAGAGCGTGAAACACTGGAAGATGTCGCAGCACGTATTGGCCTGAATCCGGTCGAGGTCGATGACTTACTGGACTCTGATGAATTTTCTGATTTTGTCAAATTTGATCAGGAAGTGGCACAGGATCAGCTCAAAGTGACTGGTGTACCTTTCTTTGTTTTTGATCAACGTGTGGCCTTGGCAGGCGCGCAGCCTAAAGACGTATTCTTGCAGGTTTTTGAGAAAGCGCTGGAGACTGTAGCAGAAAATCCGGCTGAATAATACTCAACAGAGAGTTGCAATACGCCTAGGCAATCGAACTCAGAAAATTTATAAAAACATCCCCATTTCAGATGGGGATGTTTTTTGCCTGTCATTTACACTCATTGACTTAGTCGACCAGAAAACTAATTTTTAAATTTACACGATATTCCGTGATTTTATTTTCTTTGATGACCACCTTCTGTTCATTGATCCAGGCACCTTGTACATTTTTGATGGTTTCTGTGACTTTTTGAATACCGGTTTGAATCGCATCTTCAAAGCTTTTCGTACTGCTTGAATTAACTTCCACCACTTTTGCAATTGCCATAATGAAACTCTCATTGTAAACATGAATGAAAATCCATCTTAGTTCATTCCCACAGGATTGCAGCAGCGCGTAAACAAGCGACAGCAAAAACTTACATGGATTGAACAAAGCTTTCATCTGAGCAGATGAAAATCTGTTGACCTTATTTTGGCAGTTCATGATATTCAAATTTCCATTGTGACTAACAACCATAAAAGCCCCGTAAACAGCCGAAACCCAGACTAGAGCAAATACACTAATATATTGTTTTGTAGAATAATTTTTCTAATTTTTAGGTGCTGCTTTTGCCGAATCTATCATTTTCTATTCAGCCTTATTTGCTATGATTTCACCCGAATCAAGTTTAAATACTCTCCCCTCTGTTCAAGTTGTTGAACACCCTGATATTAAAGGTCGTCCCATGAATGCTCTTAAATTTGCTTTCGCAGCAACTGTTATGGCTTTTTCTGTTCAAGCATCAGCGCAAATGGCACAAGTGGTTTATCTGCCAGACTTTCCGGCAAGCAAAGCACCTGCTGAAACTGTAAATACAGAAACTGCAACGCCGGCAACTGAAAAAACTGCTTAATACCCAACAAGTTTTTATGCAAACAGGCTGATTGATTCAGCCTGTTTTTTATATCGATTTAATTTAGCTGCTCTCTGAAGAAAATCTGTATTTTAAAAATTATCGATCATTTCATATTTTGTTATTTTCCATTGATATTGATCGCTTTTTTGTCATTAAATTTACTAGTTTATAAATATAAAACAGTTAAAATAAATCACTATTTCATGTGATCTACGCATATAATTGTAGCAATATAAAAATACTGATAATACAAAAGCATTGTTATGAACAGACTTCAGGCATTGGTGCAGGGCAAAATTTCACCTCAGTCCATTTCTATTGATTTTCTGATTGAAATGGCAGAACGCCATACAGATCCTCATTCTGCTGAATACAAATTAATCGAGTTGGCGCTGAATATGGTGCTGGCCCAAACTTTGGATAAAGCGCTAAAACATATCTAGAGATATAAAATGAACGCTTTAAAAAAAGCACACTTAGTCAAGGAATTACATGAATTGATCCAGCAACTGGAGCATTAGGCTCTACCTCTGTACGACGTGGCCCGTTTCAAAAAAAGAATTCGTGATATCTTTAATCTTTGTGATGAACCTATTTTTAAAAATCAGATTTTAGCGTTTAAAGCCCAGACCCAGCCTGAACTTGCTGCCTATCAATTTTCCGCCAGTACCCCCTATCATCTAAGTTTTTGTGGTTATTTCACTGAAATTCCAGCTCTGGAAAAGGCACTGTATACCCAGCCAGATATAGGCTGGGCAATTCTACATCATCCTGAGCGTGGCTGGCAGGTCTGGCTAATTCCGGCACCGAAGCATCCTGCACTAAACAGTGAATGGAATGAGTTACAACAATGTTCTATCTGGCTGTCACAGCAACAATTGACAACCGGTCTGCAAGCGGCTCCTCCATTGACTGTACCGGCCTTATCCCTGAATGAAGCAGAAGCCAGCTTAAAAGCGGCGGCCACGACTCGATATCATCGTGGCCGACAAAAAGCAAAAATCAACTCATTAAGCTTAAATCATTCAGATGAACCACACATTCAGATACAGGCCACGTCTGAGTATCTAGATCATCCATTACCCACTGAAACTGCGATTGTGCAGGAAAAAATTATTGTCCCAGAAGTGATCGATTTTCCCGCTGAGATTCAACTGGGAGACGTGATTGCGCAGGTTCAGCCTTTGACTCCGGAAGATACCAATCTCCAGCGGCTTTGTGCTTTAGAATTGGAACCTGATGTCGGGCATCCAGCCTATCTGGATATTGTGCTGTATTATGCCGCAGAAGATCACTGGCAGGCACGCCAAGTTTATTTGGTGGAGCAGCTGAATCTGCAAGGCCAGTTTATTAAATATCTGATGCTTTTGGGTGCATCAAGTCAATTACAGGCGCACTATTGTATTGAGCATTGGTTGAGTCAGCATCAGTATCAGGCTGCTGCGATTAAATCGCTGTCGTGGCCTCAATTAAGTACAGGTTTCACGCAATTGCATCTGTTGTCAAAAGCCTATTTGCAACAAGCAGAAATAGTCTGGACACAACCCGATTATTATCCTTATATTCCGGCAGATTCGATTCAGAAACAAAAATTTATCTCATTTGAGGAAGCCCTTGCGGATTTCTCTACACCGATACTCTTATTGCAAGAACATCAGCGAATACGCGTGATTCATGGTGAAAAACGCCTGTCTCTCGCAGAGGATGAACTGGCCTATCCATCTATCTTGCTGCAACGTGATCAACAGCTAAACTGGCAAAAAATTCACACGATTATTTTAATGATGTCGCAACCCATTCAGGTCATGGAGCTTTATCAGGCAATTCAGACTCAAATCATTGAATAATTGCTGTTATTTTGTAGCTTTAACTTGCTTTTTATCGCTATATTTAAGAAAACTACAGCTGAATAAAAGAATACAAGAGTAATAAATATCTCATGCAAATAAATCGAATTACTCAGATCTTCCTGCTCTCTCTTGGCATGGGAATCAGCAGTAGCATGTCTTGGGCAAATTCAGTAAAAGATGCTTCTTCAGACCAGGAAAAAAACTCGGAGAGTGTTGAGCCGGCACGTTCAGGACTGCTGGATCAAATTCCGCGTTTGATTGATGCAACACCAACCATTCTTCCAGAGCAGTCGAATACCGCCATCGTCCCGCCAACGCTAGAAACGGAAAATCATTCATGGGCCGATCAGAAACAGAAAAGCATCCGAGAATGGGCAGATCGTACTGCGCATAAAATTGATAACTGGTTTGGTGAAACTGATCCGGATCAGCCGGCTGCCGCCACACTGCGTGTCATTTTGGATAATCGCTGGGATGAATATGAGGGCTATGAGATTAAGCCCCGTATCCGTGGCAGAATCAAACTTCCCACCTTAGAACAAAAGCTGAGTCTGGTCTTCGGTGATGACAGTCTGGACAATGAATTAGACAGTAATGTCGCGATTACCAATGAAAATCCGGCAACATCTGGAGATAAGCGTCTCGATACCAAGCGCGCACGCCAGGATAACAGCTCATTCGCCTTACGCTGGTCGGAATGGTCAGACCGGATTCCTTTTGAAACCGATCTGGATCTGGGTTTACGCTCCGGAGATGATATTTACCTGCGCGTCAAAGCCAGTAAAGATTGGACACTGGAAAATGACTACTTTTTTCATGCCGAACAGATTTATCGCTACGGGATTCAAAGTGAAAACTATTTGCGTACCAATCTGGAACTGATCCATGCCCGTCCCAATCAGGCATTTTTTTCCAATCAGCTCAGTCTGACCTATGCAGATGATCAAGATGACGATCTGACCTGGGACAACTATACCTTTAGGCAACATCAGTTTTTTCAGGACAACCGTTTTAGCTATGGTATTTATACTGGCGGTTATCTAAATGACAAGGATCTGCGTCTGAATCGCTGGGGACCGTATGTGTCCTGGAGACAGCCTTTTTTACGTGAATGGTTTTTTGTCCAGACCGACCTCAACTATCTGAATGATCATCGCGAAGATCGTGATCACTATGTTGGTGCTTTGGTGCGTTTAGAGGCATTGTTTTAAACTCAAGCGCGGTGCAAAGCTAAAAAATCCCTCCGTAGAGGTAATGCTGATCAGTTAAGGAGTTTAGAAATAGACTCTTTAACTTTTTAGTCGTTCACGACGGAGTCTTAAATTTATAAATCAAATACTTAAAAATAATTTGTTACTTTGGTTTCGCCCAAATGAGAAGCGAAGCTTCGCAAGGAAGGCATCTTACGGAGCAACACTCCTCACCGCAAAACTCGTCAGCCACCATCGATTAGTAAATTTGTCGCAGAAACAATCATTTTTAAATCTTGTGGTGCAATACACCTCATGCCTCAAACAGTTGCGGATGACTTTTCTATCTATCAGATATAATCATGAATTTGAAAAAGAAAATGCCAGTCAATTCCTTAACTGACTGGCATTACTCCGTAGAGGGATTTTTTAGCTTAGAGCATCATGTGTTAAGCAAGCAACAAGCTATTGATACGCTTCACATACTCAGCAGGATTTTCTGGTAATCCACCTTCTGCAATCACCGCCTGATCAAAGATCACATTGGCCAGATCGTCAAACTGCGCTGAGCCATCCAGTTTTTTCACCAAAGGATGTTCCGGGTTGATTTCCAGAATCGGCTTCATATCCGGTACAGGCTGACCTGCATCTTTCAGCATACGGATTAATTGTGGAGATAGTTCCCCTTCTCCAGTCACCAGACAGGCCGGTGAATCGACCAGACGCGTAGTCACGCGCACTTCTTTGGTCTTGTCTTTGAGTGAATCAGTCAGCTTCTCGACCACCGGTTTAAACTGGGCTGCGGCTTCTTCAAGTGCTTTTTTCTCTTCAGCATCCTGAAGATCGCCCAAATCAACTGCACCCTTAGACACGTTTTGCAACGGCGTGCCATCGAACTCATTCACAAAGTTCATCGCCCATTCATCTACGCGTTCGGTCATGAGCAGAACTTCAATGCCTTTTTTCTTGAACAGTTCTAACTGCGGTGAATTCTTTGCAGCATTCAGGCTGTCTGCAGTCACATAATAGATGGCTTTCTGGCCCTCTTGCATACGTGCTTTATAGTCAGCCAATGAAGTGCTAACCTCATCATTATTCGACGTTGCATAACGCAGCAGCTTCAGGATGCGTTCACGGTTACTAAAATCTTCACCCAAACCTTCTTTCAATACTGAAGCAAATTCCTGATAGAAAGTCTTGAAGTTCTGCTGGTCTTTTTCATCTTCAGATTTGGCCAGATTATCCAGAATGGTCAGGATACGGCGGGCATTCCCGTCACGAATGGTTTTCACATCGCGGCTTTCTTGCAGCAACTCACGGCTGACGTTCAGTGGTAAATCCGCACTGTCTACCACGCCTTGTACAAAACGCAGGTAATTCGGAATCAGATTATCCGCATCATCCATAATAAAGACGCGTTTCACATACAGCTTGATACCAGCTTTGGATTCGCGGGTGAAAATGTCATGTGGGGCTTTGCTTGGAATATACAATAACTGGGTATATTCAGTACTGCCTTCCACCCGGTTATGCGCCCAGGCCAATGGCGCCGTGAAATCATGGCTTAAGTTTTTGTAGAACTCGACATATTGTTCTTCAGTAATTTCAGACTTGCTCCGTGTCCAGAGTGCGCTGGCCGAGTTAATCGCTTCCCACTCATCAGTCTTGACATACTGGCCACCTTTCGGTGTTTCACCTTCAGCCGCTTCTTCCTCCTGCCAGACTTCTTTTTGCATCTGGATTGGCAGGCTGATGTGGTCTGAGTATTTATTAATAATTTGCTTAACCTTATGGCTTTGCAAATAGTCCAGCGCATCGTCACGCAGATGCAGAATAATATCGGTACCACGACCTGCTTTTTGAATTTGTTCAACTTCAAATTCACCAGTACCACCACTAATCCAGCGTACACCTTCAGATGCATCTGCACCGGCACGACGTGATTCTACCGTGATCTTGTCTGCCACAATAAAACCTGAATAGAAACCGACCCCAAACTGGCCAATCAGCTGGGCATCGGCCTTCTGGTCACCGGTCAGTTTAGACATAAAGTCTTTGGTGCCCGATTTGGCAATGGTGCCTAAATTATCAATGGCTTCCTGTTCGCTTAGACCAATTCCGTTATCTGAAATGGTAATGGTCTTATTCTCTGCATCAAGGCTGACACGAACACGTAAATCCGGATCATTTTCATAAAATTCGGGATGATTGATCCCTTCAAAACGCAATTTGTCACAAGCATCCGAGGCATTCGAAATCAGTTCGCGCAGAAAAATTTCAGGGTTTGAATAAAGCGAATGGGTCACGAGATGTAGTAACTGAGCCACTTCAGCCTGGAAACTATGTTTTTGTGCGTTAGACTCACTCATTAATCACTCCTTTTATTTTAAATACAGGTCAATACTGTTGCCTATATGAATGGAGTGAGTTCCTCAATTTTCAATAGTCAGTGGTATATTTTTTCACAAGATATTTTTGAGCACTTGATCTGGCAGGGTTTTAATCTTTGCCAGACCGACTGTCAGACTTAATAAGGCCCAAGCTTATAAATGCGCTGAAACTGCAAGTCCAGTTGCTGTTGACGCATATTATAGACTTGGTTCAGGCAAGAGACCGATTCCAGACACTGGTCGCGAAACTGCAACCATTTGACCTGATCGCGCTGAATCACTGAACGCGTGCCCATCGGAACCATACGCCGTAAGATATGATAGCTGGTACTCATTTTCACATCAGCATCATTAAGCAGACGATGTTCACAAATAGCTTTTTCGGTCACGGTTTCAGCTTTCTGACAATCAAAACTTGCGGCATAGGCAGGTGCGACCAATAGGCCGCAGAAGATCACAATACTCTTCATTAAAAATCTCATGCTGATCTTCCTTATTATTCAATTATTAAGTCGTATTCAATTAATATTTACTTTATTCGTTTTAATATATTTGAACATTGCCAATCTGCTCAATTTCAATAGGTTATAAATCGTTGTTATTTTGAAAAAAAAGCCTCATACAAGATGAGGCCTTTGGAAAATCAATCCAGAAATATGAAAGCTTAGAATTTATAGCTATAGCCGACTGTATATACCCAAGGATTAACTTTCAGCTCACCAATGTTCGTACCATTGAGCTCTAAGTCTGTTTCAACCTGAGCATAACGCACATCTGCATATACACCCCAGTTTTTGGCATCGGCTGGCTGAAAGTTGAAACCGATCTGACCGGCTACACCATAGGCGACATCCGCCTCCAATTTAGCACCTTCAGTTGCAATTTCTTCATCCCAAGGAACCACTACGGTTGCACCAATACCGACATAAGGAGTAAAGCGGGTTGAATTTTTAAAGTTGTATTTAGCGGTCACTGTAGGTGGTAAATGTTTGAAACTTGCTACGTTCTCCCCTACACCTTCAATGCTTACATCATGTTTAAAAGGCGTCGCCAATAAAAGCTCTACAGAAATAGGAGAGTTATCAAAAAAATATTCTACTGAAGGAGTAAAGCCCACCTCATTACTTACAATTGCCTTACCGCCTGCAATAATACCGTTATCATCATTTTGTGGCGCCAATACAGAACCACCGACTTTCACTTGCCATTGACCTGCCATCGCCGATGCAGAAAGACCCATTAATGCAATTAGAGCAACTTGCTTTAACATTTTAAAATACCCCACAGGAAGAATAATTATTAAGAAAATAAATCTTAATTAATAATAAACACGAGGAAAAATAATATGCAATAAGGATTATAAAACTAATTTTTAATTATTATTTAACATACTGATTTAAAAAGTAATTTATTTTAAATTGACTAGATTGGTTGGTTTTAAATACCAGGTATATTAATCAGATAAACATGAATTTATTCAGACTAAAATAATCAGGTTTATATTAATTTTTATTTAAACATATATTTTAAATACATCTTATTATTTATTTTAAATTCAGATAAATCTGCTCCAATAGATATCAGAGCAGATTGAAATTGACTTACAAAACCATGGCTGCAATCCAGCCAAAAATCATCAACGGAATATTAAAGTGAATGAAGGTTGGAACCACACTGTCCTTCATATGGTCATGCTGACCATCCATATTTAAACCCGAAGTTGGGCCTAGAGTTGAATCTGACGCTGGAGAGCCGGCATCGCCTAAAGCCGCCGCAGTCCCGATAATGGCAATGGTCGCAGCCGGACTAAAACCAAACTGGATACACAGCGGAACATAAATAATCGCCAGAATGGGAATGGTCGAGAAAGACGAACCAATGCCCAATGTGATCAGCAAACCAATCAACAGCATCAGAAATGCGGCCAGTGCCTGACTATTACCAATCCAGTTTACTGATGCTTCAACCAAGGTTGGTACCTGATTAGTCGCTTCAATCACCGCGGCAAAGCCTTGTGCCGCAATCATGATAAAGCCAACTAGCGCCATCATGCGCATACCGGTAATGATCACATCATCCGCTTCTTTCCATTTAAAGATCCCGGCACAACTCAGGATTGCGACACCGACCAGACCGGCCAGAATCATCGAGTCTGAATAAAGCTGTACCGCCAATGTGGCAATAACTGCAAGGCCGGCCATCCAGATGGTAAATTTGGCAATCTGCGGTTTAACCTGCTCAGCCACACCCAATTCAGCGGAAATACTTTGCTGTTCCTGGACATGAATATCTTGATATTGACGTGGTTTGCGATAGCTAATAAAGATCGCCACCAATAAGCCCACAAACATACCGAATACTGGAATTGCCATCGCAGATGGAATCTGGTCATAGCTAATTTCAAATCCATATGGCTTACCAAAAGTATTGATGTTATGACCCAGAATGTCATTCAGGAAGATGGCACCAAAACCGACCGGAATCAGCATATAGGTGCCTACCAGACCAAAGGTCAGCAAACAGGCAATCAAACGACGGTCGAGCTTTAAATGGTTAAATACAGTCAATAATGGTGGAATCAGGACTGGAATAAAGGCGATATGTACCGGAATCACGTTCTGGGAAAATACCGCAGCAATGGCTACTGTAAAAAAGATCAGATATTTCACCCGGTTTTGTGCTTTAAAATCAGCCTCACCTTTTAAGGTGTTGATCATTTTATACGCCAACAAATCCGGCAAACCTGAACGTGCCAACGCCAAAGCAAATGCACCTAAAATACCGTAAGCCAAGGCAATTTTGGCACCGCCGCCCAAGCCATTGTTAAACGCGTCCAAGGTTCCCTGAAGGCCAAGACCTGCCAGTAAACCACCCGTAACAGCACCAATGACCAGGGCAAAAACCACAGGTACACGTGCCAATGAGAGTCCGAACATGACTCCAATAGCAGCAAGAATTGCGAACATAATGAATCGGAATAGAGAGAAAGCGGCTATTTTATCAGAAAATTCGGATAAAAATTCCGCCACTTTTCCTTTCAGCAGTCATGTTCAGTGCTGAGGCTGATTAAACGACTTCAGCAGATTGACGCTGAATAAAGTGATCAATTAATTGAGCCACTTGTTCTGGCTGGCTCAGAATTGCCCAGTGATTGGCGTCCAGTTCCACTTTAGAGAAATTATCGACCCATTTTGCCATCTCATCGACCAGATCAGGCCCGACAAACTGGTCATATTTCAGTACAATCGCTTGTACCGGACAGATGGCAAAGCGCTGCCGTGGTCGGGCCAAACGCGGTAAAAAATTGGCCCGATACAGGTTTACCCCATACTTGCCATCTTTGACGATCTTCGGGTTCAGCGGCAGATCGTCCCGTCTTTCTAATTGCCGGACAATCTTGGCCCAGCGCTGCGGATTAAAAAAATTCCAGGCCAAGGGGGCTAGTAAAGGCAACTGAAATACCGCGATATACCAGGACTTGCTCATTTGCTTTAAAAATTTTGCTTTGTCTTGATTGAACTGCTCGCGCATCCAGAAAGCAGCATGATCCAGACAAGGGCCAGACAGCGTGCTATAAGACAGAATTCGGCCTTTGAATCTTAAATCTGTGACAGATTCCCAAGACTGAATTGAACCCCAGTCATGCGCTGCCAGATGAAAACCACGATTCGGCAATACCTTGCTCACTACCTCTTCCAGATCCTGACTTAAGCGTGCCAAGCGGTAATCCGAGATTTTTTGAGGAATACTGGACTCACCTGCGCCGCGCACATCGTAGCTCACAACAAAATAATCCTGACTCAAATAAGCAATGACTGGCTCCCAAACCGCTTGATGATCGGGGTAGCCATGAACCAGTACCAATGCCGGCCGTGTGGGCTGTCCGTAAGTTTTAACGCAAAGACGCTGCTGATCCGTGGTATCGACCCATTGCATTTCCATGTTTTGATCCTGTTGTTGTTATTGACCGCATAGTTTATAAATCGGAATAATTTATCAATGCCAGCGCATTTTTGTTGCTCTAGTATGCATAACTACACAAGAAAAAAGAATGTCAGCATGAGCCTATTCCAGAAAATTCAAAAACTGCCTTTGGTTTCAAAATTTATTCTGAACCGCTATGCCCCCTATCGTGGTGCAGGCATCGAAATTGATAAAATTGATTTTAATCATTATCACATTCGGGTCAAAATGCCACTGACCCGTAAAAACCAGAATATTGTCGGCGTCCATTTTGGTGGCAGCTTATATTCAATGGTCGATCCATTTTATATGCTCTTACTGATGCATCATTTAGGGCCGAAATATATCGTCTGGGATAAGGGCGCGAGTATCCAGTTTTTAGCACCGGGTCGCGGCACCGTCTTTGCTGATGTGCGCATCTCTGCTGAAGAAGTCAGTACTATTATTGACCTGGCTGCTGACTATGCACCGGTATATCGCCATTACCAGCTCAATATCTATGATGAGGCTGGCGTTCGAATTGCCGAAGTACAAAAAACGGTTTATATCCGGCGCAAACAAAGCAAAGGAAAAATTCAAAAAACTGAATAAGGTAAAAGCGCCACATGGGCGCTTTTAGATCTGAATCGATTTAAAGTCAGTGCAGACTTAACGACGGCGGTTATCCTGTTCGATCGCAGCACCTGCGCCACCACCGATTGCACCACCAATCGCAGCACCAGCATTCCCACCGAATATGCTTTTACCTACAGCTGAGCCTACAGCACCGCCGACACCACTATAGGTCGCATTACGGTTTGAGCCACCTTGGGACTTACTTCCCACGGCTGCGCCTGCACCACCACCGACTGCAGAACCAAGACCACCCCCGACACTATTACCTACACCACCACCGACTGCACCACCTAAGGCGGCAGCACCGATACGCTGCTCATTGGCAGACATACTTTCACAACCTGCCAGCATAAAGGTGGAGAGAGTTGCAACTGCCATCACACCCATTAATTTTTTCATGACTTTGGCCTTCCTTTTCATACTTTAATTTAGCTTATCTTCATTTTATAAAACTAAAACATGGAGCGTGTTACTTCTCTCGGTATTCCTGCTGAGTTTTGTAAGTATCAATGGATTATTCCACTGTTTAGCCTTTAATTAGCTTTTAATTTTTATGTATTTAAGACAAAAAAAGACGCCCGAAGGCGTCTCTTTTTTAGCTTTAACTTGAATTAGAATTCTTCGTTAAATGCCTGACTTAAAGCTTGATCAACATCAGAGAAGTCATTGTGCAGTTCAAATTCTGCAGCTTCTGCTTCTTGACGACGACGCTCGAGATGGTAAGCCAAACCTGTACCCGCTGGGATCAGACGACCTACAACCACGTTTTCTTTCAGACCGCGTAAGTCATCTTCTTTACCTGTTACAGCCGCTTCAGTTAACACACGTGTGGTTTCCTGGAACGATGCAGCAGAGATGAACGAGTCAGTCGAAAGCGACGCTTTGGTAATACCCATCAACAGACGTTCAAACTTCGCAGGGAACTTGTTTTGTGCAAGAACTGCTTGGTTTTCTTGTACAACACGGATGTAATCCACTTGTTCGCCTTTGATGAAGCTGGTATCGCCACCATCAGTGATATCCACTTTACGCAGCATTTGACGTACGATGACTTCAATGTGCTTGTCGTTGATTTTTACACCTTGCAGACGGTATACGTCCTGAACTTCGTTCACGATGTAGTTGGTCAGCGCCACTTCACCTTTCAGACGTAAAATGTCATGCGGGTTCTGTGGGCCGTCAGAAATGGTTTCACCACGGTTCACATGTTCGCCTTCGAACACGTTAATGGTACGCCATTTCGGAATCAGCTCTTCGTAAATCTCAGAGCCATCATCCGGTGTAATCACCAGACGGTTCTTACCTTTGGTTTCTTTACCGAAGCTCACAACACCCGATACTTCTGCAAGGATTGCATGCTCTTTCGGCTTACGTGCTTCGAACAAGTCAGCTACACGCGGTAGACCACCGGTAATATCACGGGTACGTGAAGATTCTTGTGGTACACGACCAATAACGTCACCGACACCAATCGTTTCGCCATCACGGACAGAAAGAATGGTGTTTTGTGGCAAGAAGTAGAACTGTTCAGTGCCTTCAACTGTGTCTAACACTACAGCAGGACGCAAATCTTTACCTGACGCAGGACGTGAAGTCACTGGCAAGATTTCGATGGTTGACATACCTGTTGCATCATCAGTTTTCGAAGTCACGGTCACGCCATCAGCGATCTGGCTGAAACGCACTTTACCTGCAACTTCTGTTACCAATGGATGTGTATGCGGATCCCAAGTCGCCACGATACCGCCTGCTTCTACAGCTTCGCCATCTTTTAGCAAGATAGATGCACCGTAAGGCAGTTTATAGCGCTCGCGCTCACGACCTAAATCATCCGCAATACCGATCTCACCTGAACGTGAAGTCGATACCAAGTGACCTTTGGCATGTTGTACTGTTTTCACGTTGTGGAAACGCACTGTACCCTGGTTACGAACTTGTACGCTGTTTGCAGCAGACGTTCGGCTTGCAGCACCACCCACGTGGAAGGTACGCATAGTTAACTGTGTACCTGGTTCACCAATCGATTGAGCTGCCATGACACCAACAGACTCACCCGGGTTCACCTGATGACCACGCGCCAAGTCACGGCCGTAACATTTCGCACATACACCGAAAGTAGACGCACAGTTTACAACCGAACGTACTTTAATTTCGTCGACACCTTGGCTTTCGATAAACGTTGCCAGTTTCTCGTCAATTAAAGTATTACGTGGAAGCAGAACTTCGTCTGTACCGACACGTTTCACATCTTCAGCAACTACACGACCCAATACTCGTGCACCCAAGTTCTCGATGACATCGCCACCTTGAATGAATGGTGTCATTACTAGACCGTCGAAGGTGCCACAATCTGGCTCGGTAATCACCAAGTCTTGCGCAACGTCTACCAGACGACGCGTCAAGTAACCAGAGTTCGCAGTTTTCAGTGCTGTATCGGCCAAACCTTTACGCGCACCGTGTGTCGAGATGAAGTACTGTAGTACAGTCAAACCTTCACGGAAGTTCGCTTTAATAGGCGTTTCAATGATCGAGCCATCCGGCTTCGCCATCAAACCACGCATACCCGCCAACTGACGAATCTGAGCTGCCGAACCACGGGCACCCGAGTCAGACATCATGTAGATCGAGTTGAATGATTTTTGCTTCTCGTCTTCACCCTGTTTGTTTTTAACAGTCGTGAAAGACAAGTTGTCCATCATCGCTTTAGCAACCTGGTCATTGGTACGCGCCCAAATATCGACCACTTTGTTATAACGTTCGCCGGCAGTTACGAAACCTTGTTCGAACTGTTGTTCGATTTCACGAACTTCAGCTTCCGCTTTACCAATAATGACTTGTTTTTGCGGTGGAATAACCATGTCTTCCATACCGACAGATACACCTGAACGCGTCGCCTGACGGAAGCCTAGGTACATCAATTGGTCAGCGAAGATAACAGTATCTTTCAGACCCAATTTACGGTAGCAAGAGTTAATTAACTTAGAAATGTTTTTCTTGGTCATCTCAACGTTAATTTGCTGGAAATCCATACCTTCAGGCACAACTTCCCAAAGTAGGCAGCGACCAGGTGTGGTATCTACAATAATGGTTTGATGTTCACGGTTGCCATCTTCATCGATGACAGTCTGGTGTACACGTGCTTTAACGCGAGCGTGTAGATCAACCTGACCTGTTGCCAGTGCACGGTTTACTTCGTGAGTATCCGCGAACACCATGCCCTCACCTTTGGCATTGATTGCATCACGCGTGATGTAATACAAGCCCAAGACAACGTCCTGAGACGGCACGATGATTGGCTCACCGTTCGCTGGAGACAAGATGTTGTTGGTCGACATCATTAACGCACGCGCTTCTAACTGCGCTTCAAGTGTTAATGGTACGTGTACCGCCATTTGGTCACCATCGAAGTCGGCGTTAAACGCAGCACACACGAGCGGGTGTAGACGGATCGCCTTACCTTCAATCAGGATCGGTTCAAATGCTTGAAGACCTAGACGGTGAAGTGTTGGCGCACGGTTCAACATCACTGGATGTTGACGGATCACGTGAGCAAGAACGTCCCAAACTTCTGGCGTCTCGCGCTCAACCATTTTCTTCGCAGCTTTAATGGTGGTTGCTTGACCAGATGCTTGTAGTTTCGCGAAAATGAATGGCTTGAACAGTTCAAGTGCCATTTTCTTCGGAAGACCACATTGGTGCAAACGCAGGTTTGGACCAACGGTAATGACCGAACGACCTGAGTAATCGACACGTTTACCCAATAAGTTCTGACGGAAACGACCTTGCTTACCTTTGATCATATCTGCCAAAGATTTAAGCGGACGCTTGTTTGAACCGGTAATTGCACGACCACGACGACCGTTGTCTAACAATGCATCGACAGACTCTTGCAACATACGTTTTTCGTTACGTACGATGATGTCTGGCGCTGCAAGGTCAAGAAGACGCTTCAAACGGTTGTTACGGTTAATCACACGACGGTAAAGATCGTTCAAGTCAGAAGTCGCGAAACGACCACCTTCAAGTGGTACCAACGGACGAAGGTCTGGTGGCAGAACTGGAAGTACAGTCAACACCATCCATTCTGGCTTGTTGTTCGAATCGTTGAATGCTTCCATCAACTTCAAACGCTTAGAGGCTTTTTTCAGCTTGGTTTCTGAAGTTGTCACAGGAATTTCTTCACGAAGACGCGCAATTTCAGCTTCAAGATCGATGTCTTTCAACAAGTCTTGAACCGCTTCAGCACCCATTTTCGCTGTGAATTCATCACCGTGTTCTTCCAACGCATTGAAGTATTCTTCATCGTTCAGAAGCTGGTATTTCTCAAATGGTGTCATACCAGGATCGGTAACCACATAAGATTCGAAATACAATACGCGTTCGATATCACGTAGCGTCATGTCTAATAATAGACCGATACGGCTCGGCAATGATTTCAAGAACCAGATGTGTGCAACTGGAGAAGCTAGCTCGATGTGACCCATACGTTCACGACGAACTTTCGCAGTTGTTACTTCAACGCCACATTTTTCACAAATGACGCCTTTGTATTTCATACGCTTGTATTTACCACACAAGCATTCGTAATCTTTTACTGGACCAAAGATTTTGGCACAGAATAAACCATCACGTTCAGGTTTGAACGTACGATAGTTAATGGTTTCTGGCTTTTTAACTTCACCGTGAGACCATGACTTAATCATTTCTGGTGACGCAAGACCAATACGGATGCGGTCAAACTCTACAGGAGCATGACCGTCTGAATCCGTCTTTTTGCGCATGATATCGAGCAAGTCTTTCAATTTTTTTCTCCGTGTGTCGAGGAGATTTTCACTTCTCGACTGGGTCACAAATATTGTTTTTAACTGAATTGGGAATCCCAAGAATCCCCCTAAATCCCCCTTTATAAAGAGGGACTTCCCCCTCTTTTTTAAAGAGGTGAGAAGCACTGCTTCGCAAGGGAGATTCAATGGAACTAATTAGTCACCATTTTTCAGTTCAATGTTGATACCTAAAGAACGGATCTCTTTGGTCAATACGTTGAACGATTCAGGCATACCCGGGTCCATATAATGGTTACCATCTACAATATTCTTGTAGATACGGGTACGGCCTTCAACGTCATCCGATTTCACAGTCAGCATTTCTTGTAGCGTATATGCTGCACCGTAAGCTTCTAGTGCCCAGACTTCCATCTCACCGAAACGCTGACCACCGAATTGTGCTTTACCACCCAGCGGCTGTTGCGTGACTAGAGAATAAGAACCAGTTGAACGCGCATGCATCTTGTCATCAACCAAGTGGTTCAGTTTCAGCATGTACATATAACCTACAGTTACTGGACGGTCGAAACGCTCACCAGTACGACCATCATATAATACTGTCTGACCAGTACTTGATAGACCTGCAAGTTGTAACAATTCTTTGATCTGACCTTCTTCAGCACCATCGAATACAGGTGTTGCCAAAGGCACACCAGCACGCAAGTTACCAGAAAGTTTCAAGATTTCTTCATCAGTCAAGCTGTCAAGATCTTCTTGCTCGCCACCAACTTTGTTATAAATCTTGTCCAGGAAATCACGAAGCTCAAGTACAGTACGCTGTTCTTTCATCATCTTGTCGATTTGATCGCCAAGACCTTTGGCAGCCATACCTAAGTGAGTTTCAAGAATCTGACCCACGTTCATACGCGATGGTACGCCCAGCGGGTTCAGTACGATATCAACAGGTACACCATTGGCATCGTGTGGCATGTCTTCTACCGGCAAGATGTTTGATACAACACCCTTGTTACCGTGACGACCGGCCATCTTATCACCCGGCTGGATGCGACGTTTTACCGCAAGATAAACTTTAACTACTTTCAATACGCCAGTGGTCAGCTCATCGCCTGTAGAAAGTTTGCGTTTTTTCTCAGCAAATTTCTCGTCAATTTCGAAGCTCTTCTCTTTCAAGAACACTTGAATTTGCGTTAGACGTTCAGCGATTGCTTCATCAACCGGTTGAATTTCAAGAAGATCAACAAGCTCTAAACCAGACAACACGTCTTCAGACAGTTTGTCGCCACGTTTAGTGGTACCGCCACCATTCGACTCTTGACCGTTCAACAAACGAATTACACGTTCACGTGCTGCTTCTTCAAAGATCTTGAACTCTTCTTTCAAGTCTTTACGGTAAGCATCAAGCTGAGCTTTTTCAATTGCTTGAGCACGTTCGTCTTTTTCAAGACCATCACGTGTAAACACTTGAACATCAATCACAGTACCTTTGGTACCAGATGGAACGCGTAAAGATGAATCTTTAACGTCAGCTGCTTTTTCACCGAAGATTGCACGAAGCAATTTTTCTTCCGGCGTTAGCTGCGTTTCACCTTTAGGCGTCACTTTACCAACAAGAATATCACCTGCTGTTACTTCAGCACCGATGTAAACAATACCTGATTCATCAAGTTTAGAAAGCGCTGCTTCACCCACATTCGGGATATCGGCCGTGATTTCTTCAGCACCAAGCTTAGTATCACGTGCGACACATGACAATTCCTGGATATGAATCGAGGTTAAACGGTCTTCTTGAAGTACACGCTCTGAAAGTAAGATCGAGTCTTCGTAGTTGTAACCGTTCCAGGTCATGAATGCGACGCGCATGTTTTGACCAAGCGCTAGCTCACCGCCATCAGTCGATGGACCATCAGCTAATACGTCACCACGACCCACTTTATCACCCAGGTTCACCAGAACTTTCTGGTTGATACAGGTGTTTTGGTTTGAACGGGTGTATTTGATCAGGTTATAGATATCTACACCTGCCTCACCTGCGATCATCTCTTCTTCGTTCACACGAATGACTACACGAGATGCATCAACAAACTCGATACGACCACCACGCTGAGCGATCACACACACACCAGAGTCATGTGCTACGTTCGCTTCCATACCCGTACCTACGAGTGGTTTGTCAGCGATTAACGTAGGAACAGCCTGACGTTGCATGTTTGAACCCATCAATGCACGGTTAGCATCATCGTGTTCAAGGAACGGAATCAGTGACGCAGCCACAGATACAACCTGCTGAGCAGATACATCCATATGCGTTACTTTTTCCGGCGGCATGCGTACAAAGTCACCTTGGTGACGTACAGATACAACTTCTTCTAATAAATTACCATCAGCATCTACTGCAGAATCGGCCTGTGCAATCACAGTACCCACTTCTTCAATCGCAGACAGGTATTCAATGTCCATGGTTACACGGCCATCAACTACTTTACGGTAAGGCGTTTCCAAGAAACCGAAGTTGTTCGCTTTAGCATATACAGAAAGCGAGTTGATCAAACCAATGTTTGGACCTTCCGGCGTTTCAATTGGACATACACGACCGTAATGCGTTTGATGTACGTCACGTACTTCAAAGCCCGCACGTTCACGCGTCAAACCACCGGGACCAAGTGCTGATACACGACGCTTGTGCGTGATTTCAGACAACGGGTTGTTTTGATCCATGAACTGAGACAACTGGCTTGAACCAAAGAATTCTTTGATTGCAGCAGCAACAGGCTTCGCATTGATTAGATCTTGCGGAGACAGGTTGTCTGTTTCAGCTTGAGATAAACGTTCTTTAACAGCACGTTCTACACGAACCAGACCGACACGGAATTGGTTTTCTGTCATTTCGCCCACAGAACGAACACGACGGTTACCCAAGTGATCGATATCGTCGACTTCACCTTTACCGTTACGGATTTCAACTAATGTTTTCAATACATCAGTGATATCTTCGTTCGAGAGAATACCTTCAACTTCACGCGACTTCTGGTCTGTACCCACTTCGTAAGGACGACCCAAACGACGGTTGAACTTCATACGACCGACTGGAGACAAGTCATAACGCTCAGAAGAGAAGAACAGGTTATTGAACAGGTTCTCAGCTGCTTCTTTGGTTGGTGGCTCGCCCGGACGCATGACTTTGTAGATTTCGACCAATGCTTCTTCACGAGTGGTCGTAGTATCTGCACGTAGAGAATCTGCAACGAATGAACCACGGTCGATATCATTGGTGAACAGAACATTAAACTGCTTCACGCCGCCTTCTGCAATTTTCACCATGACTTCATGGCTCAATACGGTATTTGCAGCAATCACGTCGCCATCTTTTAATGCGATGTCTTCAGCCGTGATACGCTCATACAAATACTCATCAGGCACTGCAAGTTTTTCAAGACCTGAAGCTTCCATTTGACGTACATGACGCGCGTTAATACGTTTACCTTGTTCAACGATTGCCTTGCCATCTTTATCCAAGATGTCAAATTGTGCCATTTCGCCGCGCAGACGTTCCGGCACCAAGTCAATTTGATAGCTACCCATGTCAAGATACACAGGGACTTTCTCGTAGAACATGTTGAGAATGTTTTCGTTGCTATAACCCAGCGCACGCAGCACCACAGTCGCAAGTAATTTACGACGACGGTCA
This sequence comes from Acinetobacter sp. YH01006, assembly GCF_013420445.1. Lineage (NCBI taxonomy): Bacteria > Pseudomonadati > Pseudomonadota > Gammaproteobacteria > Moraxellales > Moraxellaceae > Acinetobacter > Acinetobacter sp. YH01006. The sequence goes on along the minus strand of NZ_VOYB01000001.1, from coordinate 60,725 downwards.
ATACGTACATAGACCAGGTCTTTGGCATCGAATTCAAAATCTAACCATGAACCACGGTAAGGAATGATACGCGCTGAATAAAGGACTTTACCACTTGAGTGAGTCTTACCTTTATCGTGGTCAAAGAATACGCCTGGTGAACGGTGTAATTGAGATACGATTACACGCTCGGTACCATTAATTACAAAGGTACCGTTATCCGTCATCAATGGCATTTCGCCCATATAGACTTCTTGTTCACGTACGTCTTTAATTGACTTCGTTTCACGATCTTTCAGGATCAAACGAATTTTTACACGCATTGGTGCTGCATAAGTTGAGCCACGAAGAATACATTCGCGTACATCAAACTCAGGCTTACCAAGACTATACTCAACAAATTCTAAAGCAGCATTGCCAGAATAACTTTCTATAGGAAAAACTGAACGAAATGCGGCTTGGAGACCGATATCTTCGCGGTTTTTTGGTGATTTGCCATCTTGTAAGAACGTTCTGTACGAGTCGACTTGAATCGCGAGCAGGTACGGAGCATCCATAACGCTAGGCAATTTACCAAAATTCTTACGGATCCGTTTCTTTTCGGTATATGAGTATGCCATCTGGAGTCCTCGGAAAGTGTAAACCAAGCCCGCCTGCAGAACGGGCTCAGAAGGAATTACGCTGGCCGATATGGCCACCACTCTTTACAAATGCTGCAATTTTTAGTGGTATTAAAACGCTTATCAATATTTTTTTACTGAAAAATATTGGTAAACGTTTGTTCATTATGTTTATTTTTAATTTGTATGATTTTTATATCATGCAAACAAAAATCGAGCCGATTATTGTAACGCAAAAAGGCTGATGACCCAAGAGCCATCAGCCAATTTTTGGAGCTGATTATAAAAAAACCGGCTCCCTTAAGCTATTACTTAAGAGTAACTGTAGCACCAGCTTCTTCAAGTTTCTTCTTAAGTTCTTCGCCTTCTTCTTTAGAAACGCCTTCTTTAAGAACTGTAGGAGCGCTTTCAACCATGTCTTTAGCTTCTTTCAAGCCAAGGCCAGTTGCTTCACGAACTGCTTTAATTACAGCAACTTTGTTTGCGCCAAAAGAAGTCAATTCAACATTGAATTCAGATTGCTCTTCAGCAGCAGCAGCAGCAGGACCAGCAGCAACAGCTACAGCAGCAGCAGAAACGTTGAATTTCTCTTCGAAAGCAGAAATAAGTTCAACAAGTTCAAGAACAGTTTTTTCAGCAACTGCGTTTAGGATTTCTTCGTTTGTTAAAGCCATGAGATTAACTCCAAATGGGTATTGAATGATGTGTGTGTAAGTTTGAGCTTAAGCAGCTTCTGACTCGTTTTTCTCTTGAAGCGCTGTAAGTAAGCGGCCCAATTTCGAAATAGGAGCTTGAAGAACGTTTGCAAGCATAGTAAGCGCTTTTTCTTGGTTCGGAAGATTCGCGATAACGCTAACTTCTTCGCCTTGATAAAGTTTGCCATCAAATGCAGCAGCTTTAAGTTCAAATGCTTTATTAGTTTTAGCGAATTCTTCGAACAAACGTGCAGCAGCACCCATGTCGTCTTCAGAAGTCGAGAAAGCTAAGATTGTTGGGCCAACAAGGTTGTCGTTCAAGATATTAAATTGAGTATCTTGAAGAGCGCGTTTAGCCAAAGTGTTACGCACGATACGTGTGTGAACACCTAGTTTACGAGCTTCAACGCGAAGAGCAGTTAATTGCTCAACAGTTAAACCTTGATAGTCAGCAACAACAGCGGCAAATGCAGTAGAAGCAACTTCAGTTACTTCAGCTACGATCTGTTTTTTGCCTTCGATAAGAAGAGCCATTGTAAAACCTCCTAACGGTGATTTATGTACTTACGCGAAGTACACTCCCAATTCGTTAATCCATCACTGGACTAACACGCGGAGGATGAACAAATCACACCACCGCGTCTACGCAGGCTGGACGATTAAGAGCGAAGCATAAAACTCCCCTCGCCCGCGGTCTTTGACGCTGATAAATTTTCATTTATCAATTCAAAGTTTGCCTAAGTTTGCAAAATACGACGGAGCGTTTCTTGCGTAAGTTTTAAAGCAGTGCTTTAAAACTTACTCAGGGCTTTAAAATTCTGTATAAGTCGAGACTTATTTAGAAACGTTTGCTACATCAACGATCAAACCAGGACCCATAGTTGAGCTCAAAGTGATCTTTTGAATGTATACGCCTTTAGAAGTCGCAGGTTTCAAACGTTTCAAGTCAGCAACAAGTGCTTCAACGTTTGAACGAACAGCTTCAGCAGTGAAACCTACTTGACCGATCGCAGCGTGGATAATACCCGCTTTGTCTACGCGGTAACGTGCTTGACCAGCTTTTGCATTTTTAACTGCAGTTGCTACGTCAGGAGTTACCGTACCCACTTTAGGGTTTGGCATTAAGCCACGTGGACCAAGGATCGTACCAAGTTTACCTACAACGCGCATTGCATCTGGAGCAGCAATTACAACGTCAAAGTCAAGGTTACCCGCTTGGATGCTTTCAGCAAGATCATCGAAACCAACAACGTCTGCGCCTTCAGCTTTAGCAGCTTCAGCAGCAGCGCCTTGAGCGAATACAGCTACACGTACAGTTTTACCCGTACCTGCAGGAAGTGTAGTCGCGCCACGAACAACTTGGTCAGATTTACGAGGATCAACACCTAGGTTTACCGCGATATCCAAAGATTCTTTGAATTTAGGAGCTGGAAGGCTCTCCAAAACTGCAACAGCTTCTTCTAGTGTGTAAACTTTGTGCGCTTCTACAGCAGCTACGATCGCTTTTTGACGTTTAGTTAATTTAGCCATGTCTTAAAGCTCCACTTCCAAGCCCATAGAACGCGCAGAACCAGCAATGGTACGTACACGTGCGTCTAAATCAGCACCAGTCAAATCTGGTTCTTTAGTAGTCGCGATTTCTTCGATTTGAGCACGAGTCAACTTACCAACTTTAGTTTTGTTAGGTACAGCTGAACCCTTCTGGATACCAGCAGCTTTCTTAAGAAGAACAGCAGCAGGTGGAGTTTTCATGATGAATGTGAACGACTTGTCGTTGTACACAGTGATCACGACTGGAATTGGTAGACCAGCTTCAACTTTTTGTGTCGCAGCATTGAATTCTTTACAGAATGCCATGATGTTCACACCACGTTGACCTAGTGCAGGACCAATCGGTGGAGATGGATTCGCTTTACCAGCTGGAACTTGCAGCTTGATATAGCCGTCAATCTTCTTAGCCATTTCAAATTACCTCTGGGTGCAAACGCCGGTGAAGGCTCCCCAATGATTTCAAGTAACGATACCGTTACAACAACAATGCCTGATTTGCACGCAAATCAGGCGTTTTCAACCCAAACCAATTAAACTGATTTTTCGACTTGACGAAATTCCAGTTCAACTTGAGTTGGACGGTTAAATACATTAATGGTCAGCGTTAAACGTGACTTTTCGTACTGAACTTCTTCCACCACACCTTTAAAGTCTGTGAATGGACCGTCAACTACGAGTAATTCTTCGCCTGGTTCAAACATCGTCTTAGGACGAGGTGCTTCACCAGTATTGCGTACACGCGCAAGAATCGCATCGGCTTCTTTTTGCGTAATTGGCGCCGGTTTTTCCGCCGTACCACCAATAAAGCCTAAAACTTTCGGACATTCTTTAACAATGTGCCAAGTATCATCGTTCATTTCCATTTCGACTAGAACATAGCCAGGAAAGAACTTGCGCTCTGATTTACGTTTCTTGCCATCCTTCATTTCTACCACTTCTTCGGTAGGAACCAGGACTTCACCAAAGCTATCGGCAACAGCGCTACGCTGGATTCGATCATTAAGCGAACGCATTACTTGTTTTTCATAACCTGAATAGGCATGAATAATGTACCAACGTTTCATAGCTCTCTTACCCGATAATAAACTTGATTAACCAGCCTAAAATATAATCGAAACACCATAAAACAATGGAGGTAATTACGACTACAACAAGAACTTGCCAAGATGTGGACACAGTCTCTTGCTTGGTAGGCCAGGTCACTCGACGGAGCTCGATTCGTGCATCTTTCAGCAGACGAATAAAGCCTTTGCCTTGATGGGTGGCGTATAATAAACCGAATGCTGCAACGATACAAGCCAAAATCACCCCAACACGCACCCAAATATCATTCGCAGGGGCCCAGTATGCTGGTAAATATTGGTTTACCATCATTGCACCAACCAATAAAATCAAGGCGATAACCCATAGAACCATGTCTAATGGAGAACCAGAACTTACATCTACTGCAGGATTATTTCTTTGAGGAATTGCCGCTTCGCCTAATGCGTCGCGTGATTTTTCATTCGACATTTTTGTACTCGTCGTAGGTTTCGCGACTTATTATATGACCAATTTTGCCGACATCAAGCGTCTTTTTCAAAACTTGGCAGGTCAGGAGGGACTCGAACCCCCAACATTCGGTTTTGGAGACCGACGCTCTACCAATTGAACTACTGACCTGCAAAATAACAAGTTGGAGCCGAAACCCCAACCCGTTTATCTTATTCTATGATTATGCAGTTACTTTAGCAACTACACCAGCACCCACTGTACGACCGCCTTCACGGATCGCAAAACGTAGACCTGGGTCCATTGCGATTGGGTGGATTAGCTCTACTGACATCTCAACGTTGTCACCAGGCATAACCATTTCAACGCCTTCTTTAAGCGCGATCGCACCAGTTACGTCCGTAGTACGGAAGTAGAACTGTGGACGGTAACCGTTAAGGAATGGAGTGTGACGACCACCTTCTTCTTTAGAAAGTACGTATACTTCCGCATCGAATTTAGTGTGTGGCTTGATCGCACCTGGTTTAGTCAATACTTGACCACGTTGTACGTCTTCACGCTTAGTACCACGTAGAAGAACACCACAGTTCTCGCCTGCACGACCTTCGTCAAGCAATTTACGGAACATTTCAACGCCAGTAACTGTAGTTACTTGAGTATCACGGATACCAACGATTTCAACTGATTCGCCTACTTTAACGATACCAGTCTCTACACGGCCAGTTACTACTGTACCACGACCAGAGATCGAGAATACGTCTTCAATTGGCATAAGGAATGGAAGGTCGATAGCACGTTCTGGCTCTGGAATGTAAGAGTCAAGTGCTTCAACCAGTGCAACAACAGCGTCTTCGCCATACTGACCAGCTTCACCGTTAAGTGCAGCAAGTGCAGAACCGCGGATCACTGGAGTGTCATCGCCCGGGAAGTCATAAGTAGAAAGAAGTTCACGAACTTCCATTTCAACCAGCTCAAGAAGCTCTTCGTCGTCTACAAGGTCGCATTTGTTCAAGAATACAACGATGTAAGGTACACCTACCTGACGAGAAAGCAGGATGTGTTCACGAGTCTGTGGCATAGGACCATCAGTCGCAGCACATACAAGGATCGCGCCGTCCATCTGAGCAGCACCAGTAATCATGTTTTTAACATAATCGGCGTGGCCCGGGCAGTCTACGTGAGCGTAGTGACGAGTTGGAGAATCGTATTCTACGTGTGAAGTATTAATTGTAATACCACGTGCTTTTTCTTCTGGTGCAGAGTCGATTGCAGCGTAATCACGCGCTTCGCCACCGAATTTTTTCGCACATACAGTTGCAATCGCAGCTGTTAAAGTTGTTTTACCATGGTCGACGTGACCAATTGTGCCCACGTTAACGTGTGGCTTATTACGTTCAAACTTAGCCTTAGCCATGTTAATACTCCTCGTTTACGTCGAACACAATTCTGAGTAAAACCCAGTTCCGACATGTCGTTTTAAAAAACCAAATACCAAATACTTGAAAAGCAGACTAAATAGCCTGCTTCTGGAATATTGTGCAATAAAAATTGCTAAACTGTAATCTGGAGCTCTTATCGAGATTTGAACTCGAGACCTCTCCCTTACCAAGGGAGTGCTCTACCACTGAGCTATAAGAGCAAATATTAGCACTTCAATGGAGCGGGAGACGAGGGTCGAACTCGCGACATGCAGCTTGGAAGGCTACCGCTCTACCAACTGAGCTACTCCCGCACGATGTTGGTACAAACCACTTATTGAAGTATTAAAATTGGTGGTGAGGGAAGGATTCGAACCTTCGAAACTTTCGTAGCGGAGTTACAGTCCGCCCCCTTTGACCGCTCGGGAACCTCACCATTTTACACTTACATCAGTGCTGTTCTTTACTCAACCCTTGAAACCCTCTAAGATGGTGCCGGCACACGGATTCGAACTGTGGACCTACTGATTACAAGTCAGTTGCTCTACCAACTGAGCTATGCCGGCGTTTCTTAGTGTTTCGTACGTTTCGTATCGGAACGGTGTGCAGTTTAGCAAAACTCACAAACCATGCAAGTGTTTTTTTCAAAAAAAACCCCAAAAACTCATAAAATCAAACCATTTGATGATAATTCAACCGCTTTGATCACTGCGCGAGCTTTTATTTGGGTTTCATTCCATTCAGATTCGGGATTTGAGTCGGCAACCAGCCCTGCTCCGGCCTGAACATAGACCTTATTTTCACGGATCACACAGGTACGAATCGCAATCGACATGTCCATTTCACCATGCCAGCCTAAATAACCGACAGCGCCACCAAAAATTCCGCGTTTTACCGGCTCAACTTCGTCAATAATTTCCATGGCACGAATTTTTGGTGCACCTGAAAGCGTACCGGCAGGGAAAGTTGCCTTGAAAACATCCAAGGCATCGACATCGTCACGCACTTCACCCTGTACATTCGAGACAATATGCATGACATGCGAATAACGTTCGATCACCATTTGATCAGTCACTTGAACTTTACCAATTTTTGCAATGCGTCCGACGTCATTGCGCCCCAAGTCAATCAGCATGACATGTTCGGCAATTTCTTTTTCATCAGAGAGCAAGTCTTGCTCAAGGGCCAGATCTTCTTCCTTGGTTTTGCCACGTGGTCGTGTGCCTGCTAAAGGACGCACTGTGGCAATGCCATTTTCCAAACGCGATAAAATTTCTGGTGAAGAACCGACAATATGGAACGGTGTATTGTTTTCCAAGGTTTGCCCTTGTACCAGAAACAGATACGGCGAAGGATTCAGATGACGTAGCGCACGATAGACCTGCAAAGGATCACCATCGAAATCTGACACCATGCGATGCCCTGGCACCACCTGCATCACATCGCCGGCACGAATATATTCTTTGACCTTTTCAACCGAGGCAATAAAGTTGTCATGTCCGGTTAGAGATTCAAAATGTGGTGGACTATGTTTTTCAGCTTTCAGGCTAATCGGTGTTGCCAGAATATTTTCTAATTCATTTAATTGTTCATGTGCTTTTTCATAAGCAATCGGGTCAGCTGCATCGACATGCACAATCAGAAATAAGGTATCTTTTAAATTGTCAAAGACAATGACAGTTTTAGACAACATCATCCAGATATCAGGCAAGCCAACCGGATCTGCTTCAGGCACATTTTTGAGTTTGGGTTCAATATAACGCACGGCATCATAACCAAAGTAGCCCACCAGACCGCCAGTGAAGCTTGGCAATGCAGGTAAGTCCTGTTGGGTCGGCACTTTAAACTGAGCCTGAAAGTCACGAATATAGTGAAAAGGATCTGCACAGTGCTGCTTTTCAATCGAGCCGTCCGCATGCTGTACCGTCAGTTCACCGGCATTACAGGAAAATACCGTAGATTCGCCCAGCCCAATAATCGAATAGCGTGCCCAGTTTTCTCCACCTTCGACAGATTCAAACAGATAAGCCTGCTGATGCTGCTTAAGACGCGCGAAAATAGAAAGTGGGGTATCCGTATCAGCCAGACGCTGACGGTACACTGGAATCAGGTTATAGCCTTGTGCAGCAAGTTGCTGGAATTGTGCTTGTGTGGTCATGCGGTTTTTCTCTTTAAATTGGGTTTACTCAGTGTATAAATAGACTTGAACTGAGCGACGCCATCGAAAAACCTGATCACTATTCATTTTATTTTCCTAACACCCTAATTAAGCAAGCAATTCACGTAGATCATCTACAATTTCTTGAGGATGACAGTCTGCTATATTTTCACCGTGATTATAGCCGTAGCTCACCACAATACAATCAATCCCGGCGCGACGTGCAGCCTCCACATCATTGGAAGAATCCCCGATCAATAATACCTGTTCTTTACTTACACCATACTGTTCGACACAGTGCAATAATTGACGCGGATGCGGTTTACGCTCGCTAAAACGGTCGCCACCAATGGTCTCGGCAAAATAATGTGCCATATCCAATGTCTCTAAAATAGCACAAGCAGGAAGCTCCGGCTTATTGGTGACGCAGATCAGGGTTTTGCCCTGCGCTTTGGCCCAGTCGAGAAATTTCAGAATCCCGGGAAATGGAACGGTGTCGACACAAGGATCGACATTATAAATATCCAGAAAAGTATTCAGCAGCTCCTGATGCTGTGCGGGTGTGACTTCACCAACCAGATGTAGCAATACACTTTCACAAAATATCGAGGTGCCCTTGCCCACCCAGGTACGAACCTGCTCTTCCGTGACCAAAGGCAATTGCAACACATTCAGGCTCATATTCATGGCACGATACAGGTCATGCGCCGAATCAACCAAAGTACCATCCAGATCAAACAAGATCAGTTCACGCTGTTCTAATTGTGCAATAGACATCCCGACCCTCTTTTATATTATTCGCAGCCACAAAAAAGGCATGCGCTGTGCATGCCTTGATTGTAACCAATCATCGGCTTATTTAAACATTACCCAAGCCATAATTGCCAAAATAATCAATACAATCACTGAAATCAAACCAACAGACACATTTTTCTGGGTTTCTTTTTCCTGCTCTACCCGTGACACAGGCTGCTCAACCGGCATTGGCGTAGGTTCTGGTTTCACTGCAGCAAGATCGACGCCTTCAGGAATCGGCGCTGGTTTTGGAATCCCGACATGGGTTGGCATGCCATCTCGGGTCAGCTGGACTGAGGCATCTCGCTGTGTCAGTTCCGGTATACCCTGCTCATTCATTTGTTGTGCTGGCGTTGGTTCAGTCACTTCAACCTGTGCCACGACTTTTTCTGCCGTGGCTTCTATTTCTGCTGGAACTTCTACCGCAGCCACAGGCGCCAACACGGAAAATTTCAGGCTGGCAAACTGAACGATATCATCCTGTTTTAATAACGTTTCCTGTGCAATCTGCACATCATTGACGAAAGTGCCATTCGATGATCCTAAGTCCTGTACCCAGAGCGCATCATCTTTGAGCAAGAAAGCAGCATGTTTGCGCGAGATCTCTGCGGCCTGCAACACAATGTCTGCGGCCTGATGACGTCCCACCAGCATATCACGGTCAATGCTAATCTCTTGCCCTGTCAAGTCACCTGTAATCGCGTGTATTTTCCAAGTCATGAATTTACTTCTCTTTTCTCTTTGACATTATCATAACATGCTGTTTGTTCATGCTACATCACTTAGCTTTTCGGTCTAAGTGTTGTGGTGGTCACGGTATTTTTACGCTTTTCGACGTGTTGTCCGGGTTGTGACTGCAACACAGGCTCAATCGCGACAGGCGTGACTACCACAGCAGCTGGCTGAGTCGGCACTGGAGCCGTCGGCACAGTTTGATAAGACGAATTTTGTAAAGGTGTTTTCGAAACCGGAATACGCTGTTGATAGACATCACCGACCTGTTCCGGCAGCTTGGCAAAATTACCATCAGCATCCAGGGCCAGTTGCAGACTATACAGTTGGCTATAACGTTGCTGGGTCAGTTTACTGACCTCATTTTTATCACCCACAATCGTTGGATGGATGAAGATCAGCAGATTACGTTTCTGATTAGATTTACCTTCAGAACGGAATAAACGCCCAAGACCAGGGATTGCGCCCAGACCCGGAACTGCCTGACGGCCATAACTGGTGTTATCCGAAATCAGACCACCCAGCACAATGGTTTGCCCATTTTCGGCCAGAATCGAAGTTTTAATCGCACGCTTGCTGGTTACCAGATCCTGCGCTTGTCCACGATCCCGATTAACAGCCGATACTTCCTGCTCCACTTCCAGACGCACCGTACCATCTTCACCAATATGCGGCACCACTTTTAAAGTGACCCCGACATCTTTACGTTCAATCGTGGTATAGGGATTGGCCACCCCAGCAGCGCCAGTTGAAACCGAACCTGTCACAAAGGGTACGTTTTCACCGACCACAATATAGGCTTCTTCGTTGTCCATGGTCACAATGGATGGCGTAGACAACAGATTGGACTTGGTGCTTTCTTTTAAGGCCTGAATCAGCGCACCATACAGACGGCGTGAACCATCACTGCCTTCACGATAATCACCAAGCACCAACGAAGTCCCAGCTCCCACGGTACTTGCAGCACCTGCACCACCGCCGGTGAGATAACCGGCTGCCACATTTTTTAGGCTGGTACCAAAATTATCAAAGTTAATCAGCCCGATACCGCTACTGATATCTCCCAAGGCCCATTGCACCCCAAGCTGATCGGCATCTGTACCTTCTACTTCGATAATGGCAGCTTCAATCAGTACCTGTTGACGGCGAATATCCAGCTGATTAATTGCTGATTCGATTTCCCGCATCAATTGTGGATCGGCCTTAACCACCAAAGAGTTTTGCGTGGCATCGGCAATAATACTCACCCCGTTTGCGCTAAAGCTGCTAATTCCACCCTGCTCGGCGTTCATGCCGGTATTCAACTGAATAGCGGAGGAAGTATTATTTCCGCTGGTGTTGCTACTGTTGTTATTGCTTAAACTGTTATTCGAACTCAGGGAAGATGAACCCGAAGACGTACCAGTGGAATTTGAACTACTGTTCACCGCCTGCCCTGTCACCAGTCCCTGCAAGATCTCTGCCAGATTCTTGGCACTGGCATATTTCAAACGAAAGACTTTCAAGCCGCCCAGACGGTCTGCCGCCGGCACATCCAAAGTTTCAATCATTTGACGCAGCCGCTTACGCGTTGTCGGATCACCTTTAATGATAATCCGGTTGGTGCGGGTATCTGCGATGACACGTACCCGCGAACCACGCACATCTTTGGCTGCACCCGTGGCTGTCATGGACTCGATCAGCTCGATCATTTCCTCGGCCTGACTCGATTGCAGACTGACCGCTTCCATATCATTTTGACCGGTGCCATCCAGATTACGAATGATGGTTTCCAGCTGATAAATATTATTGGCCCGATCCGACACGATCAGCGCATTGGTGCCCGGCACTGCTGCCAGATGGGCAAATTGCGGCATCAAAGGGCGCAGTGCTGGAATCAGATCATTCGGATTGGTATTTTCCAGCCACAATACCCGAGTCACGATCTGGTCACCACTGGCACGGCTTCTGGCATCATAGGGAATGCCCGAGCTTTTGACATTGCTGTCCGGTACCAGCTTGATGGTATTGCCTGAAGGAATCGCCACCACACCATTGACATTGAGCACACCTAAAAACAGGTCATAGACTTCATTTTTATTCAGTGCTTTATTGGAAATAACGGTAACATTACCACGCACCCGCGGATCGACTGCGAAGTTCTTGCCGGTAATGTCAGCCACTTCATTAATGAATGCGGTGAGGTCAGCATCCCGCAGGTTGATTTTCCAGGTTTGCGCATAACCCGCCGTACTGATCATTGCTACGAGCGGGGCGGCCACACAGCATGCCCATGCTGATCGATTATTATTAAATAAAGCCATAAACTTTTGTGTTTCCTAACCCTATGCGTGATGACACATCACTTCAAATCTTGTTGTATGGTCATCGTCTGATCACCACGTTTTATTTCGAGTTTGACCTGACCTTCACGTCGAGCCTGTTCCAGTAATTGCGCCTCGGTTTGCCCCTGCGATAGCGTCTGACCGTTTAAAGATAAAATCCGGTCTCCCGGTCTTAAACCGAGTCGATTACGCAGTGCAGCTGGTGTCCGGGAAGTGATTTCAAAGCCTCCATCCGACGCACTGACCCCCATATTCTGTAAATACTGATCCTTGTTTTCCTGCATCTGCTGGATTGCCCGACCGATTTCATTTTGCGCTGAAGGCAGATTTTGTGCTTCAGCTGCGCTATTCATAATCGAAGATGGAGCAGACATCGTATTAGATGCTGGGGTTGCCGGCACGATCGGCTGATTCAAGCCATTTTCCAGACCCTTGAATAACACTTCCTGAGTGGCACCGGTTGCTCTGCGCAGAATGACCCTATCCCAATAGACCTCAGCCAGCTCAAAACCACTGTTGCCCAGCATTTCTCCAACGCGATAACGATCCACCTGATCATTGACTTTCAGCACCGCAGAAGAGTTAGAGCTTGGACTGGCAACCACCACGCCTTGCAAAAGAATATTGGCAGCTTCTGCTCCTGCTGCTGTTTGTCCACTTTCCTGAAACAGCGAAAATGCACTGATATTGGGGATTTGCGCCTGTTGTGAACCCAGTTCTACCCGATCCAGCTGCATAGCTTGAGGTGGCGCAATCAGCAACCAGAACATGGCCGCCAGTTTCCAGCATAAATATAGAATCAACAACAGCAACACGACAGGCGCAACACGATTGGCCTGTTTCAGATCGATATTTTTTAGATCGCCAAGAGAAATGGCCATTAGTTCAAGCCTCCCATTAGGGGTTGGCGGGTACTAATCACATAAGTATCCAGGCCAGCTTTACCTTCATAGGAGGGTGCATTCATTAAAAAGCGCTGGGTAAGCTGGATATCGAGCATCAGACTGGGATCAAGCTTGATATTCAGCATACGTTGCTCTCGGTTATCCCGAACGTCGAGTAAGAGCTGTCCGCTCTCATCTGCCAGTTGTCCGGTCATGGCCGGTACATTCATACGTTCCTGACGCTGGGCAAAGCTATAAATCAGCTCACCACCCGCCCATTGCATTTGCCCAGTCACCTGACTGAAGCCTTGTTCCTGTTTATATTTAAAATCCAGCTCTTTAAACTGAATAGCAGTCGCTGGCCATTGCCAGTCTGCCACTTTTTTTAAGGTTTCCGGCGCGAGCTGACCCTCAAGATTTTTGACGATCAAGGCTTTATTCAGCCCATAGCCCATGATCCCTGAAAGCTGAGTATTGCCGCTATGCAATTCAACATCTGCCCCAACTCGCAGCAACAGCAAGTCCAATGGCCGTACTTTCCAGTTCAGGCTGCCCCGCAAATTACCTTTTTTCCAGTCAGCACTGCCCTGCCAGATATTCCCGTTTACATTGTGCAAGGCCTGATTATTTTTATAAAATTTTGAAATCAACCAGGCAGCTGGCACTTGCAGGATCACAAAGATAAAAAACGCCACAAGAGCAAGGATGAACCATTTTAAAGTTTTAGGTTTATTGCTCATCCCACCACGACCAATATCTCAAGTCTAAATCCCCATTTATAATGTTTTCCTTATACAGACACATTATGCACACTTTTTTCCCAACGCCAATTCATAGATATAAAAAAACCAAGCAATCATGCTTGGTTCAGCAATCTTAGACTGTCTGTATGACAGCCTAATGACGAGATCAAATCGAGGCTTAGATCAAGAAATCTTCAAGCTTGGCACCTTTGTCCAGCTCTGCCACCAACCAGCGCGGCTGCTTGCCACGACCCGTCCAGGTATCATCTGGGTTGCTTTTGCTACGATAACGTGGCTCCACTGATTTACGTGATGATTTCTTGCGTTTAGACGCGCCAAATTCAAGTAACTGTTCAACCGTCATACCTACTTTGTCAGCAACGGCCAAGATTTGCTGATAAGCATCTTCGATCTCTTGGTCTTTTTTTGAAGCAATCAGTGATTCTGCTTCGGCTTGTAAACGCTTTAACTCTTCTACTGATAAATGAGTAATATCTGGCATAATGCTCTCCGATTAAATAATATTATTTATTTTGTTAAATAATACCCCATCATATTTATATTAAATAAAACATTCAATATAAATATTTAAATCAATAACAATAAAGTTTAGAAATAATGACAAAATTAAATAATCAATTCATTTTTTAGATTTCATGTCCGGCTGTTAATTCAAGTGCTTCGATTTTCTTTCGGGTATGTTCTGGAATTTGAGTTTTCTGCAGGGTTTTTTGATCAATACAAATAATAACCGCTTCAGAAGTTGCTACTATACTTTTCTGTTTTTCACTCCATAATAAATAATGCATGCGGAATGCACTATTTCGAATCTCTTCAATACGTGCTGCAATTTTTAAATGATCTGGAAAAACCACCGGTTTTAAATAACGGCACTGATTTGAAGAGACCACCGTAGAGACCGATTCATTCAGTAAATCCAATGCATTCAGATAAGCCAGACGTGCATTTTCTATGTAACGATAATACATGGCATTATTCACATGGCCCAATGCATCCATGTCTCCCCATGCCACGCTCTGTGCATAAACCACTGGATATTTTTGTAATTCTGACATGATGATTCTCAAATTTTAATTTCGATAAAGTTTACATTGGATTCAAATACTGCATTTAACTGCTGGAGCAAGTCTTCACGGTCTTGTAAGGCCGCTTTAATTCTCAAATAACTCATACGAATATCATCAGGATATAAGTCAAGCAAATGCTGGGCTTCCTCTGTATAACCGGTGGCCTGTAACACATGCCATTTTGCAAAACTCAAAATCGGTAATGCCGGATACTTGGTTTCCCAATGCGAAATCTGCTGTGCAATATGATCATAATCCGGGTTCTGCCGTAACAATTGCTGTTGAAACCACAAATAAAATACGTCCTGATTAAATTGTTGCTCTAATAAATGAATTGCCATTGTTTCATGTTCGGCACTCATTTCTGGTATTCTGAATAATAATTTCAACCATAATAACTTGACTGTATAGTCACGATCAAATACTTGCTTTTTTAAATCTAAATAACGCTGTTGTAAATAAATTAAATCATCTTGTGTGGCTTGATCATAGGCCAATAATAATTGTTCAAGCCATATTTTTTTTACTTCTTGTTCTAAATGTCCATATTTAGTCGAGCGTAAATATAACCAGGGAAACTGTATGGCAAATACGCCCCATAATGTGGTGAGTCGCTGCTCATAGGCTGGTTTCACCTGTATTAACCATGGTGATAATTCATGCTGATTTAAAAATTCTAAATGGGTCAGTGCTTGCTCACCGTGCTGTTGCGATAAATAAATTTCAATTCGCTGCAATTCTGCCAACTCAAATGCCATCGGGTTAGACTGATTTAAAGCAGTCAAGGCATCTGTATATTGCTGTTGCCCCCAAGATAATCGTGCATCAATAATATGTTTGAGTAAGCCCGACTTGCTAAAAGACTGCTGAATAAAATCCCGTTGATCCTGAGCCGCATTTAATAACCAGATCACAGCCAGTTGTTCATAAGGATGTAAATGGGCAAAACTAAATACGGTTTCATTTTTACGCTGTTCACGGCTGCGATACTGTTTGATCGCGTACCAGAGGCAATGGATCAGAAAACTGAACGTGACCAGTGAGGCTGCCAAAAACCACAATGTGGTTTGTAACTGCCACTCACGCCAATATAAATAGACATAGCCGGCCCCATGCCCATAACTCAGGATGCTCAGCCCCGCTATACCCAGTAGGCAGATAAATAAATAGGCCAGCAAAATCTGTTTCATAAGCAATTAGCCAACTAAGGTGCGTGTATTTAATAAAGGCGTCGGAGTGACCGGTGTGGCCTTGATTTGATGCAACTGCTGAATCCAGTGCTGACTACGTGCATCCGGCAATTGTTCCAAGACATCAATCACCGCATTCAACGCTTGCTGAAAGGCGACAGATTGATCTTGCTGCAACGTATTTTGTGCAATGAGCAAGCGCAACTGAGCTTCTTTCAATACCAGATGCCGTTGCATTAATACGGTACTCGGCTGCTCTGCAGCTTCGATCTGAATCCAGCGCTGCCAGAAAGAGCGTTGAGTTTCCAAACTTTGAAGATGCGGAGCCTGAATTTCTTTTTCAATTTCAGCATCCATCTGCATCAATACTTCTTTTAATTTATTTTGCTGCACCAAGCGACTATTGACGAATTTTTTCAGCATGTCCTGATCTTTCGCAATTACTTGCTGCAGACTACTGACCAAGGCAGGCGCCAAAACATACTCATCCAACTCATTCTGCAGGTGGTTTAGTTTTTCAATGGCGGTGGCATATTGTTGCTGTTGCAGTGCAAATTCAATCAGATCCAGCTGCTGTTGTACGAGAGCAATATCATTCTGCATGTCAGCAGTTAGCACTGCAGCTGCTGCCTGAGCTGAGGGAGTGCCTGCATTTTGCTGCTGGGCGGTAAACTGGCGTTTTAATGCCACAAACTGATCATTGAGATTGGCATTTTGCTGCTGCAACTGTTTAACACCTTGATGAAGTCCAGTCTGCGCTGCATTGAGAACATAAAGGTCATAGCTGAGTTTGATGAGCCACACCACACTCAAAATGAAAAATACAATAAATAGTTTCTTCATGCGTTCCCTAGTATCAGTCTCATTTTTTGCAAGATCGTATTCGCCTCTAAATCATCAATTTGCACAAATTCAAACCCTGCCTGATGCTGTTGTTGATATTCCCCAAGAAGAGTGGCCAAACGCGGCCCCAAAACCAAATAACGGGCCTGATGCATTAAATCCGAATTATCCTGCATTAATGTCAGCCAGTTTAACCAGCTTGCTTCACTGCTGATTAGCACGGCAAAGCGCTGCTGCGTCTCAAGCAATGCCAGGTTTTCTGCCAAAATCATTGCTGTGCTTGCGGGGCATTGCCGCCGATATAAAATAAAATTCAAAATTTTGATATTATTTGCGCGCAGATGATCCATCATAAATTGACGGCCGCCTTCTCCGCGCCAGAAGGCCACAGCTGAGCCAGCAGGCAGTTGCCTTAACACGGGTAATTGCAACATGCCTTCCGAAGTTTCAAGTTCAGGCACATGACTTTGAATACCATAACCAGCCAGCGCCTGCTCAGTGGCTTTACCCACCGCCACCCATTGCACATCTGCCAAGCGCGATAAGATAATTTCCGCCTGCTGCAAATATTGCATGCCAATCTGGGCGGCAGTCGGACTGACCACCACAATGATTTTGGCCTGATCCAGCTGGCGATACAAGCGTAACAGCTCGTCGGAATAAGGCTGTGCATGCAATTCCAGCAAAGGCAATTCTAGTACAGAAATCTGCGCTGCCTGTAACTGCTGAGTCAAACCCGCAGCACGCTCACTCGGACGGGTATTAATCAGTAACATCAGTTTGAATAAAGTGCTTTCAGCAACTCGCCTGCACCTTGATCGAGTAAATTTTTGGCCAATTCCACCCCTAACTGTTCAGCTTCTGCAATTTTTCCAGTGTGCTGTGCACGCAGCAAAACCGTTCCATCAACACTGCCAACGCGACCTTCGATTGAAATCACATCATTCTGGAGCGTGGCATAGCCGGCAATCGGCACCTGACATCCGCCTTCCAGATAGGCATTAAAGGCACGCTCAGCACGCACGCAGGCATCCGTTTCTGCATGTAATAATGGCTGAATCAAGTCCAGTACCGCCTGATCATGGGTACGGCATTCCAGCCCCAGTGCACCTTGACCTACGGCCGGTAGACTGATTTCAGGAGTCAGAGTATGACGAATACGTTCTGCCAGACCTAAACGTTTCAAACCGGCACTGGCCAGAATAATCGCATCATACTGACTGGCATCCAGCTTGGACAAACGTGTACCGACATTCCCGCGCAAATCAATGATTTCGAGATCAGGGCGCTGTTTTAAAATCTGGGTTTTACGGCGCAAACTGGAAGTGCCCACTTTGGCACCCTGTGGCAATTCATCAAAGCTGGCATAGGTATTCGAGACAAAGGCATCCAGTGGATCTTCACGCTCACAGATCACCGCAAGGCTCAGCCCTTCCGGCAATGCCATCGGTACATCCTTCATGGAATGTACGGCCAGATCGGCACGGCCATCGAGTAAAGCAGCTTCTAATTCTTTTACAAATAGACCTTTACCACCAATTTTGGCCAGCGGCGTATCTAGGATTTTATCGCCCTGTGTAACAAAAGTGACTAACTCGACCTGCAAACCAGCGTGCAAATCTTGTAGGCGCGCACGGATATGTTCCGCTTGCCAAAGCGCAAGTGGACTTTGTCGAGTTGCAATTTTTAGGGTCTTCATAAATTTCAATAACAGTAAATGAGAACAATAGTCTAAACTTAACCTGCTCACTTTAAAATGCAAGTGAATTTATACAAGTTTCAACTGAATGCTCTCATTGATTCCTGCTATAGCTTTTGAATCCGATCCCTTAAAAATGGCAAATGTCGCCGACTGACCGCTAAACGGTCGTCCAGCTCACGACAACGCACCTGATACTGACCTGAACTGACCACTTCCAGACCATCCAGATAATTCACCGAGATCAAGGCATTACGGTGAATCCGGATAAACTGGTTCCCAAACTCCTGCTCTAGCTCCTTTAAGGTTTCATCAATCAGTACACTGCCGTTTTTATGACGTACAGTGACATATTTCTGATCCGCCAGAAAATAATAGATATTTTCAACTGGCACCAATTCGACACCACGATAGGTCTTTGCCGCAATCTGCTGGCGGCTGATATTGATTTCGTCCATATTTTCTTTTTGTTTTAGTTGGCTCATCTGAGCTTGGGTAAGTTTAGTTAAGTGCTCCAAAACCTGTGCCAATTCCTGTTGCATCACGGGTTTAAGCAAGTAGCCTTCGGCATTTGATTTAAATGCATCCAGCGCATGTTGGTCATAGGCCGTACAAAAGATAATTGCCGGCATCGGGTCCAGCTGACGCAAATACTGCGCACAAGCAAGGCCATTCATTTCAGGCATTTGAATATCTAATAGTATGACATCGGGTTCGTATTGGTGAGCCAGATCAATCGCTTGACGACCATGACTTGCAGTCGCCACCACATCATGCCCCAGCTGAGAGACCAAACGTGATAATCGCTCGACAGCCAAAGGCTCATCATCACAAATCAGGATGTCCATTGCTCCTCCTTACCCAGTTAACATGATCAAATACATGATAAAGCTAACTGCGATTTCTTTGATTTATTTTTATTTATATTGATATCGCACTACCGTCGTAAACATCCCTTCGCCGGCAAAGGTTTGAAAGGTCATACTGGGTCCGTAATAAGCTTGCAGACGCTGTCTGACATTTTCTATTGCAATACCATGCCCCTTTTTTAAAGTTTTATTATCCTGCGTATAAGGGTTAGTAATGATGATATTAATTTGATTTTGCAATATTTCAACCAATATGCTTATCGTACTCTTTGTGAGAATTTTTTCAACTCCATGGAAAATACTATTTTCTAACAAGGGTTGTAAAGTTAATAATGGGATTTGTACTTGTGAGTATAAGTCTTTGTTTTCTAACTTCCATTCGATTTGCAGGCGTTCACCCAAACGGATCTGCTCAATCTCCAGATAGCGCTGGCACAGATCAATTTCCTCTTGCAGACTGACCAGTTTCAATTCCTGAAAACTGGCACGAAATAAGCGGGACAGATTCAGCAGCATCTGTTCGGCTTTATCCGGATCGATGCTGATCAGGCTAATCACACTGTTCATACTATTGAACAGAAAATGCGGTTGAATCCGCGCTTGCATGGCCTGAATCCGGGCATTCAGTTCACTATGCTGCTGCTGTTCCCATTGTTCACGCAAATACAGATAGCGAAAACAAAACATACCGAGCAAAACACCCAAACTGAGATGCAACCCGACCTGATCCAGGGCAATTGCCAGGTTTAAGCCCTGAAAATTAAAATTCATTCCAAAATGTATCACAACATTCAGACTGATGGTGGTCAGCACCACAATGGCTTGTAGTAGCAAAAAACCGGAAATGAGCGCCAGCTTAATCCCCATATGCTGAAAGGCCTGATGGAATAATTCCACCAGTGCTGCAAAACATAACAGTACCCAGTTGATATACAGCATATATTGCAGCAGATGCATCGCATTTAAAGCTTGCCACGACTGTGCTTCTGCGAGCGCTAGAATCATGGCCAGAATATTGCCGCCGACAAACAGTTCCAGCAAATAGCGAAGATTGCCAATCTGGCTAAAAAAATAGGAACTTTGTGTTTGCCTGTTTATCGATGCGAAAGATTGAGCAGATGTGACTTCGGCAATAGGCTTTGAATTTGTTATACTCTTTTTCGTTCTACTGCTTTTAATCTGATTGAGCCGACATGACCACATCTTCTAATTCCTCTAATCCATCACAAGCCCAGACTTCGGGTATGTGGGGTGGTCGTTTCTCTGAAGCGACTGATGCTTTTGTTGCTGAATTTACAGCATCTGTTCAATTTGACCAACGTTTTTATAAACAGGATATTGCAGGCTCGATTGCCCATGCAACCATGCTGGCCAAAGTAGGCGTACTGACGGCACAGGAACGCGATGACATCATCGAAGGTCTGACTGCCATTCAAGCCGATATTGAAGCAGGTAAGTTCGAATGGCGCATTGACCTAGAAGATGTGCACATGAACATTGAGTCGCGCCTGACTCAGCGTATTGGCATCACAGGCAAAAAATTACACACTGGCCGTAGCCGTAATGATCAGGTCGCAACTGACATTCGTCTTTATGTACGTGATGAAATTGATGCGATTTTAAAATTACTCGAAAAATTACAAAAAGGTATTTTAAGCTTGGCGGCTAAAAATACCGATACCATCATGCCGGGCTTCACCCATTTACAAACCGCTCAGCCGGTGACTTTTGGTCATCACTTAATGGCCTGGTTTGAAATGCTGGTACGCGACTCTGAGCGTCTGATTGATTGCCGTAAACGTGTCAACCGTATGCCACTGGGTTCTGCTGCACTTGCAGGAACCACCTACCCGATTGAGCGTGCTTACACCGCTGAGCTGTTAGGTTTTGAAGCCGTTGCTGAAAACTCTTTAGACGCAGTATCGGATCGTGACTTTGCAATTGAATTTAATGCCGCTGCATCGTTAATTATGATGCACTTGTCTCGTATGTCTGAAGAACTGATTCTATGGACTTCAGCGCAGTTCAAATTCGTGAATATTCCAGATCGTTTCTGTACAGGCTCTTCAATCATGCCACAGAAGAAAAACCCGGATGTGCCTGAACTGGTACGTGGTAAAACCGGCCGTGTCTATGGCGACCTGATGAGCCTGCTGACCCTGATGAAAGGCCAGCCGCTGGCGTACAACAAAGACAATCAGGAAGACAAAGAACCCTTGTTTGATGCGATCGATACGGTACGTGGTTCATTGATGGCATTTGCCGACATGATTCCTGCACTGGTTCCAAACATTGCTGAAATGCGCGAAGCAGCGCTACGTGGTTTCTCTACTGCGACTGATCTGGCAGATTACCTGGTGAAAAATGGCGTGGCATTCCGTGATGCGCACGAAATTGTCGGCAAAGCTGTAGCACTGGGTGTTGCAGAGTCGAAAGATTTGTCTGAGCTGACACTTGAGCAACTTCAACAGTTCTCTGACCTGATTCAGGCCGATGTATTTGAAAAAGCGTTAACACTTGAAGCATCTGTGAATGCACGTAACCATATTGGTGGAACTGCACCTGCGCAAGTCGAAGCTGCTATTGCCCGTGCTTATACTCGCTTAGAAAATCTTTACGCTTAACTTTTTTAGCTTAAATTCGGAGTATTGATATGTCTCGACAAGTATTTTGCCGTAAGTATCAACAAGAAATGGAAGGCCTGGACTTTGCACCCTTCCCAGGTCCCAAGGGTCAGGAACTGTTTGACCATGTGTCTAAACAGGCTTGGCAGGAATGGCTCAAACACCAGACTACGCTGATTAATGAAAAGCGTTTAAACGTATTTGAACCGGACGCGAAAAAGTTTCTAGAAGAACAACGTGAAAAGTTCTTTAGCAATGACGAAACTTTGGAAAAAGCTGAAGGGCTAAAGCCTGAGTGAGGATTAGTGGAGCGCTGCTCCACCCGAACGCAAGACAAGCAGCTATGCTGCACGTAGGCTTTAATCTAAAAGAATCTCCATTATTGGAGATTCTTTTTTTATACGCTGCTCTAAACATTACTCAAGACAAGCGAAGCGCGTAGTTTCGAATGTGATAAAGGGGTCTGAAAAGGCTCCTTTTTAGTATCTCTAATACTGCTCCACCCGAACGCAAGACAAGCAGCTATACTGCGCGTAGGCTTTAATCTAAAAGAGTCTCTTTTTTGAGGCTCTTTTTCATTTCTGAAATTATAAATCTTTCTTTCCAATAGCGCTTTCGAATTTCAAGAACAGAGCAACAGCAGCAAGCTAAGTTATTGATGTCTTGAATTCAGGGTTTTGATTGGGCGGCGGCCGGTATTCTGTACTTTTTAGACAAAAGCTGAAGGATTAAAAAGCATTTTTACCTAGCCTATCCCCCGCCAATAGTCAGCCACTATCCTGCTGAAAAACATTCATATTTGTATCAAAATTATAGATTGTAAATCCTACATACAGACCGATCACAAAACACAACAATCTGCTACAAGAAGTCATATGATTTTGTAAAATGGTCTCTCTATAATGAGCTCTAAGAAGATGAGATATCTTTGAATAACTATAACAATAAGCAACAAATACCCCGATTTCATCCCAGTTCTTCCCCCAAAGGCTGGGTATTTTTTTGCCTGTGATTTATCAAATTTTGATAATTTCGGAGTATAAAAAAAGCCCCTTTCAAGGAGCTTATTTTTTTAATTTTGCTTAAGGCTGTTTCAAATAGGGCCAAGCCGCTTTCAGATAAATAAACATCGACCATAAAGTCAGGATGACTGCTGTGTACAACAAGGCATAGGCCAGCATTTCCAGTGGTGGCCAGTTCAGCAAAAACACGGTAATCGCAATCATCTGAAAAGCCGTTTTGTACTTACCCACGGTTGATACTGCAACATTGGTTCGTGCACCCAGTTCTGCCATCCATTCACGTAATGCTGAAACAGTAATTTCACGTGAAATAATCACAATCGCAGCAAAAGCCATCGACATTGAAGGTTGCCATTGCACCAATACAATCAGCGCAGCTGCGACCATCAATTTATCTGCGACCGGATCGAGAAAACGGCCAAAAGCAGAGGTCTGGTTTAAAGTTCGAGCCAGATAGCCATCAAACCAGTCCGTCACTGCAGCCACTACAAAAATCGTGGTCAAAATAATATGCCGTGTCATGTCGGAATGGTTGGCTTCAAAGCCCATTGCAGGCGGCCAGTAAGCCACCAATAAAAATACCGGAATAAGAGCGATACGCGCCAAGGTCAAGATATTTGGAATATTCAGGATACGACCTGTAGTCATAGACACCGCCAATTGTTCCCCTCATGTACGATGAAAATGCACACTTTTTTAGAGGTTTGATCCATCATTAATAGGCTTCACTTTATACGAATTGGCTGTCAGTGTCACTAGGCAAACACCGTCACTGTTTGTCTTGCCATCGCAATCAGGCGATTTTCTGCATCCCATAGATAGGCATGCTCGGTTGCATAACCATCCGCAGCATGATCCGTAAATACTTTATATTTAAACCAATCATGCAGTTGATGCTGAAGCGGATGCACATAGGTCACGCTCCAGGTCAGACTACTCGCGGGTGCCATACTTTTAAACATCGGCAGTACACCAGGTGGCCAGATGTCGAAAATTGCCATCAGGTCAGCGATCAGGAATTCACGATTGCTATGCTTTTCAGGATGAAAACGGCACCAGCCGCCAAAGTCCGGACGTGAGCTGGCACTACAAGGCAGATTGACGTCCGCCCAGGCGATTTCAAAATGGTCATAACATTCTGGCAGGCCATAACCAGCAGGAATCTGCAACAGCTGCTCTGGTGCAGCATAGTCAGGTGCCTGTTCTTCTTGCTGCACCTGAATTTCCGAGTCACGCGAGATACCAAAACTGGCAATCAGAATACTTTGTACTACCTCGTCTTGCCATAGACGCACTTCGATGGTGGTGACCGACTTACCTTCCCGCAAAATTTCAGCACTTAGTCGCACTTTCGCCTGTTGGATCGGCCCAACAAAGGTGACGCTGCAACTGAGCAGATGTTTGGCCGGATCATTGATCTGAATAACCGCTTTTTGCATCATCATTGCTGCAGCCAGACCACCATACAGGGTGCGCCCCTGTAACCATCCTGATGGAAATTCCACCCATTCCTGTTCGGAAATTTGTGCATAAAGCGCCTGCAAAGACATGTTGATCCCTCAGTGAGTCTTGATCCTCAGTATATTGAGTCAAGCTTGCTCTGCTGTGAATGATCAATGACCCGTGCGTCAATGTGCTCTTTTGCCCTTGCATTGGGCTTGATAATTATTCATGCAGCACTTTATAGATCATCCGTGCCATGACTGAACCCAATCCCGGCACCAGTTGCAGATCTCTTTCTGAGGCTTTCAGTACGCCCTGAATCCCGCCAAAATGGGTCAACAGGTCACGACGGCGTTTTGGCCCAAGGCCCGGAATGACTTCTAGTACCGATGAACCGCGTTTTTTATCGCGTTTGGCGCGGTGCTTGGTAATCGCAAAGCGATGCGCTTCATCCCGCACCTGCTGAATCAAATGGAGTGCCTTATGATCTTCTGGCAACTGAATCTTGCGACCATCGGTAAAGTGCAGGGTTTCCAGACCGGGTTTACGCCCCTCGCCTTTGGACACACCGACCATAAAGGCCTCCAGCCCCAGTTCCTGCATCACTTCCATCGCCATATGCAGTTGCCCCTTGCCGCCATCAATCAGGAGTAAATCTGGCAGCATGGCTTTTTTATAACGACGGGTCAAAGCCTGACGCATGGCGGCATAGTCATCGCCCGCCTGAATGTCATGGATGGAAAACTGACGATAATCACGTTTACGTACCCCACCACTATCAAATACCACACAAGACGCGATAGTGTCTTCACCCATGGTATGCGAAATATCAAAACATTCGATCCGGTCCACCGGGCGGCCGACCACCTGTTCCAGCTGATGGAAACGGTCATTCAGCTCAAAATGATTGGCCAGCTTGCCCTGAATCGCATGCTGTACATTCATTTGTGCCAGTTCCAGCCATTCCGCGCGGGTTTCTCGTACCTTGGACTTGATCTGGATTTTCTTGTCAAAATGCTGCGACAAGGCAGCTTCCAGTTCCTTGCGATCGGCCACTTCGACATTGACAATCAGCTCGGCCGGAATTTCATCCGCCACCTGAAAATAGAAATTGGCAATAAAATCGGCAAGCATCTGCCCTAGATCATCACTGAGCATATCCGGGAAATAGCTTTTTCCGCCGAGCATTTTACCGTTGCGCACATGCATGATCTGCACACAGGTCACCCCGGCCTGATAAGCAATCGACAAAATATCGGCTTCGCCTTTGAGCTTATAAATCGCCTGCTGTGACTGCACATCTCTTAACAGTGCCATCCGATCGCGATAGAACACGGCTTTTTCAAATTCCAGAGCTTCGGCTGCCGCTTCCATTTTTGCGATCAGTTCCTGATTCAGCTCCTTGGTATCGCCCTGCAAAAAGCGAATCGAGTTATCCACATCTGCTTTGTAGTCTTCCGGAGAGATAAATCCGACACAGGGCGCAGAACAGCGCTTGATCTGGTATTGCAGACAGGGACGGGTTCGGTTGGCAAAAAAGCTGTTTTCACAGGAACGCACATTAAACAGTTTTTGCAGCACCACCAAGGTATCCCGGGCGGTATAGGCACTCGGATAAGGCCCAAAAAACTTGCCGACCTGATGCTTGCCCTTGCCGCGCCCACTGGCCAGTCGTGGATAAGGTTTATCTGCGGAAACAAAGATATAGACATAAGATTTATCATCGCGCAGCATGATGTTATACGGCGGATGATGCAGCTTGATCAGGTTCTGTTCCAGCAACAAGGCTTCGGTTTCAGAGCGCACCACCAAGGTCTGAATATCATAAATCCGCGCCACCAAGGCCTGGGTTTTGGGATGATCCAGCGTTTTGACAAAATAGCTGGAGACCCGGTTTTTTAGATTTTTGGCTTTCCCCACATACAACAGTTCGCCGTCTTTGCCATACATCCGGTAGACCCCGGGCAGGCTGGTCATATTGGCCAAAATTTTCTCGATATGAGGACGTGCGTTTTCGTTCACCTAAAGCCTATTTTTTACATGCAATCTGCAGATATATGTGATGATTATTCGGTTATTTTCAAGCGAAAACACAAAATTCCCCTCAACTTGACACCCAATTTAAAACTATAGCTCAGCCATCTTTGCAATCTATAGCTTTCTCCGCATGATCTGATTGCTAAAAGCTCTAAATTTCAACCTTTAACTTTGCTATGCTCGAAGGGTCTAGTTTTGAGATGATTCGCATGACCATGCAGCAATCGGGCATCCATATTGTTCAACCATCCAGCTCCACCCATCACCCCTCTGAGCGTGATCGCCGGATTGGCAAACCGCGTTTTCATTTCGAGCCGAATCACGTGATGCAATTGCTGCGTGAACGGATGATTGGACAGGATGCCGCACTGAATGAAATTGAAAAAATGCTGCATGTGGTCAAGGCCGATTTCTCCAGTCCGGAGCGTCCACTCTCGGTCACCTTGATGCTCGGCCCAACCGGCGTGGGTAAAACTGAAACCGTGCGTCTGATTGCCGAAGCGATTTATGGTCGTCCGGATGCTTTCTGCCGGATTGACATGAATACCCTGGCACAGGAACATTATGCCGCAGCACTCACCGGTGCACCGCCGGGTTATGTCGGTTCTAAAGAAGGGCATAGCCTGTTTGATGAAACGGCGATTGCCGGCAGTCATACCCGGCCCGGCATCATGCTGTTTGATGAGCTGGAAAAAGCCAGTAACGAGGTGATTCGCGGCTTGATGAACGTGCTGGATACTGGAAGATTGACCCTGACAGCCGGAACCAAAACTATTGATTTTCGTAACTGCATGATCTTTATGACCAGTAATGTCGGCGCACAGGCCGCACAGCAATATCTGGAGAAACTCAGCTACCTGCCACAGCAAATGCAGGCGCTGTGCCTGAAACGTGTACCCACCCAGCGCATTATTGAAAAAGTCATGCAGCGTAAATTCGATCCTGAGTTTCTGAACCGGATTGACCGCAGCCTGCATTATCAGGCGGTACAGCATGATGCCCTGCCGCGTCTGGTCGAAATTGAACTGGAAAAACTCAATAAACGCCTGCAACATCAAAACCGACAAGTACATTTATCGGATGCAGCCAAAGCCTATTTTTATCAAGGGCATGATATTCGTTACGGCGCCCGGCATTTGGGCCGCAAGCTGCGTACCGAACTGGAACCGGTTCTGGCGCTGTATTTTTTAAGCCAGCCCGAGCAGTTCAGTCTGCATCTGGACTGTGTCGATGGACAATTTGTGGTTCTGCCTGAGCAAGCAAAAGCTTAAATCATGCAGACTCAATATCCGGTTTATTTGCTTGAATCGCTTGTCTAAAAGTGGTCGGATCTTTAGGTGAAACCAATACAAATTTCTGCACGCCGTCTTCCCTATAGTCAATCCGCAGACGCTTTAAGGACAAGGCCGGTGCAATAATGGAATGATCTGTCGGCTGAATGGACTGGATGGCGCTCAACGGAATCTGCCAGCTCAACCACAGGCTTTTAATGCTCAGCACTCCATTTTCCACCATATAGCGCGTACTCCACAGCGGCCACCACAGAATAATAATGGTCAGAATGTAGATAGCGGTGTGCAGTGGATATTGCTGCAGGGTGCCTTTGGCCTGCATGGTCAGCAGCAGTTGCAGTAACAGGCCACTCATACAGATCAGAAAAGCGACCAGCCACCAGTCTTTTTTGGAACGAAATACCTGCATCGAGATCCCCATATCTATGTGCCTGATCATCATAAACAATTCTGTGCCAGATGACAGAGGTCATATCCAACAGAAGCACGCTTATTTCAGGCCTAGCATCAACATAGGCATGTTGGGGCTGAAATCCTCAGAAAACCCTCGACTAAAACAATCAACTACAGTTTTATTGCGGCTGATCCGAAAATATCTATACATGCCTGCACGCCCTGTACTGAGTGAGATTCAGCCCTGATTTCCCTTGTTCCACAGGCCGATAATTGACTGAATTGACCAAATAGCAGCAAAGCCTGCCCTTGAATATTGTCCACCCTGCTCCATATCAATCAGGCTAATCGATAAAAAATAATGAATTGAAACAGAATCTTTAGTTCAGGCTGTGGTCAAAAACGGCAACAAAAATACAGCGCAGATGGAATCGATTCGGCAAAAATTGATGACCCTTGCGTCACGGCTTGATACAACTTGTTATGTTCTTTTTGGATATAGTTATCGTAAGATTAGCGAAGTCTAAAAGTGCGCGGGATATGCGCATTTGCTTCACAACATCAACTTAGAAGTCCTCCAAAATAAAGGAGATCAGGGCATGATCCACGCTGGCAATGCCATTACCGTCCAAATGCTAGAGGACGGGATTGCAGAATTCCGCTTTGACTTACAAGGTGAGTCCGTTAACAAATTCAACCGTGCAACGATTGAAGATTTCAAGGCTGCTATTGAAGCCGTCTCCCATGCCGATATTCAAGGTCTTATTGTCACTTCAGGCAAATCTACATTTATTGTCGGTGCCGATATCACAGAATTCGGCGATAACTTTGCTCAGGGTGAACAAGCGATTGTTGACTGGGCGATGCCGGTACATGAAATTTTCAACAGCTTCGAAGATCTCGACATTCCTAAAGTGGCGGCCATTAATGGTATGGCACTGGGTGGTGGTTTTGAAATGTGTCTGGTGTGTGACTACCGTGTCATGTCAGAACAGGCGCAAGTCGGTCTGCCTGAAATCAAGCTGGGCATTTTCCCGGGCTTCGGTGGTACAGTGCGTTTAAGCCGTCTGATCGGTATCGACAATGCTGTAGAATGGATGGCCATGGCCAACCCGAAAAAGCCTGCTGCTGCACTAAAAGACGGTGCTGTAGATGCGGTGGTTGCTGCTGACAAACTTAAAGATGCTGCACTTGATCTGGTCAAACAGGCGATTCATGGCCGTTTAGACTGGAGAACCAAGCGTCAGGAAAAACTGGATCCGGTTAAACTCAGCCCGATCGAACAGATGATGGCGTTTAATTCATCGAAAGGCATGGTTCTGGCCAAGGCCAATCCGGCTCAATATCCGGCGCCAAAATTACTGCTTGATTCATTACAGGCCGGTGCAAGCTTGCATCGTGATGACGCGTTAAAAGTTGAAGCTGAAGGCTTTGCCAAAGCTGCAGTTACGCCACAAGCAGGTGCATTGATCGGTTTGTTCCTGAACGACCAGATCGTGAAAAAAACCTCGAAGCGCTACGAAAAAGGTGCGCATCCGGTGAACCAGGCGGCGGTACTTGGCGCTGGGATCATGGGTGGTGGTATTGCTTATCAGGCGGCGAGCAAAGGCACACCAATCATCATGAAAGATATTGGTAATCCACAGCTTGCATTGGGTATGTCTGAAGCGAACAAACTGTTGACCAAACAGGTTGAACGCAAAAAAATGACACCAGCGAAAATGGGTGAAACGCTTGCACGTATCCGTCCGACTTTAAGCCTGGAAGAGTTTAAAGAAGTGGATATCGTGATTGAAGCGGTAACTGAAAACCCTAAAATCAAAGCTGCTGTACTTGCTGATACTGAAAAATCAGTACGTGAGAACACCATCATTGCTTCAAATACGTCTACGATTTCGATCACGCGTCTGGCTGAAACCCTGCAACGTCCTGAGAACTTCGTGGGGATGCACTTCTTTAACCCGGTACATATGATGCCTTTGGTTGAAGTGATCCGTGGCGCGAAGACCTCTGACGAAGCCATTGCAACGACTGTGGTACTTGCTCAGAAAATGGGTAAAACACCAATCGTGGTGAATGACTGCCCGGGCTTCCTGGTCAACCGCGTATTGTTCCCTTACTTCGGTGCATTTGACCTATTGCTTAAAGATGGTGCTGATTTCCAGCAAATCGATAAAGTGATGGAAAAATTCGGCTGGCCGATGGGCCCTGCTTACCTGATGGACGTTGTCGGTATTGATACTGGCGTGCATGGTGCAGAAGTGATGGCTGAAGGCTTCCCGGATCGTATGAAACCGGACTTCAAAGGTTCGATTCAAACCATGTATGAGAACAAACGTCTGGGTCAAAAGAACGACGTGGGTTTCTACAAGTATGAACTTGACCGTAAAGGCAAAAAAGCCAAAGTGGTTGATCCAACTGCATATGAGCTTGTGGCCTCTGTTGCAACTGTGGAAAAACGTGAATTTGACGCTCAGGAAATCATTGACCGTATGATGCTGGCTTTCTGTAACGAAACGGTTCGTTGCCTGGAAGACAACATTGTCGCGACTGCTTCTGAAGCAGATATGGCAATGATCATGGGTGTCGGTTTCCCTCCATTCCGTGGTGGTCCATGCCGTTACATCGATCAAACCGGTGTAGCTGAGTATGTTGCGCTTTGCAATAAGTATGCGCACCTTGGTAAAGCTTATGAAGCGCCAGAAATGTTGCGTGAAATGGCTGCTAACAACAAAAAATTCTACGGTTAAGGAGCAACGTGAATGGCTACTTTAAATCCACGTGACGTTGTCATCGTCGATGGCGTACGTTCAGCAATGGGTAAAACCAAAAACGGTATGTTCCGCAATGTACGTGCGGACAGCCTGTCTGCTGAACTTGTCCGTGCCCTGATGGTACGTAACGAATTCGACCCGAATGAAGTTGAAGACGTGATCTGGGGCTGTGTCAACCAGACTCTGGAACAAGGGATGAACATTGCCCGTAATATCGCATTACTGGCAGACTTGCCGAAAACTGTGGCTGGTCAAACCGTGAACCGTTTGTGTGGTTCGTCTATGCAGGCGATTCATACTGCGGCTGCGCAAATTGCCACCAATCAGGGTGATATCTTCATCATTGGTGGTGTCGAGCACATGGGTCACGTTGGCATGATGCACGGTATCGACCTGAACCCGGAAGCGTCTAAGCATTATGCCAAAGCGTCCAACATGATGGGCTTGACTGCGGAAATGCTGGGTCGCATGAATGGCATTAGCCGTGAGGAACAGGATGCCTTTGGTGTGGAATCACATCGTCGTGCCTGGGCTGCGACTGAAAATGGTCTGTTCCAGAACGAGATTGTGGGCATTGAAGGTCACAACGCTGATGGTTATAAAGTTCTATGTGATATCGATGAAGTGATCCGTCCGGATGCCAACATCGAATCATTCCGTGCTTTACGTCCAGTGTTCGATCCGAAAGGCGGTACAGTGACTGCGGCAACCTCTTCAGCCTTGTCTGATGGTGCTTCTGCAATGTTGCTCATGTCTTATGAGCGTGCACAAGCCTTAGGTCTTAAGCCACGTGCCGTGATCCGCTCTATGGCAGTTGCAGGTTGTGATGCTGCGATCATGGGTTACGGCCCGGTTCCGGCAACGCAAAAAGCCTTGAAACGTGCTGGCCTTGCGATTTCTGATATTCAAACTTTTGAATTGAACGAAGCCTTTGCTGCACAAGGTCTGTCTGTTCTTAAGGGCTTAGGCATTTATGACAAGCAAGACATCGTGAACCATAACGGTGGTGCGATTGCGTTGGGTCACCCACTCGGTTGTTCTGGTGCGCGTATTACCACGTCTCTGCTTAACGTGATGGAACAGCAAGATACGCAAATTGGTCTTGCGACCATGTGTATTGGTTTGGGTCAAGGTATTGCGACCATTATCGAACGTGTTTAATTCTTAAATACTGAAATAAAAATAAACCCCGCTTAGTGCGGGGTTTTTTGTCCCTTGTTTGTCCCCGAAAATGCGCCGACTAAATACTAGTATTAATTAAAGGAATCACCTGACTACACTTAACTCTGAGAGAAAAATGACAAATTTAGTTGTTAATTGGCACATTACTGAAGCATGTAACTACAAATGTTTTTATTGTTTTGCAAAATGGCAAAAAAATGAGAATAAAGAAATTATTCATAATAATGAAAAAATCATACAATTAGTTAAAGAAATATCGCTACTACCAATGATTGTAAATCAAAATAAAGGAACTAACTTTACTGGAATACGCCTTAACTTAGTTGGTGGAGAAACTTTTCTTTATAAGAAAAAAATTCTAGAAATAATTAAAGAAGCAAAAAAATATCATTTTGAATTATCAGCTATTACCAATGGTAGTTTATTAGATGGTGAATTAATAGAAATGATTGGAAATGAATTTTCATCTATTGGATTTAGCATTGACTCACTCAATTCAAATACCAACAAAGAAATAGGAAGAGTTGTAAAAAACACTCCAATGAATATCAATGAACTTCTAAAGAACATCCAACTAATAAGAGTAATAAACCCAAATATAGAAATTAAAATAAACACTGTTATTAATGAATTAAATAAGTTAGAAGACTTTAATTTATTTATCAAAAACGCCTCCCCAACTAAATGGAAAATTTTTAAAATGCTCCCAATATTAACCAAAGAAAACTCCATCAACAATGAAGACTTCTATGAGTTTATAAATAGACACAGCAAGTTTAAAAAAATTATTTTTTCAGAAAATAATGATGAAATGACTCAATCTTACTTAATGATTGACCCTCTAGGTCGCTTTTTTCAAAATAATGAACTATCTCATGGTTACGATTACAGCCACAATATTTTACAAATAGGAGGAGAGGCTGCAATAAAGCAAATTAAATTCAATATTCATAAATTTGCTAAGAGATCCAATTTAATTTCTTCTATTTCTCAATAAAGCCAAGTAATAAAAGTAAGAGATTTTTTTAAATCTCTTACTTACTCATGTCTATTTCTAATAAATTTAGTTACCTTTAAATCAAAAATTTTCATTTCCCTATTAGTATTATTCTTTTCCCAAAGCTTATACTCTAAAAAAAAGTTATATTTTTTAAAGACATCCTCTTTATTTAATGAAATTGCACCAGCTTTTGCACGTTGTACTTCTTTTTTTAATTTTTCATAAAAAGAATTATCCCCATTAGAAAATTCATCGCTAAACATCTTTAATTTTCCCTCATAGCACATGTCTAATAAATCTAAAAATCTTAATATATGTTCATTCTGTTGATTTTGTTTTAACGACATTCTTTATTGCTCTCATTCACAATAGCGTCACGTAACCTTCCCCATTTAGGATAATCCGTCCTTTCAACAATATATGTCACAAGGCATGTACATATTTTAGCAATCTTTTCAGAAGACCAGTTTTTCTCTAATTGTGAGTAATTGGCTTTACAATTTCTGTCAAAAGCTTCAATTTGCCAATCTTCCCAACTTGTACTCAACTCAGAGTAGGTAATTTCAGATGGTTTAAGTTTTTCCTGTATTTGATCAATACCAAATCCTCCTAACACTCCAATAAAAATCGAAGCAACTAAAAGGGGAATTACTTTAGAGCCCTTTTTTTCTCTATTAATAACCAATAAATCATTTCTACAAGTACCGCATTTATAAACACCTTGACGGCCTATTTCAACGACCCTATTTGTTGAATTACATTTGCTACATATCAAATAGCCATTTGTTTCTAACTCGCTCAAACCAACCCTCTAGTAATTCTATGTTTTTTTTATAATTATAGTTATTTAAGAATCAAAATGTTATCCCTTTGTAATTTTAGTTGAAAAATCAACCAATAAAATCCTATTTATGAAGCACTTAAATTTTATAAATGTATGATCAAGCCTCTTTTTTCCTATTTCCTTAAAAGGGTTTATATGAACATGCTTAAAACAATGATCGCGACTGCAATCGTAGCGACTTCTGCATCTGCAATGGCAACTGAAGCTCAAGTTGCGCCAGCAACTATTGTAACCAAAACAACCCAAACTGTTGCTAAAGAAACTGCTGCACCTGTACAAGCGAAAGTTGAAGCGACTCAAGCGACTGTTGTTGCAAATCAACAAGCGGCTGAAACTAAAGCTGAAGCAGTAAAAACAGAAGCGACGACTCAAGTAGAAATGGCTCAAGCTACAGCAGAACAACACGTTGAAGCTGCGCAAACTGAAGCAGTAGAAACCAAAGACGCGGCTGCTGAAAAAGCAGAAGTAAAAGCTGAGAAAAAAGGCTGGTTCTCTTGGTTTAAAAAAGCAGCTTAAGATTTTTTAAGCATAAAAAAAGATGTCATCCTGACATCTTTTTTGTTTTAGTTAGTCTTATTTAAGCTCAAGAATTTAAAAAATCCTTAATCTTTTATTCAACCTTCTGCGCCAGCATGGTGGCAAAGTGCTGCTTAATCCGCTGGCCCTGCGCATCCACCCGATGCAGCTCACCAATATTTTCATTGTATTTCACAATCTTCCAGTCCTCATAATAAGCCCGTAACTCGCCCGGCTTAAAGCTAAATGGAAAATCGGGCTGTACCGGAATCTCTGGCGTATCCATCGCACAGACAATCAGATTATAACCACCCGGCACGGTGGCCTGCTGCATCTGCGCAATCAAGGGTGCAATGGTTTTCGCCTCAAGGAACATCATCACCACGGTGCAGCAAATGAAGTCATACTGGCCTGTAATACTGGTATCTGTGTTGAGATCGCGGCGCTGGATCTGCAAGTGGTCAATGTGCTCCGTCTGCACAATCTGTCTTAAGGTCTGCAAACTGTTTTCATTGACATCCCAAGCATCGACATTAAAACCATTCTGACTTAAATACAGCGCATTACGTCCTGTACCGCAACCGACATCCAGCGCACGGCCACCCTTTAAATAGGGCATGGCAGCCAGTACTTCAGAATGG
Organism: Acinetobacter sp. YH01006; assembly: GCF_013420445.1. Classification (NCBI taxonomy): domain Bacteria; kingdom Pseudomonadati; phylum Pseudomonadota; class Gammaproteobacteria; order Moraxellales; family Moraxellaceae; genus Acinetobacter; species Acinetobacter sp. YH01006. The sequence continues at coordinate 25,878 of NZ_VOYB01000001.1, read as the reverse complement.
GTAGGATTCAACTGATATTTTTTGATGAAGTAATCTTCAGGCTGGCAATAAAAACGCAGCTGGCATTCGACATCCTCGCTGGCAGAAACAATCTTGTGCCAAGCCTCAGGTTCAATAAATGGCGGTTGCTGCGCTGGTGTAAACACATGTTCAGATTGCACCGCACCGGATGCTTCCAGCATGGCAAAATGCAACTCACCTTTAAGTAACGTCAGTTTGGCCCAAGTCCCTGCTTTGGTATTGTGCTGATTCTTGAAGCCCTGAGGAATACTCTTTTCTGTCCAGACCGGAAGTTCCTTATAACAAATCAGTTCTTGCATCAATATCGCCCTCCATCTCATGCATGCGCCGCCTGTCATGCTTATAGCGACGGTTTTATTCATTTCAGCATAGCTGGTTCAGGCCGGAATTGGAATCAGCGCTTATTTACGCTGTGCCAATACAGCAGCAAGATGCAGACCAAATCTGGAAAATAAAAAAGCTGCCTCGATCGACAGCTTGGGTTTAGCCAGAGAATGAATAGGGTGACTGGATTAATGCAGTAGTTCTGATTGTAGCCAGCGCATATAATTTTCCTGATCCATAAAATCCGGCGCGCCTTCCAGATCCAGACTGAAATATTGCTGATTAAACTGGATGACAATCTGTTCGGTATAGTGCCAGTCCTCTATCAGCTTGAAATATTGATTCAAGAAAAATCGGCTCCTGCCCTCATTATTCAGACTTTGTAGTTTTGGACATATTTTATTTGCGACAAACTCACCGTACACCTGCTGAATATCAGCAAAAACCTGAATTGTTTGCATGACTCACCTGCTTAAATGTTATGTCGTGATCTGTGCGACACATTCAATTTAAGCACTAAGTTTGAACAGCAGATGACAGTCATGTGGCAATCCTGTGATCGCCTACAGGGTTATAACTTGTTTTCAACCGCTTTCTGGTTTGCTGTCGCAATCTGTTGCATCTGTTTATTCAGGTTTAATATTTCTTTATACAGCGCATTAAACTCTTTCACGGCTTTATCTTCATAAAACATAAAAGTTTTATTTTTCTTTTGCCATTTATGCTTTTTCAATACGGCAAATAAGGCATCTGCCTTGGCCAGACTTTGTTTCTCAATCACAAAGATCGCATGGGCATTACTTTGCTGTTGATCAGCTTGCAGGTTCGCGGTCAGCTGCTGGCGATAACGGTTTTTAATATCCAGTTGCTGTGCCTTATTAATCAGCTCGGCATCACGCTGCTGAATTTGCTGCTGATAGCTGTTCACAATTTGATGCACTTGCTTGAGCATGGCTTCGGTTTCTTTATAGTCTTGTGCCTGATCCTTGGCCAGACGGTCAATATCCAGAAAATTCTGCCAGTTGGCCGCTTTCAGGTCGCGTAGATACTGATTGCGCTCCTCGGCACTGTCCCGTAGTTGACCCAGCATAAATTCGGCCATGATGGCATAGTCCCCATCCAGACGATCATCCTCAAGCTCAAGCTGAATCGGTTTAGACCAGTCCTGTGCTTGCCTTACAATGCTCTGGGTTTTTTCTTCCAGCACGGTTTCATACTCGAGCAACTCGGCCTGATGTTTTTGCTGGACAGAATTTTGATAAAACAGTCCAATAAAAATTGCCAGCGTAACAGCGGCTAATATCATAAAAACACGCGGCATGTACACGCTCCAGCTCTGTCGGTCAGATCTTATTGATAATACACACTATGCTTATTTTTTAGACACAATTCAAGAGATTTGGTTTGACCGCTCATATGGCATGCTCAGGCAAGAATCATCGTGCCCGGAAAGTAATTTAATCCGAAATCTTCTGCTGGCTGATCCTGCAGACCCAAGCCTTCAGGCTGTCAACAACGATTATCTGGAATCAAATGGCAAGCTCAGGCTGAGTCGATTTGGGTCAAATTGTTCACGTACGATTTGCACGTTGGTGGCATCCCTGTTAATACCAAAGGGTTGCAGCAAGACATACACACCATTTCTTGGGTCTGAAGACTGTAAGCCCTGTGCTATTGCCAGTACATATTCACGAAATACCACAGGCAGACTATCCAGATCGGGGGCGACCGGCGACCGCATTACATCAATATTCGCAGCAATGTCGCCATCTACGCTATAGGCCTGAATATCACGTTCGATTTTCATCAGACGCATTTGCAGGGCCTTAAGTTGGCTGTTCTGTTCCTGATAAGGCATCATTTTTTCAGTCACGGCGCGCAGTTCCGGTTCGGCCATGACAGTGAGTGTCGGCAATACCACCGGATCAGACACAGTGGCAGGTGCAGCATGGCTGAATATCGGCAGTGTAAAGGCAGCACAGGCCGTGATCAGGCCCAGTATGCTCGGCTTTAGGAGATTCATGATTTAGCCCTCATTTGGACAATAGGAAAGCTTCAGATTGAAAGCTTACAAGTAATACAAGCGCCTATTGTTAAGTTTGATAAACGGTCAATCATGAATAAACAGGATAAAAAAATAGAAAAAAATACGGCAGGAATAATAAGAAAATATAGATTTAATTCTGATCTGATTTTGTTGTAGGCAAACATTACAGGCAAAAAAAATCCCCAAACATGGTTTGAGGATTTTTTGAATATGGTGGCGAGACCCAGGATCGAACTGGGGACACACGGATTTTCAATCCGTTGCTCTACCTACTGAGCTATCACGCCGATGCGGTGTATTAAGCCGTATCTGGCTGCATTAGTCAATCAAAATTATAAAAAAAATAATTGAATGACTGAATTTTGGTCTAAAAAAAATCCCTGATGGGATCAGGGATTGAAAACTTTAAAATGTTTTAAAATATGGTGGCGAGACCCAGGATCGAACTGGGGACACACGGATTTTCAATCCGTTGCTCTACCTACTGAGCTATCACGCCGATGTCGCGTATTAAACAGTTTCAGCTTTAAATCGTCAAGAGCGCAGAGAATAATTTTCATCAAATGTTTACTTTTCCATCAACTCGCATCAATTTGAGTCATAAATTAAACAGTTTTTACCAAAGACTTCACCAATAAAACAAATCTGCGGTCTTATTTACAAAAAAGCAGCCCGAAGGCTGCGACTGCTTGATCTATTTTTAGATTTTTTCCAGATTGGCCAGACAACGATGGATGGCACCACACCCCGGCACAAAATTCTTGACCCCTTTTTCTTCTTCCATGCGGCAGACTTCACTGACCAGCCTTTCTGCAACGCCACGCCCGCGGTTGGCCGGATGCACCACGATATTTTCCAGAATCCGGCTTTCTCCCTGTCCGGTGCACCAGATTGCCCCGATAATCTTGGTATTAAATTCTGCACTATAAACTGAGGTATACTGTGTAAGGTTTTGCTCTAGTTGTTCCATGGCATCTGCCCCATCGCTAAATTCAGGGCTAGTGTCATACAGTCGCTCAAGCTGGCTGCGCACTTCATCATTTTCTAAAGAAGTATAGGCATGTACGGTAATAGGCATTGATAAACCCTCCTGAGCAATCTAATATGCGGTGACGTCGTCACGGCGAAAATATTTTCTACATCAATCATTTTGACGTATTTGAGGAACGTGTCTATGACAGATCGTATCAGTGAAGTGGTAAGAAATACCAACGAAACCAAAATTCGAGTTCGTTTGAATCTCGACGGTACTGGTCAAGGCACCTTAAACACGGGTATTCCATTTTTAGACCATATGATTGATCAAATCAAGCGTCATGGTTTGTTTGATATTGATATTCATTGTGAAGGCGATCTGGAAATTGATGACCATCATACCGTAGAAGACTGTGGTATTACCTTGGGTCAGGCTTTTGCACAAGCGCTGGGCGATAAAAAAGGCCTGAAACGCTACGGTCACTTTTATGCACCACTCGATGAATCTTTAAGCCGTGTTGTGGTGGATCTGTCTGGTCGTCCAGGCCTGTTTATGGATATTCCATTTACCCGTGCCATGATCGGCCGTTTTGATGTGGATTTATTCTCTGAATTCTTCCAGGGCTTTGTCAATCATTCATTGATGACCGTGCATATCGACAACCTGAAAGGCAAAAACAGCCATCACCAGATCGAAAGCGTATTTAAAGCTTTTGCGCGTGCGCTGCGTATGGCCTGTGAAGTGGATCCGCGTGCTGCGAACACGGTCGCTTCAACCAAAGGAACGCTGTAATGACCCGTATTGCCCTTCTTGATTATGGCATGGGAAATTTGCACTCTGCAGCAAAAGCACTCGAACATGTCGGCGCCACGGTTGATGTGACCAATGATCCTAAACTGATTGCGCAAGCAGACAAAATTGTCTTTCCGGGTGTGGGCGCCATGCGTGACTGTATGCAAGGCATGCATGAAGCAGGTATCGATGAAGTGGTGCGTAACGCAGTCTTCAACAAACCGGTACTGGCAATCTGTGTCGGGATGCAGGCCTTGATGCAGCATTCTGAAGAGAATGGTGGCACAAATGCACTGGATATTTTCAAAGGTGCGGTCAAGCATTTCCCGGAAATGGCCGGTCTAAAAGTGCCACATATGGGCTGGAATCAGGTACATCAGGCCAATCCAGACCATCCGATGTGGAACAATATTGAACAGGACGCGCGTTTTTACTTTGTGCATAGTTACTATGTAGAACCACAAGATTCAGACTTGGTGGCAGCTACTTGTACCTATGGCATTGAGTTCTGTACTGCAATTCATAAAGAAAACCTGTTCGCGACCCAGTTCCATCCGGAAAAGAGCCATACCGCCGGTTTGCAGTTATTGAAAAACTTTGTGGACTGGAAAATCTGATTTTCCTTTCGCCTAAAAAGCTCGCAGATTGCGAGCTTTTTTATTCATTTAGATTAGTTCACTGCTAGTGATTCTGACTATTTTTTAGTCACTAAAATTGTTATGATGTTGAAGTAACTCATTATATTTAAAAATAATTAAACTCAGGGGAAATACAATAATGAATCCACACTATCCAAGCAATGAATCAGCTTTAAGCCCAAATGGTCGTTTTGGCCGCTTGTCTTATCTCGGCTGGAACATGCTAATGACCTTTTCGCTCCTGATCATCATTGGGATCATTGCAGCTTTTTCACCTGGCCTATTTATGGATAGCTCTGCCTTGGCAGGCTCATCCATGGTTGCAACTGTTCTCATCGGACTCGCTTACTTGGTCATGCTTTATTTTAGTTTTGTTTTTACTATTCGCCGTCTACATGACCGCAATCATACTGGATGGTTATCGCTGCTGATCTTGGTTCCGCTACTCAATCTGATTTTTATCCTTTATCTGATTTTTGCCAAAGGTGATGACAGAAGCAATCAATACGGCCCGCGACGTACCACCAAAGCTTGGGAAAAGGTGTTGGGATTGATTTATGTACTTATTTTTCCAATCGGTATTTTAGCCGCGATTGCAATCCCTGCTTATCAAGACTATGTGACGCGTGCTCAACAGGCGCAGATGGAACAGAGTAGCTATCACACTGATTAAGCCTGGTTAAATTTTGCATAAAGCCTATTCTTTATGGGCTTTATTTTTGCCTAGAGCTGGAAAAGTGATTAAGCTGAACGCATTCATTTCATGATTGAAGCCTATGCAACAGCTGCTGGACACTTTACCAAGCAAGGAACAAATTCAGACCTTTCCTGTATTTCAAAATCTTCCGATGCAACAGATTCAGGTGATTAATAGCCTGGAACAATGTCATGCTCTTGAACAGGAACTAAAAAGCCATGCAGTCCTGGGTTTCGATTCTGAATCCAAGCCCACCTTTAAAGTCGGTGAAGTCTCCACTGGGCCACATTTGATTCAGCTGGCGACTTTAGACAAAGCCTATTTATTTCAAATGAGTCCGGCGATCTGGGATTTTCTTAAACCGATCTTTGCCAGTCGTGATCAGATCAAGGTCGGTTTTGGCCTGAAAAATGATGCGCACCTGTTCCGTAAAAAAGGCATTGAACTGAATAGTGTGATTGAACTATCCAAATGTTTTAAAGCTTTTGGTTTAAATAATCCGGTCGGATTAAAAAATGCCATGGCGTTGTTGTTTCAACTGAATTTCCCCAAATCGAAACGGATTAGTACTTCGAACTGGGCCAGCAAGAAGCTCAGCCCGGCACAGATTGATTATGCAGCCGCAGATGCCTACGCGCCCGTGCTGGTATTTGAAGAATTACTACGTCGGGATTTATTACCCAGAGAGATTCCCAATACTTCATTGAAATTGAGAATCCGTCCTTCATCGACGGCTTAAGCGTTTAAGTGGCGTATTGGTTCTGGCAACTTGATGTACGCATGAAAGCCGTGATGAGCACGATCGATGAGGTGGTTGTGACTTTAACAGATCTTACCGCTTCGATCATCGACCAGCTCAGTACACGACCCGTTATGGAAAACCTGATCTCCATTCAAGAGATGAATCATTAATGCCATTAAAATAAATGACCTCACTGCTACCTGTCTACGCACAGGTTTTCTTTATTCATACCGTTTAAGAGTTAGAAATTTCGACTTTATTTGCTAAGATGAATACACTCAAATTCATTCTAAAGATTAAGCAAGGAGCGAAAGCATGCTGATCATCCCTGCAATTGACCTGAAAGATGGCAAATGTGTCCGTTTAAAGCAAGGTCGTATGGAAGACGATACCGTATTTTCAGACGATCCGGTCGCAACAGCACAGCATTGGGTAAATGAAGGCGCTCGCCGCTTGCATTTAGTAGATTTAAACGGTGCTTTCGCAGGTACACCAATCCATAAGCCAGTGGTTGAAGCCATTGTCCGATCTCAGCCTGATTTGCCGATCCAGATTGGTGGCGGTATCCGTTCTCTGGAAACCATCGAGCATTATCTGCAAGCCGGTGTTTCTTTTGTGATTATTGGCACCAAAGCAGTTCAGGATCCTGAATTTGTTGAAGAAGCATGTCAAAAATTTGCTGGCCACATTATTGTGGGTATTGATGCCATGAATGGCATGGTGGCAACAGATGGCTGGGCCAATGTGACTGATGTCAAGGCTACTGACCTGGCGAAACGTTTTGCTGATGCTGGCGTGTCGAGCATTGTCTATACGGATATCGCGCGTGATGGCATGATGCAGGGTGTGAATATTGAGCAAACCGTGAATCTGGCGCAATACTCAGGTTTGCCTGTGATTGCCTCTGGTGGTGTAACCAATCTGGATGATGTGCGTAATCTGAAAGACCAACCGGGTATTTTGGGCGCAATTACCGGCCGTGCGATTTACGAAGGTACATTAAGCTTGCGTGAAGCACAGTTATTGCTAGATGAGCAACAGGCGCTATAATTAAGCCTGCTGTAAAAGAGGTCTTCGGACCTCTTTTTTATTTTTTAATTTTCTGATCTCCTGGCATGTCTACACTTATTTCCAAAAATCACTCCGGCTGGATGGTAAAAGCGCCGCAACTCGCCCTGATCCTGATCACCATTATCTGGGGCGGCAGTTTTATTACTGTGCAATACGGGCTAAATTTTAGTAGTCCGATTATGTTTGTCGGCCTGCGTTTCGCTGCGGCAGCGCTTGCCATCACCCTGATTTCACTGAAGTCGCTAAAAGGCATGAACCTGAAAGAGGTGTTTGCTGGTGTGGTGATTGGCGTCATGATCGCCATCGGCTACGGCACCCAAACTGTGGGCTTGCAGACCATCAGCAGCAGTGAGTCGGCTTTTTTAACCGCCTTGTATGTTCCACTGGTTCCGATCCTGCTCTGGCTGCTGTTTGGTCAAAAACCTCAGGTGATGACCTGGATCGGGGCATTGTTTGCCTTTATCGGGCTGCTGTTTTTGACTGGTAATGGCTTTGCAGCAATTCAGCTCAGTTTTGGACAAACTTTGACTTTACTTGGCTCCATTGCCATTGCCCTGGAGATTATTTTGATCAGTTATTTTGCTGAGCAGGTGAATATACGCCGGGTCACAGTACTGCAACTGATTTTTGCGTCCTTGTTCTGCTTTATGATTGCACCTGTTTTAGGTGAATCTCAGCTACCTGAATTTCACTGGCATCTGGCAGGCATTTTAGTCGGTTTAGGCATTGCCAGTGCGATGATTCAACTGGTCATGAACTGGGCACAACGTAGGGTAGATGCATCACAGGCAGTAATTATCTATGCCGGTGAACCGGTATGGGCAGCGCTTTTTGGCCGACTTGCAGGAGAACGCCTACCTGCACTGGCACTGTTGGGCGGATTGATGGTGGTACTGGGCGTAATTGCCAGTGAATGGAAACCGAAGTTTTTAAAGCGGAAAGTAAAAGAACAAATCACTTAATTTCCTCTTTTTAATCCCCCTAAATTCCCCTTTTAAGAAAGGGGAATTTTTTATATTTGTATTTAATTTTAGAAAGATACCATCTTGCCCGGATTCACCAATGCTCCCAGTCCATAGGCAGTTTTGGCAATTGGAATCACCACAGGGGCAAGTGTGCGACCAAACAACATATCCTGATGCTGAATAGTGGTCAGCATATTGAAATCATCTGCCTTGCCACAGAAATCATCTGCAATTGCTTTACCGATACGCACCGTTTGCGCCACACCATGCCCACTCCAGCCTTGCACGGCATAAATCGGGAATTTATGGCCAAATTTACGGCTGTCGGCTGCACCATTCATGGTCAGATCCGTGGTTCCACTCCAGACAAAATCCAGCTCAACCTGTTTTAATTGTGGGAATACATGCTGAATTCGACCTAACAAATACTGATGGGTTTTTTCAGGACTCCAACACGAACCTGTCCCTTCACCACCAAATAAAATTCGGTTTTGAGACACACCCCGGTAATAATCAATCTGGAACTGGGTGTCGTAGACAGGCGCATCGGTTGGCAATAGCTCTTTTAAATTTACTTCTAAAGGCGCTGTGGTACATACGTAAGTATAAAATGGAATTGTGGTTCGATTGTTCTTTTGCAGCAGTTTAAACGAAGCATGATGTACGCCCATGACCACACTCTTACGCGCTTTTATTACGCCACTTATGGTCGTGACATAAATCCCATCTTCACGCTCTTCTACTGACACCACTTCAGTTTGTTCAAACACCTGTCCACCGTTTTGGCAGAAGCCATAAACCAGTCCACGGTTCAGTGCGAGTGGATGGATATGTCCCCCCAGCGAGTCAATTAGACCACCACAATAATTCTCTGAAGCAATATGCTGTTTCAGCTCATGCTCACCGACAATTTTGGTGTGGTCTTCACCTAAAAATTTACGTGCATCTGCCCCTCGAGTTAAACCAACCAAGTGCCCTTCATGCACTGCTGCGGTAATATGTCCACGTTTACGCTGTAGCTCAAGTTGGTATTTTGCTGCAATGTCATCGATTAAAGACATCGCTTCAGTAGAGCTAAAGTGCCAGAGTTTTTTTGCATCTGCATAGCTGAAATGCTCAATCATTTCTGACGCTTCCCAACGCGCTAGCCCCGGTGTGAGCTGTCCACCATTACGTCCTGAAGCAGCGCCACCAATGCGATTTTTTTCTACCAAAATGGTATCTATGCCATGTTCAGACAGATGGAGTGCTGTCGATGCTCCAAGTAGCCCACCACCAATCACCACCACATCACATTCAAGATCGGCATTTAAACCTGGAAACGCATGCCCAGTTTCGAGTGAGCTTTCATAGTAATTGGCAGGATGTTCAAAATTGCCATGTTTGGGATTAATCCAGTTCCACTCTTTGCCACTCTGTGTATTAATACTGGCTTTAAATTCGACATCTTCAATAAATTTTGGTTTATTCATTTCATCTTCTCACTATTACTTCAATACAATTGATTCGATTTTAGTAAGCACTACTAATCACAATATTCTGTTTACGCAGACGCTTATACATATAGAGCAGCACGCCTACTGCGAGCCAAATACAGCCACAGATCAAAGCTGACATTTCCAGGTTGATCCATAAACCCAACATCACGCCCACCGAAAGCAGGGGCAAAACCAAGTTAAGGAAGACATTTTTTAAGCCTTGACGCTGTTTGTCCTGAACAAAGAATTTTACAAATACCGAGAAATTCACTGCAGTAAAGGCAATCAGGGCACCAAAACTCACCATACTCACCACTGTCGCAAGATCAAGGCTGATGGCGAGGAGTGAAGTTAAGCCAATGAACAGCACGGCATAAAGTGGTGTACCCAACTTGTTATGCACTTGACCGAATGTGCCTTTATGGAAAATTCCGTCACGTCCCATGATATGGATTAAACGCGAGGCACTGGCATGAGTCGCCAAACCTGAAGCAAAGGTATTCATGATTTGCGCGCAGAGGAACACCGCCTGAAATAGTGCCCCACCGACATACATCACAATTTCAGGCAATGCTTCATCGGGGTTGTTAAAGCGGACATTGCTGGGGAAATACAACTGGATAAACCACGATGCCGAGAAGAAAATCACCCCGCCTGTCAACGTGGTCAGCATTACAGCACGTGGAATATTTTTTTTCGGGTCTTTAGTTTCGTGTGACATCGTCGTCACGGCATCAAAGCCCAGAAACGAGAAACATAAAATTGATGCCCCGGCAATTAACGGCAATATACTGCTATCACCGTTCAATAATGGCGTCATGGTCAGGACATAATGATAACCTTGCTCCGTACCTATACCCTTGATCACCAGATAGATAAACAGCAGCATTAAAATCAAGGGAGCCACCACAAAAATCAGGCTTAAGTTCGCCAAGATATTAATGCGGAAACAGTTAATCAGGGTCACCAAACCGGTAAAGATACAGACCCACACCCAATATGGCACGCCTGGAATCAGGGCTTCCAAATAGATCCCGGCCAGTAAAGCATTCACGAGCGGCAGCAATATATAATCCATTAAGGCACACCAGCCAACAAAGAAACCGGCTTTCGGCCCGCAAGATTCCGCCGTATAAGTATACGCCGAGCCCGGTTTTTCTGTCTGGCGACTAAAGCGCGCATAGCTGAATGCCGTTAACAGCATGGCACCTAAGGCAAGGATATACGCGAGTGGAACACGTCCCGCAGTGATGCCGGAAACAATCCCAAAGGTATCAAAAACAACCATCGGGGTCATATATGCCACACCAATGATCACGACCTGCCACAAAGACATTTTTTTGAAAGCAACTTGTGCTTTTTCCATTGATGTCACCTGAACATTATTTATTTTCGTTATTTGTTCAATTGCAATGACTATGCCATATAATAAAAATATAAATAAATTGAGTGAGGATGGAAAATGCCAAAGTACAATTTAGAAACTCGAATTGCAGCCATTCAGATGTATAAAAAGACCGATTACAAGGTGGCTGTCTGTAAAGAATTTGGCATCTCTCGGGTGACTCTGGATGCATGGATCCGCCTTGAAGAAGAAACTGGCGACTTGGTCCAGAAACCTGTAAAAAACCGCGGCGCACCGGGCCATATTAAAGATTGGAATGAATTTCAAGTGTTTGTAAGATCTTTAAAATTTCAAAATATTAGTGATTTGGTTCCAATATTTGAACAGCGCTTTGGTTATGCAGTTTCTTATGCGGTTCTGGTGCGTGCTATTCATGTTTTAGGCATGCGTCGCCGTCGTGGTCGCTTTTATTCTTAAATTAAAAATGAGCCCGACAATAAAATAATTCGACCCATTAAATTTAAAAAAATAAATGTACATTAATGTAAGTTTATTTTATTAAAAACGTAAACTATATTTATTAAAAAAGTAAATTTATAAAACAAAAAAGTAAAGTCTAAATATTAAAAATGTAAATTTATAAAATTAAAAATATTTAGCAATGTTCGTCATTATGTTCAATGATGATAAGAATTGCTCCCTAAAATGGAGCAAGCTTGAATAAAAGTGGTGCGAGTTGGTAATTTTTTCAGCCTATGCAGACAGATGGAATCCGTTCTATTGCATGAGGCATAAAAAAGCAGCACTTTGGCTGCTTTTTCTACAATAAAATTTAGGATTTATACATCGGTCGATTGTCATTCAAGCGCATGATGCCACGAATCGCCCGATACACAATCCAGATCCAGGCCAGAAAGACCACCAACAAACAGAAAGCGGATGCACCAAATGCCACGCCTGCAAACAGGTTCGGATCTTCGCCAGTAAAGAACAGAAACAAAAATGGAATAAAGGCAATGATATTCCAGACCAGATACCACCAGAAACTGCGGATCTGCCAGGTGAAGTGGCTTTCAAAAATTGAACCACGCACATCGCGACGTTTGACATAGTTAATGATCAACGCCACGACAGCCAAAAGGCCAGCACTAAAAATGGCCAAAATATATAGAATGTACAGTGCAAAAGTCAGTGTGCGATTTGGGTCTTTATCAATGGAATAGTTCACGTCCCCTCCTGATCTTTCCCCTAAATATTTAAACTGTTAAATGGGGAAATTAGCCATATAATCAAAATGATGTTAAAGGCTATAGTACAAAAATATATCTGTCGGAACGGTTGTTTTTGTGTTTTATGTCGCAGTTTTTGCTGGGCTAACCAGGCTGCTGGCCAACCACCTAAAAAAGCCACCAGATGCAGGGTATTTTCCGGAATACGTTGCTTACCCGATTGCGCCGCTTCCTTGTCCTGCGCATACAACCAGTAACTCAATGCATTCATCAAACTGATCAGCAACAAGACCAGTCCGCTGAGCAGACCGCCCAAAGTCAATGCGGTCAGCAACAGAATATAAACCACACAGGCAATCTGCATCGGTTGTAATTTCTGTGACTGCTGTTGCTTGGAGGGTTTGAATTTAGCCTGAGACGTTTTGGTTTGCGATGCTTTCAGATACATGACCTGCTGTGCTTTGTATCGTCCGCGCTCATCTAAAATGACCGTGTACTCTAAGGCACAGCCGACAATCGGACGCGGACCTTGCTTGGCAAAGTCCTTGATATGCAGAAATACGCGATCTTTGGCCGAATCATTGGGCTGAATAAAGCCATAACCCTTGTCATCAAACCACTCCACTAAACGCCCCTGATCGCGCATATCCCCTGTCCTTTTGTCTTTATAAATTTTAAATATTTAAGCTGTAACGAATTTTAATCGCTCAATCAACATATTACGCATCTCGACTGGATTTTTTTGCAAAATATCTTCGCCAGTACGACCCAAGGCCGCGTTACGCTGTGCCACCTGTAACCGCATCATCCAGAAGCGACCTGCGGCCATGGCCAAGTACAACTCTAAACATGATTTTTCATCTGCTGTTAAGGGGCGGACGCTTTCATAGGCATTTAAAAAGACAATGGCTTTTTCTTCGTTTAAAGTGACATCCGGATAGTTGGTGCAAAAGTCATTTAAAGTAATCGCGATATCAAATAAAAATTCATCTTTGTTTAGTTCATAAAAATCCAGAATACCGTTGAGTTGATCACCCTCAAATAAGGTATTGTCCCGGAACAGATCGGAATGAATAAAGCCACGTGGACGATCTGGATAGACTGCTGTTAAAGCGTCATACAGGCCTAAAAGCTTGCCGAGCAACACTTTATCGGCCGGACTTAAACTTGGTTTGATTTCTTGGGACACTGCCAGCCAATACGCATGATCACGCACGAAATTACGTTCTAATTTGAAGTCCTGCAATGCCACATGCATTTTTGCCTGAGCGATAGCAATCGCTTCAACTTGTGCCACGGTCGATGGCATGGGATGCTCACCCAACAGGCGCGGTGCAATCTGTGCCGGTTTATCTTTAATACTGTGAATAGCCTTGCCTGAATGCGATAAAGGCACCGGAACGGCCAAGCCTGCTTTGCCCAAATGTTGTAATACAGGCACAAGTTCCCCTGCCGCCTGTTCATCCATATCCTCAAACACCGTTAGCACATAGTGTGCGTCTTCGCAGACCAAAAAATAGTTGGTATTTTGAATACCGCCTTGAATCGGAATCAGATCAACCGCCTTTAAACCGTAGGGCGCTGCAAAATCCTGAACTTCCTTTAAAGTCAAAGTGGTATAAACCGACATAGAAAACCTGCGAAAAAACTTACATAATTTTGCTAGAATACCGTTTCCATCTGCCAAGGTGTAGCGCTTGCGTGGGTGAGTTTCATAATCGGCTGTAATAATTGGAAAAATTTATGCTAGCTAAACGTATTATTCCTTGCCTCGACGTTGATAATGGTCGTGTGGTCAAGGGTGTTCAATTCCTTGATATTCGTGATGCAGGTGACCCAGTTGAGGTCGCACGTCGTTATAACGAACAAGGTGCCGATGAAATTACTTTCCTTGATATTACCGCTACACATCATGGACGCGACACCACTTACCGTACTGTAGAACGTATGGCTGAATCGGTTTTCGTCCCCCTGACGGTCGGTGGCGGTGTGCGTAAAGTCGAAGATATCCGTTTGCTACTCAATGCTGGTGCAGATAAAGTCAGCATCAACTCGGCAGCAGTATTTAATCCGGAATTTGTCCAAGAAGCATCACAACGTTTTGGCGCACAATGTATCGTGGTCGCCATTGATGCCAAAAAAACCGGCGAAGATAAATGGGAAATTTTCACCCACGGCGGCCGCAAACCGACCGGCATTGATGCCTTGGAATGGGCAGAACAAATGGCCAATTACGGCGCAGGTGAACTCCTGATTACCTCAATGGATGCCGACGGCACCAAAGCCGGTTATGACATCGCCCTGATGCGTGCTATCAATGACCGCGTCACTGTACCGACTATTGCCTCTGGCGGTGTAGGAAATTTACAACATCTGGCAGACGGGATTATTCATGGCGGTGCTGATGCGGTACTGGCAGCGTCAATTTTCCATTTTGGTCAACATACCATTCCTGAAGCCAAAGCCTATATGGCAGCGCAAGGCATTGAAATGCGCCTTTAATTCAAAAACGAATTCCTATTTAAAAAAAGAGCATCACAACGATGCTCTTTTTTATTTCTACAGGATAAGCCTAGGCAATAAATCATTTGGAAAATATTCTCATCATCTGTGGTACATCCGGGTTTGCTCTAATGATGACTGCTTTGAAAAAGTATATCCATCGTTCTGTGGATTAAAGTAGAACAGCAAACACGACAAAAAAGAGTTAATAGAAAAGGACTTGTATGTTCAAAATGATGTTTAGGGATTGTTATTGATCAATAGCCGCCGGACAGCACGAAGCTTTCCAGTGCTGAGCAGCTTAAATATAAAGGACGTTATTTTCTTTCAATATTCACCCCAGTATGAGGATGAACAAGATCGCTCTATTTTGACCGATATTCAAAAGTAAAAATTAAATAAAAAAAAGGAGTCTCGCGACTCCCTGTAAAAACCAAGATTAGACTACAGCGCTTGGTATTCAAAATAACTCATTACACCTAAAACATATCAGTATGTGGCTTCACTCACCAACAACCGTGAATATAGGCCAAATAAAAAGGACAATATTGACAATAAATCTGCATTTTATTGACAAATCACGACAAGAACCGGGTTTTAGCGATTTAATGGCCTATTTAAGTGATTGGTCGCAGGATTTTTAGCAATTTTAGCCGGAGTTTCTGCCCACTTGGCTGGAAAATAACGGTCTGCCCAATAGTTCAGTTTTTTCGAGATCGGTGCAGGCAATACCATACCTAAAGGGTTCTGCTCCTGTAAATCTGCGGAGGAAATCACCCGGGTACCCAGCAGATAGTCGAACCAGGGTTTGGTCACACACCAGTTGGCATCCTGATTACTATTCATGTGATGATCATAATGCCAAGGCAGCTTTTTTTTGGCCCATTCTGGCTCCAGATGGGCACGACGATGCCGATAATAATAATTGCCTGCACTATATAATACGGCCAGCGTCATCCCTTTGGAAAAAGGATAAAACGTCAATCCAAAGACTGTAGCAACCACGGCAAGAGAAGCAATTTCATTGCGGGTACGCCAGTTGTTCAGTCCTTCTACATAACCGAAATCGGAAAATTCCGTTTTACGCACAATGCGGTGATGTTCCCAATGCGAACACATGCTTTCTGGAACCGGACTATAGCGGCTCTGTCCTTGGCGGTGAATTCCATGTAACACATATTTATGCGCAAACCATTCAAATCCATTGGCAACGACGAGTCCTGCCAGAAAACCTTTCCACATGATCTTTTACCTCTTGGTCTATTTTTCAATATAGGCTAAGTAAAAGACTAGATATTGACCAAAATATTCAATATGATTGACAAAATACGACAAAATAAAAGAATTAAAAAATGCTGGTTCTAAAAAACTACGTAGGCTCGATATACGGTGGTTTAGGACATTTACTTTTGGACTATTATCAGCTGAAACAGCTCGAAGTCCCTGAGAAATTATTGGCCATTCAAAATCTGGAACGCTTTGATTTTACTCTGTGGCGTGATCTGCTGACGACACTTGATCAACAGCTGCAGCGCCCGGCTTTGGGCCTGGAAATTGCGCAACTGGTCGAGACTAAACATCTCGGGATTATCGGTTATCTGGCACTTTCCAGTGACACGCTGGGTGAAGCCTTCATGCGCTATCATGACTACCATCGCCTGATCTATGATGGTAGCCCGCTACAAATCCAGGGGCAAGGAGATCATCTTTCGATTGCCTGGGGTGAGGTTCCTTTTAAGATGAGTACGCAACTGACCGATGAAATCGCGATTGCACTCATGATCGAATTTATTAAATCGAATATTCTGGATAATAATCATCTGCATCTGCATCTGCATGAAGTGCATTTTCAGCATCCAACACCCAAAAATATAGCATTGTATGAACAGTATTTCCGCTGCAAGGTTCGTTTCGGTCAAGCCAAGACTCAAGTCCTGATGCCGGTCAGCGAGCTGTCTACGCCTTTAAAACAGGGTGATCAGACCCTACAAAAGCTTCTGAAACAACAAGCTGAAGCTTTACTGGAAAAATTCCCCAATTCCACCCAAGTTGACCAGCAGTTACAGCAGGCGATTCTGGTGGGCCTGCAAAAAAACCAGTTCCAGATTGAACATATTGCCCAGCAAATAAAATTCTCTGTCCGTCAGTTACAACGACATTTGCAAAAGCAGGGTAAAACCTATCAGCAATGCATGCAGGAAATCCGCTCTATGATGGCAATGCAATATTTAAAAGATCCGCATTTAAGCTTACAGGAAATTTCCATGCTGCTTGGTTACTCCGAGCAGAGTGCATTTCAGCGGGCCTTTAAGCAATGGACCCAGCTGACGCCACAACAATGGCGCTTAGAATCTTTGGCTCAGACAGCTTGAGACGCTGCAATGCTGAGACTAAAAACAGTAAAAAGCCCAATAGGAATATTGGGCTTTGTGTCTGGTTCCAGATGGAACATTCTCAAACAAATGAAAAAATCTTATAAAAATGGATTTTCAATTTCGTCCAGATCATCCCGCTGCAGCTTTTCTGGCAGATCTACAGTATTTTCCAGTTGCTGCACCACATCATTTACAAAAGCCTGCAAAACCTTGGCAGCCTTAAGACCTTCCTGATCCTTGGTGATCTGCAAGTTTCCATACAGGCTGACACAATCCAGATCATTTTCCAAGGTCAGATCATGAATGGCATGGGATTCACTGCCATTTTCAAATGCTTTAAACATATCCTCTCCACCTGTCTTTGTTATTTTCAATAATGGGTGAGATCGATGCTACTCGAATCCCACTTTTTTCAGCAAGTTTATTTCAATAACTGCAAAATATATTGCAATAGCGCATCTATCAGCTGTTTTACAATCGTATTTTGGGTGTCGTTATCGATTGCACCACCAGTCGCTGAGGACGTCGAGGTATTTGAACCTGAAGATTTAAACTCACGTTGCAGTGCCTGCAAGTTTTCTTTAGAGACATCTTCCGCACACTGGCTTTCTGCATCCCAGTTAGAATATTCGATTTTCTGATTGGCTTTGACCGCCCTGGCCGTCAATGGCAAACGATAGGTATTGCGCTTCTGCTCTTCGGTCAATTGTGGAAACAGGTTAATTCCGAGCTGTTCTTCCAGATAACAGACACTAACAATACGCACTTTGAGCGAATTATCATTCGGCGCATAATAAGCACCAATCGCACCGGTTTTCGGCAGGTAAACTGCCTTATACACCGCCGTCGGTACAATCACGCCATTACCAATGGTTTTTAGTTTTTTCGCCGCAAATACCGGCCCGGTAACTACATAAACATCCTGCTTCTGTTTGGTTACAATGGCACGGGTCGCTTCTTCCAGTTCACGCCAGACCTGCTGATTGTTTTTCGGTGCTTGCGGCACCATATTGGCCAGTGAGAAACTGTCTGACTGTGCAGCCTTATTGGGCATATCCGCATTTGGCGCCATATGCCCGCGATCATAACCGGAACCACGATAATCCGCCAACGTCGCCCGATGCGCAGGTTTAACCTGGGTCTCTTCATGAAAATTATCTTGACGCGGAATTTTCTGGCTTAAGCGTGCCGGTGTGAGTGCTTCAGCCACCCAAAGTGGGGTTTTCGAAACACCGGAATAACCGACGTTAAAGCCATTAAAGCACAGTGAATAACTGTCTTTTTTCAGGCTGTCTTTCATCAGATACGGCGGAACATCACGATAAAACTGTGTCAGACAGGCGGAATCGGATGAAGATGGCAGAGACACCCATTGACTGATTTTTTCCTGACCAAAGGCGATGGCAAAACTACTCGAAGCCACCACACCCAGAATGACTTTAGTACTATTTTTACTTAAAAACTGAAAAAGAGAGTTCTTGGATTTACGCTGCTTCTTGGCCATTATTACACGTACTTTTTAGATCAATACCGATTTTTCCCGAGCTTAACAAGCTGTGTATATGAAGTATATCTTGACCCTGCCATTCGCTTAACAAATAAACAATAATGGCTTAAAAGCCACGAAAGCTGTAACAAACTGTCTATTTTTTATTTCATTTTAAATGAGGTTTCGCAGTCTTTGAGTAGCTTTGATTGGAGCTGCCGGATGAGTATGTAAAGCTAAGCGCCTATCCCAATTCGTACAATTATTAGCAGTGGTGTCAATCATGAATTCCAAACTCTCTAAAATATTAGGTTTAGGATTATTCACAAGTGTAATCAGCGCAGGCGCATTTGCCGAGCCACCGGTTCAACCGGGTGAAACACTTGAAAGCTTGTCTAAAGCTAAAATTAGTACCACGGTAAATGGTCAGGAAGGCTCTCTAGAAACTCTAGTCAACTCTGGTCAAATCCGCCTTGTCGATCCGCGTACAGCTGCGCCACAGCAACCAATGCCAAATACGCAGCCAGCGATGCCAAATGATCCAGCGATGATGCAGGCACCAGGTAATTCAGACATGGTTTCGCCACAACCTCCTGTGGCAGAACCGGGTATGAATCAATCAGACATGCCGGCCAATCTGGCTGAACCGGCCAACAGTACCGAAGTCGAAGCAACCACATCTATGGCTGCGCCAGAACAACAGCCTGTGCTTGAAGAGCAACAGCAAGCCGCTGTAGTTGAAGCCAATATGAATGCACAAACTGAAATTGCAGCTCAAGCCGATGCAGAACCAGTGCTGATGGAACAGTCTTTGAATGCTGCACCTGAAGTGCCGGCTGCCGTAGAACTTGAGCAATAATCCAAAGCTCACTTATTTAGTGTGTCTCCCATAAAAAAACCAGAGTGTGCCTCTGGTTTTTTATGCTTTTTAATTTTATTTACATCTGAATCTGGGTGCCCAGCTCGACCACACGGTTGGGTGGAATCTGATAGAAATCACTGACCGGACTGGTATTGCGCTGCATGGAA
Source organism: Acinetobacter sp. YH01006 (assembly GCF_013420445.1). Classification (NCBI taxonomy): domain Bacteria; kingdom Pseudomonadati; phylum Pseudomonadota; class Gammaproteobacteria; order Moraxellales; family Moraxellaceae; genus Acinetobacter; species Acinetobacter sp. YH01006. The sequence goes on along the minus strand of NZ_VOYB01000001.1, from coordinate 6,161 downwards.
ATAAACAGCTTTTCCCGCCACGGTGCCATACCCTCACCCACAGTATGCATAATCCGTTCACGTGAAATAAAGAAACTGATCTGCATCAGATCATATTCAAAATCCCATTTTCGATAAGCCTGTTGTAAAGCTAGCGGAATATTGGGCTGATCCTTAAAACCATAATAGATAAATACCCGATAAAAATGCTCACTCAATTGTTCCAGTTCAACCCGATCTTGCTTAGCTACAAAGGGAACATCACGAGTAATGACCGTGAGCATAATATTACGTTCATGCAAGACTTTGTTGTGCTTGATATTATGCAGCATGGCATGCGGGACAATATTTGGTGTACCCGTCAGGAAAATGGCCTCACCTGGCACATATTTGGTACCTTCCCCCATTGAGATACTTTTAATAAACAGATCAATCGGCAAGGCATCCTGTTCCAGACGCTTCAAAACCAAAGCGCGTCCATCTTTCCAGGTCATCAAAATGGTAAACAGCACGGCACCAATCAGAATCGGCACCCAGCCACCCGAGGTGATTTTTAAAGAAGTTGAGGCTACAAAGACCAAATCCAGAGCCAAAAATGGCACAGCAAACAATGCCACTTTCCAGACCGGCCAACGCCATAAACCATAAGCCAGAATCGAGATCAGAATAGTACCGCAGAGCATGGTCATGGTCACTGCAACACCATAAGCACTGGCCAGATTGGCACTATTTTCAAACAGTAAAATCAGGATCAAGACCGAAATAAACAGCAGCCAGTTAATAAAGGGCAGATAAATCTGGCCACGTTCGACTGCCGAGGTATGCTTGACCGATAGACGCGGCAAATAACGCAGTTGAATGGCCTGATTGACCATCGAAAATACCCCGGTAATCACCGCCTGCGAGGCAATGACCGCTGCAGCCGTGGCCAGTCCAATCATCGGGAATAAAGCCCATTCTGGCAGCAGCATATAGAAAGGATTGGCCAGCGCTTCTGGACTGCGCAACAACAATGCGCCCTGTCCGGCATAATTCAGCAATAAACAGGGCAAGACAATAATAAACCAAGCCAGACGAATTGGCAGACGACCGAAATGCCCCATATCGGCATAAATTGCTTCCCCCCCGGTCATGGTCAGAATCACCGCGCCCATGGTCAGGAAAGCCACGTAGGGCTGATCAACCACAAAGTGATATGCCCAGTACGGATTCACCATCCAGAGGACAGACGGGGTCTGGATAATGCTCCACAAACCAAAACCGCCAATGGACAGGAACCAGAGCATGGTTAAAGGCCCGAAAAATTTCCCCATGGTGGCTGTACCGTGGCGCTGCACCATAAACAGCCCCGCCAGAATTCCAATCGATAGCGGTACCAGCCATTGATTGAAAATAGGTGTCGCAATACTCAAGCCTTCAATGGCAGACAGCACAGAAATTGCCGGAGTAATAATACCGTCACCAAAGAATAGCGATGCACCAATAAAACCCAAGGCAATCAGGAAAATTTTCTTTTGATCAGCAATTCGTGTGGTACGCAGATTTAATGCCAATAATGACATGATTCCGCCTTCGCCGTTGTTATCGGCACGCATGATGACCGTGACATATTTAAAGCTGATGGTGAGCATCATGCACCAGAAAATCAGCGACAGGATACCGAGTACAGAGGCCTCGCTAATGGCGAGATGTGCGGTGAGGAAGCATTGGCGCAGTGCATAGAGTGGACTGGTGCCAATATCTCCGAAAACGACCCCAAGCGCAGCCAGTGTAATCACCGGGAGAGCTGCTTTTTGTGCAGTGCTTTGCATATATTGTCTTCGTTTTTAACAAGCATTTTTGCGAATCATAGCACCACATTAAAAGTTTTTCTGCAAATCAATTGTTTCAGCTTGGCACAGCTGGTTTTTTTCGCTATTATCCTCGGCCTATGGTGAGGTGTCCGAGTGGCTGAAGGAGCACGCCTGGAAAGTGTGTAAACGTTTATAGCGTTTCGAGGGTTCGAATCCCTCTCTCACCGCCAGAATTTAAAAACCCGAATCACATGATTCGGGTTTTTTTATTGCCTGAAATTCAAATTCGCATCTGCTTAGAATCATTAAACAATCCATCACCACCATGATTAAAGTTACTATGACCTAAGGAATATGGCTGTTCTAAGACGATTATTCCACCATATTTAAATTTTTCTTAAGCTTCCGTGCTTTTCTAGGTTCAATTTAAAAACTGGCATAAAAATAGCTTAATTCTATTGTCATCAAAGCTATGTTATGGTGCCTACAGAGGTGCTGAGAGGAGAATAAAAACCATAAAATAGAAAGAAATACAGGATTGATCGAGCCATTTAAACTTAAAGCTAAATAGATACACTGCTATTCGGAGAGCGAACATGAATAACAGCGCAAACTATGCAAAACAGATCAAAAATGCAAAACGTGGCGGTTATACCCCAACCATTGCCAAAGACATCAATAAACATAAAATTCAAAAAGCTCTGAGACTCATCGAACAGTGGAGAAGCCTCGCTCAAGAACTCAAACCTCAAATGCAGTTTGATATGGCCTTTACTTTAGAGGAATGTGCACAAGAATTAGACCAGATCCTAAAAAAGCGATAATCCCTTTTAAGCGATTGACCCATACTAAACCCTGTACATTCACCCTCGCCCATATCTGCCTATATGGGCGTTTTCTTGATCTTTCGATAAAAGACAGTTTAGATAGAATGAACCGGAAAAACGGTAAATCGTACCAAAATAGCTTGAACGGTTATTTTTTGGCTTGCGTAGCGAATGAATTTCTGTAAAATGCACTCCACCATGCCGGCATAGCTCAGTTGGTAGAGCAACTGACTTGTAATCAGTAGGTCCACAGTTCGAATCCGTGTGCCGGCACCATATCCTAGCCTCGCTTTTTAGTGAGGCTTTGATGTTTCTGAGCCTTATGTTTTAAGCTAAGTATTCTTGACTGTTTCTAGTCCTTCGATTGTGCCGTTACCTGCACATATCTCACGATCCCTTCCTGATATAATTTTTGACATAGCTTTGCTGTCATTTGAATTTTAAAATGATCCAAGCCTGAGCCTTGAATATGATGACCGGCTTGTTTTGAATTCAAAGTTTTTTGTACATAATCCGCAAAGCCAGAAAATACCGGCTCGGATAGATCCTGAATCTGAATATTTTTAAATTCAAAACGATCTAGACACGCATACAGTGCACCAACAGACATTAATTCTTTTAAATTTATATCGGCAGATTTCAGTAACAGCTGATATTTACGCTTTTGAAATGAATTCAAATTTTGCCAACGTTCCGATAACACCAGATGATGAAAACCAATTCGTGCATTTGGCTTTAAAACACTGCTGATTTGTTGCAAAAGTAACGGAACCGGACTGTGATAAGCTGCATCCAGACACAGCACCACATTAAAACGCTGGGAAAATTGTAATTCGTTTAAACGCAGAAACGAGGCCTGATAGATGGCATTCAGTTCTGGCAGATGTTGCTGAATAGTGGCCACGCAAGCCGCTTGTAATTCGACACCGGCTAGATATTGCACTCGGTAGTGCTGTTGCCAGTGCAATAAACTTGCACCCTGACCACAGCCCAGATCCAGTAATTTATCTTTTGAATTCAAATTGACACACTGCGCGAGCTGATCGGCCAGCGTGCGACAGGCAGCAACATAATCCTGCTGTCCTGCCTGCCAATAGCCCAAATTACTCCAAGGCAATTGCGCCTGATCCCCCAGCGCCGCTGCATGAATTGCATATTTATGCTGAGGAAAGCGCTGACGCAGTGCCTGAAGCCATTGCATCAATTAATAACCCAGTTGCGGAGCAACCTCGACCACAGGTTTTAAACCCTGAAACGGTAAAGGCGCACCGAAAATTTCCGCAATCTTCATCGCTGAGGTCACAGCCGATTCTAGAATGGGCAAACCGTCACATGACCATGAACCGCAGAAAAAGACTTTGCGATTGGCTTCCAGATGACGCTGCTGTAATTCCTTGTTCAGCGCCACGGTATTGGCATCGACCACCGCACGCGTCAGCATGACCGAGGTAATCACCTTTTTCGGGTCAATCTCGGTCACCGGACGCCAGGTCTGAAACACTGCCGACTTGCCGACCAGAGAAGGTTCAATCGAGTTGAGCCACACTGTAAATTGCTGACGGGTAAACTTACGATCCATCATATAGCTCAGCACGGCCCAGTCTTTACGTTTTGGCGGCATCACGCTGGAGTCGGTATGAATCACCAGTTCACCCTGTTCAAATTTGAATTTTTTCAATAATTCAATTTCGCTGGCAAACTGGGTTGGATCCAGGAATTGCTCAATTTTAGTGGTTGGCGTCGCGACAATGACCCGGTCAAACAGTTTTGAATAACCGGCCGCATTTTCAACTTTGACCTGATCGCCCTGCTCTTGAACCAGTGTAATCGCTGAACCATCTTCAATATGAATACCTTCAACCAGTTTGTCGACCAGCGCCGGTGTTCCGCCTTGCAGGCGTAGTAAGGCATCGCCATCAGTCAATTGACGCAGGAAAATCAATAAAGGTTTCGCCGGCCATTCACCAATGGTTTTCGGATTGCAGGTACAAATGGTATACAGTACCGGCATTACGGCGCCATGCCAGAACACTTCTTCAATCTCATTGCGATTGATAAATTCTGCCAGGCTGATGTCCTGATTTTTCGACTTAAAAAATTTGGTTAATGCCACTTTGAGCTGCAACAGGCCCTTGACCAGACGCCAGCCGTACTGCTGCAAGCCTTTACGGTTATTGATAATTGGAATATTGCCGATACGGCTACGCGATGTGGTCAGCCAGGTTTCAGTTTTATCTTCAAATAACCAGCTGCAGGCCATATAGGTACGCACCGGATAAGTTTTAATGCCCAGATGCGTGGCCAGACTCAGGGTGTTTTTCCACAGATAAGGATTCATCACACGTAAAGGTGCATCAATCAGCCCCCCTTCAAATTCAAGGCTATGACTGTCCATGCCACGACCTGGAAGTGCTTCAAAAATCGTGATGTGATGTCCTGCATCCTGGAGAATTCTGGCTGTTGCCAGTCCGGCCATGCCACTACCAATTACTGCGATATCCAAACTGATCATCCGTCATTGAAAAACTACAGAAATTATGTACCATGCGCCAATCAAACAGGTTATTAAAATCTTCCAGAATATATGTTTTTCGTAAAGGCAATTGGACGGGATAAAATCTGCTTTTCACTATTTTTTTGAACAGGTTACAAAATTCACCAAACTCAGGATTTTATTCATATTTTTTCCATATAACCAGAAAAACCACTTTAAAAACAAACATCTTAATTAACCATTTTTATAACCTTTGGTTGACAAACGCCCTTGAAAAACCTATGATTCACAGCATAATAAAACCATAAACCCATCAGATTCCACCAAGATGAGTTTATGCGTAAATTATTTAAAACGACAAGAAACTACAGCGCCTTATAAAATAAAAGCCTCTGCGAAAGCAGAGGCTTCTTTGTTTAACCGCTCGGTGTACTATTCAGCCTGCACCGCAATTTCACCAAATTTACCCTGATTAAACTCTTGAAATGCCTGCATAATTTCTTCCTTGCTGTTCATTACAAACGGGCCATAACCTTGAATGGGCTCATTGAGTGGCTCGCCTGTCAGTAACACAAACTGGGTATCCTGATAGGCTTGCAACTGAATCGCCGGATCTCCATCACGGGCAAACATTATAATTGAGCTGTCCAGGACTTTCTGGCTCGCATTGACCACCAGCTCACCCTTCAGCACGACTAACAGTGCATTATGCCCGGCAGGGATATGTAATGTGGTTTCATATTCCGCTTTCAGTTCACCATCCCAGACATTGATCGGACTAAAAGTATGAGCAGGACCTTGATGACCAGCAAACTCACCTGCAATCACCCGAATATGCCCCGCCTCTTCATCCATTTCAATCCGCGGAATAGCTGCCGCAGTGATCGCCTGATAACGTGGTGTGGTCATCTTGTCTTTGGCCGGCAGATTGACCCAGAGCTGTATAGTCCACACGCCAAAAAACCAATACAATACTGATATGAGTTATCCAATACATTTTAGAAAGAAAATATTAGCCAAGCTTGAAGAAGGTCAATCTATCCGAGCGGTTGCTCAGCACTTCGAAAT
>NZ_VOYB01000019.1:0-48606 GCF_013420445.1 Acinetobacter sp. YH01006 | reverse complement strand
ACAAGTTGTTCTTCATAAGCTCTTAATGATCTTTCTAACACCTCGTCAGTGCCAGAAGCTGGACTTCGATATACTTAACAACTCAGCAATCTGCTTCGTTCGTTTCCGTCTATCTCGTCGGTATGGGTGCATTCTAGAGGATTTCAGAATCATTGCAACCCCCAATTCACTATATTTTTCACGTATGTCTTTTTTTTCTACAAAAAATCCTAAAAAATCGCTTTTTTATCTAATTTTTAAGCGTTTTTATGCAATAAATGCACTAAACACATCATTTTATTTTTATAAGCCAAAATTTAATTAGACTTAAAAGCGATCAAAATAATAGTTAGAGTAGTGATTTTTTACTTTTTATCTTTAAATAATGCTTTTTATCTCGTTCAACCCCCAGAAACAAAACCAAATCATGACATATTAGCGAAACCAACGATTCTTTCCTTTTGGCTGGCTAGCTTCATCCGCACTTTTTCAGTGAAACTTCTTATAAAAGCGTATCGGTATCTTAGGCTATAGAGCATTATTCAATGATTTTGGTTTTTGGCTATAACGCCGCACAAGCTTGCTTATCTATATAGATATAGAGATAGAACATATCAGCAGGTTAATTCTATTCAGTTACTTTTCCTGCTTGCGCTGCCCAAGCCAGTATTGCATGACTTCTATAATCATGTCTTTTTTGCCCTGATAGTCTTCAGCAACAAAGAATAGTTTTGCACGTCGCGGTAAACGCTCTTCAATCAGGGAAAATAGATAGTAATTCGCAGCCAGATCAAGCTGCATAAATAAGTTATAGACAGGGATATAACGTTGCTGTTTTTGTTCGGCAGACTGATATTCAAATAAGAAACTTAAAATACAATCAATGTCTTCATCAAAAATATTTTCTGTTGGATAGCGATACATCGAACCCCCTCTGCTTTCTTTTTATATTGTGCTGTCTTTTGCGAACCAATATAGTCAGCCACCCTTTAGCTAGCAAAACAACACTTAATTAGAGGATGAATTCTAGGTGGAATGTCCTCCAAGAAAATAATACCTGCGATTTTAAAGGTTCAGAATGAAATCGCTACAAATAAAAAAGGAAGAGATCTCTCCCAAAATCTCCTCCTTAGAATTGAATCTTTACCCGATCCATTATGTCATTATTATAGTTATTCACTTTAAAGCTTAAAAAAGAGTCTCTTGGGGAAGAGACCTTATAAATTGTGGAGTTGTCTTATTATCACCCTCTAGATGCCTTGAACCAATTCTCTAGATGAATAAATCCTATAGATAATAAACCCGAAAAGCAAGCAATTTGGGAAAATTTAACTCTTGTTTTTATAGGGTTTTTTTTGAAGTTGCTTATTTGCTTTATGAATATAGGACATCAATAAAAAAGCAGACCGAAGCCTGCTTTTATTTCAATAACTTATCAATTTTTTAATCGGTAAAAGTAACTTTCGCAATCGCTTTTTTGCTGGCCTGAACGATCAAGGTCAGATTTTCCTTAACCGAATAAGAACTATCTACAGTGTGCCAATCCACTTTCACCGCGCCACGACCTAAAGCATCTTTGGCTTGGGCCGCATTCTTGGTCAAACCTGCTTCACGTAAAATTGAAGTAATAAAGATTTCACCACCAAACTCACCACGTGAAATAGTCACTTCTGGCGTACCTTCCGGTAATTCACCCTCAGTAATGATATTACCCGCACCTTTATGTGCATGCGCAGCAGCGTCACTTCCGTGGAAACGCTCAACCAGCTCCAGCGCAAGAATCTTTTTCACCTCTTGAGGATTACGGCCTTCAGCAATTTCTTTTAGCAACTGCTGAATTTCTTCAATTGATTTAAAGCTGAGCAGATCAAAATAACGCTCAATCAATGCATCCGGCATTGAAAGCACTTTTTGATACATCGCACCTGGCGCATCAAATACACCAATATAGTTGCCTAAAGATTTAGACATTTTATTCACGCCATCTAAACCTTCAAGAATAGGCACCGTAATACACACTTGTGCTTCCTGATCATAACGACCTTGTAGCGTACGACCCATCAACAGGTTAAAGGTCTGGTCTGTACCGCCCAACTCTACGTCCGCTTCTAAAGCCACCGAATCATAACCTTGTACCAATGGATACAAGAATTCGTGAATCGCGATCGGCTGTTGACTGTTATAACGCTTGGTAAAGTCGTCACGCTCCAACATACGCGCCACAGTTTGCTGTGATGCCAATTGAATTAAATCAGCCGCGGTTTTTTGTGCAAACCATTCCGAGTTAAATACAACTTTGGTTTTGTTTGGATCAAGAATTTTAAACACTTGTTCTTGATAGGTTTTTGCATTTTCTAAAACTTGTTCACGTGATAATGGTGGACGTGTAGCACTTTTACCTGTTGGATCACCGATCATCGCCGTGTAGTCACCGATCAGGAAGAATACTTCGTGGCCCAAATCCTGAAATACTTTTAACTTGTTGATGAGAACCGTATGACCTAAGTGCAGGTCAGGCGCAGTTGGGTCAAAACCTGCTTTAATTTTTAATGGACGATTCTTTTTTAATTTCTTAAGAAGGTCTTCTTCAGAAATAATTTCATGGGTGCCTCGTTGAATGAGGGCAAGTTGTTCTTCAGCCGGCAGGAAATTTGACATCACAAAATCCAATACATCAGTTACTCAATTTGTGCGATATACTAACACTTTTTCAGCATATTGCAGGCTTAAGAATAACCATGACAGCGATCTATATTGGGGTAATGACCGGCACAAGCATGGATGGTGTCGATATTGTTGCTGCTTCTTTTGATCCTTTACAGCTTCATGCCACACTCACTTTGGCATTCGATCCTGACCTCCGGCATGAGCTGATGGCACTGACTTTGCCCGATGACAATGAAATTGACCGTATGGGCAAGGCCGATGTGGCCTTGGCAGAAATGATTGGTCATGGTATCAACCAACTGATTGAAAACAACCAGTTAGATAAATCTAAAATTAAAGCCATTGGCTCACATGGTCAGACCATCCGCCATCGCCCTGAGCATGGTTTTACCCTGCAAATTGGTGACCCCAATATTATTACCGAAATCACCCAGATTCCGGTGATTTCAGATTTCCGTCGTCGTGATTTGGCGGCGGGCGGTCAAGGTGCGCCATTGGTTCCTGCCTTTCATCAGGATATTTTCCAGCATGACAGCATTCACCGGGTAATTTTAAATCTGGGCGGGATTGCTAATGTCAGCCTGTTACCTGCCGGAAAGCCTGATGATGTTTATGGCTTTGATACAGGGCCGGCCAATATTCTGATGGATGCCTGGTGCGCGCGTTATACCGGCCAGCCTTATGATGAAAATGGCAATTGGGCCGCTTATGGTACGCCGATTCGCAGCCTGCTGGATCGTTTACAGTCACACGAATTTTTCTCTAAAGAACCGCCTAAAAGTACCGGCCGTGAAGACTTTAACCTGGAATGGCTGGATGAACAGATTGCCGACTGGCGCAATGACCTGCAATACGATGAACTGGAAGATACCCCGGAAAATGTGCAGGCGACCTTATTAAAGCTCACTACTCGTGCCATTAAAAAAGCCATTTATCGTTCTGGCATGGATACTGGACAAGTTTTCGTGTGTGGTGGTGGCGCTTATAATTCTTATTTACTTGAGCAACTGCGCTGGCGCTTACGCAAACATGAATGGAGCATACAAACCACGGCTGATTTGGGCCTCAGTCCGACCTGGGTAGAAGCCACCGCCTTTGCCTGGCTGGCGATGCGTTTTATCAAGCAACTCAATGGTAACCTGCCAGCGGTGACCGGTGCTTTAGGCTACCGTGTTCTGGGAACCATTACTGCTGTTTAAACCCGACCAGAGCAATCTAAAGTTATAAAAAAAGGTCTGCATTTATACAGACCTTTTTCATTTTCAATCTTACTTATTGCATCATCAGTTTGGCATTTTCATTACGGAACGCACGCAGAATCTGCTGGCCGGCGCGGCCGGTCGGACTCAAGCCTAAACGCTGCTGTTCCTGACGAATCGCCTGACGGGTTTTATCACCGATCAGACCATCCACCGCACCAATGTCATAGCCACGATTTAGTAAAAATTGCTGAATCTCGCGACGTTCTGAACGCGAAGTACCCGCGTCATCGGTTGGCCAAGATGTGCTAAAGCTCCCTTTACCCTGTAAACGATCAGATAAATGCGCAATCGCCAAGGCATAACTTTCTGCTGCATTATAGCTATAAATGGCATCAAAGTTCCTAAAGACCAGGAACACCGGGCCATTTGGGCCGGCAGGCGCAAGCAAGCCAGCTTGAGAAGATGCTGATAAATTCCCTTGAATTAAAGGGGAACCATCGGCACGCACTACACCACGGCTAATCCAGCTATTCAGTGATTTTTTATTGCGACGGCCTTCTTTTGAGATTGACATGCCTTGCGGGATTTTTACTTCAAAGCCCCAAGGCTGTCCGGTCTGCCAACCACGCTTGCTTAAAAAGTTGGCGGTTGATGCCAAAGCATCCGGAATACTACTGACCAGATCACGGCGGCCATCGCCATCAAAATCGACCGCAAGCTCATCATAGGTCGATGGCATAAACTGGGTATGACCAAAAGCTCCAGCCCATGAACCTTTCAGCTGATCCTCTCGTACATCACCGCGCTGTAACAGTTTCATCGTGGTAAAAAACTCACCACGGAAATAACTCTGGCGTCGCCCTTCACAGCTCAATGTTCCCAGAGCCTGCAATAAAGGATAGCGACCGGAAATATCACCAAAATTACTTTCTACACCCCATACCGCGACAATCGTTTCTGCAGGCACGCCATAGGCTGCGGAAACACGATTTAAGACTTCGCGATGTTGCTGTAATTTTTGCCGGCCGAGCTGAACCCGCTCTTCATCGACCAAACCAGACAAATAGTCCCAAATCGGGGTAGAAAATTCCGGTTGATAGTTTAAACGTTCAATTACGGAATAATCAGGCGTTAAATTTTGCGTATAACGGTCATAGCTGCCTGCACTAACACCTTTTGCTACAGCCTGACTACGTAAATTCGCCAAACAGTTTTGAAAATTATTCTGGGCAGGGAAATTTGACGGGCTGCTGGCCGCTGAAGGCAAAGTAGTCGTGTCGACACGCTGACCATTAATAATCAGCTCGGCATTTGCCTGAGAAACAGCCAAGAATAAAGAACCAACCACAAGCGCAAAACGTTGCATAAGACCCTTGAATATTTAGATTTTGAATTATGTTCCTAACATAGCAGCTCAATCTAAAAATTAAAGCTCAAATAGGTAAATTTAAATTCATAATTTCTGCACTTTTGAATTCATTTTGTAGTTTTAAATTTAAATAACTTATCCACAACTTGTTTTTAAATTCAAAAGCAGCGGCGCTGTTTGAATTTAAATTTAAAAGCAGCGGCGCTGTTTGAATTTAAATTTAAAATCCAGGAAACAACCTTTAAATTCAAAACCTTCTTTGTGGATAACTTAACATAAACAGGATTAATCAGATATTTATCAAGGTTTTATTTTGTGAATTAAAAACAGGGTGGCTTGATTTATTTTTAAATTTAAACTTTGAATTCAAAGTAGCGGTTTGAATTTAAATTCATATTTTGAATTCATTTAAACTTTAAATTCAAAGACTGTTTTAAATTTAATATTTTAAATTCAAAGTATTTCTCTGTGGTCTGTGAATCTTCATTTAGACTCTTTTATGTATACGCAATTGTTTATTTTACAATCAATTGAAAAATATCATGATCCGATAAATGGCAGGCATTTTCGAAGAGGCGCAATCATGCCTGAATCTGGATAAATAAAAAAGCGACCACCGAAGTGATCGCTTTTTTTATCAGCAAGATAGCGCTTAAATGGTCATATCTTCGCTCAATGCCAGTGGATTCGGTAAAATCTTCGCCAGTTGACGGCATAAAGTCGTCAGCTGAGTACTGTCGGTTGGCATCAGGGTAATGTGACCAATCTTACGACCTTCACGCTCTGACTTGTTATACAGATGCAAATGCGCACCTTCTAAAGCCAGAACATCTGCAGATTTTGGATGCTGTCCGATGATATTCACCAGTACGCTTGGACGAATCACTTCCGTTGAACCCAGTGGCAGACCAGCCACCGCACGAATATGGTTTTCGAACTGTGAGCAGACTGCACCTTCAATCGACCAGTGCCCTGAGTTATGCACACGTGGTGCCATCTCGTTTGCATATAAGCCTTTGTCTGTCACAAACAGCTCAAGGGTCAAGACGCCCACATAGTTCAGATGATTGAGTAGGCGAGTGATGTAGTCCTGTGCGACCGGCTGCAAGTCTGCACTGTTCGGTGCAGGCACAATCGAGTGCGACAGAATGCCATTGTGATGATGATTTTCAGCCAGGGGCCAGGTTTTTACATCACCATTTTGACCACGTACCGCAATGATCGACACTTCACGTGAGAACGTCACAAAGCTTTCTGCAATCAGTTCACCGGCAGGGCCAAGTTCCGCCCAAGCCTGCTCAATTTGATCAGCACTCCGCAGGACAAATTGACCCTTACCATCGTAACCACCGCGAGAGGTTTTTAATACGATTGGTAAGCCCAGTTCAGCCACAGCAGCCTGTAAACCTTCAAGTGCAGTCACTGCTTTATACGACGCAACAGGAATGTCGAGCGTATCAAACAGGGCTTTTTCAGACAGACGATGCTGTGCAATTGCCAAGGCTTGGCGTGGTGGATGCAGGTCTTTATTTTTCACCAGCACATCCACATCTGCAAGCGGGGTATTTTCAAATTCCAGACTGAATACATCAGCACTGTCAATAAAATCCTGTAGACCATTTTCGGCCTTGCTGGAAATCACTTGACCGAGTGTCGCAGAAGGGCAATCCGTACTTGCTTCAAAGAAAGTACATTGAATATTCAATGGCAATGCCGCTTGCGCCATCATGCGCCCGAGCTGACCGCCGCCAAAAATACCGATGGTTTTATCCATGATGTCTGTCCCGTATGAAGCTTGGTTTTAGTTTTGACCAGGAATGTTATTGCTTGCCACTTTATCTGTTTGTGCCGCACGGAAATCTGTAACATTTTTCGCGATATCAGGGCGGGTCAGACCTAAAATTTGCGCTGCCATAATGGCTGCATTGGTTGCACCGGCAGGGCCAATCGCAAGCGTACCCACCGCAATACCTGCTGGCATTTGTACAATTGAAAGCAAAGAATCGACGCCGTTTAAAATGGATGATTTGACTGGCACACCCAAGACTGGAAGATCAGTCTTTGCCGCACACATGCCCGGCAAATGCGCAGCACCACCAGCACCGGCAATAATCACCTGAATGCCACGATCACGCGCCTGTTCAGCATATTCAAATAAACGGTCAGGAGTACGGTGTGCAGAAACGACTTCAGCTTCAAATGGGACACCAAGCTGCTTGAGCATGTTGGCAGTATGTTCGAGAGTTGCCCAATCTGATTGAGAACCCATGATAATTCCTACTAGAGGAGCATCTTGTGCAGCAGCCGCATTCATTGCAAATTTTCCAGAGATTAAAGTAACAAAAAATAAATCTCGACGAGAGAGCCAAGCTTTAATAGGAGGTGCTTATTATAGACTGATTTTTCGGCTTCATAAAATTTAACGGTCAAAGCAAGGTTCGATTTTTCTTATTTTTTTGGCAGAATATTAAAAACTGGAATAAAAATAGGCCTGTAGTCTGCAAAGCTTTCGATCAGGAAGTTCTGAAGACAAAATACACACATCCGCACAGACACAAGGCTGCCCAGAGATAATCCAGTTTAAAGGGCTGCTTAAACATGAAAATCATAAAAGGCACAAAGACCAGCAAGGTCACCACTTCCTGAGTGATTTTCATTTGCCCCACGGCCAGTCCCTGCTGTGCCAGTAATCGGGTGGCCGGAATCATCAGGCTATATTCAAACAGGGCAATCATCCAGCTGAATAAAATTGCCTGCCACAACGGCGCATCATGCGGTAAAAATTTTAAATGCCCATACCATGCCAAGGTCATAAAGCAATTGGCAATCACCAGAAGAAATAAAGCCGGTAACATCGGCATGTACTCTGCAAAAAGATCGGGTTTATTCTACGATTTATTTTGCAAAAAGATATTCTCTAAATTTGAAATTTTCTCTGAATTTATCCGTGAAACAGGATTTAAAAATTCCCGCAGCAATGCTTGAACTTTGACTATCTTTTCCGTGTAAGCCTTGCTATCGTTGCTTGCAAATTGAATAAATCATGATAACCGCACCAATATAAGGTGATGGGTCAGACAGGAACGGAGTGAAGTAGATGCATCTGCATATTTTGGGTATTTGTGGCACTTTTATGGGATCGCTGGCGCTCCTTGCACGCGATCTGGGCCACAAGGTGACAGGTTCAGATTTGAACGTCTATCCACCGATGTCGACCCAACTTGAAAATGCAGGCATCAGCTTGATGCAGGGTTATGAGCGTAGTCACTTGCAGCCACATCCGGACCTGATCATTGTCGGCAATGCCATGAAGCGTGGTATTGATGCAGTAGAATATATGCTGAATGAAGGCTTGCCTTATATTTCAGGCCCACAGTTCCTGGCAGATCATGTTCTGCAAGGCAAACATGTATTGGGGGTTGCGGGTACACATGGCAAAACCACCACCACAACCATGCTGGCCTGGGTGCTGGATCAAGCTGGTTTAGAGCCAGGCTTCCTGATTGGTGGTGTGCCACTGGGTTTTAGTGAGAGTGCACGTCTCGGTGGCGGCAAATATTTCTGTGTCGAGGCGGATGAATACGATTCGGCTTTCTTCGACAAGCGTTCCAAGTTTGTGCATTACCATCCAAAAACGGCGATTTTAAATAACCTTGAATTTGACCATGCTGATATCTTTGATGATCTGGCTGCAATTCAAAAACAGTTCCATCATTTAGTTCGTACTATTCCAAGCGAAGGCCGAATCATTGCGCCGATTACCGAAAGCAATATCGATGAAGTACTAGAGCTGGGTTGCTGGACACCGGTGGTGCGCACCAGTCTGGATGCCAATGAAAAATCTGAACTGTATGCCGAACAGTTATCGACAGATGGTTCTCACTTTAAAGTCTTGCAACACGGTGTGGTGAAAGGTGAAGTGCAGTGGAGCATGACCGGACAGCATTCGGTGGCCAATGCGCTCGCGACGATTGCCGCTGCCGAGCATGTCGGCGTCTCCATTGAAACCGCCTGTGAAGCTTTATCTAATTTCGGTGGGGTAAAACGCCGTATGGAACTATTAGGCACAGTCCGTGGTATTGAGGTTTATGATGATTTCGCCCATCATCCCACAGCGATTGATACGACCTTGGAGGGCGCGCGCAAACGACTGGGTGAACGCAAACTCTGGGCAATTATTGAACCACGCTCCAATACCATGCGTATGGGCAGTCATAAAGAGGGTCTGGCTCATTCAGCACGTCTGGCCGATGCAGTAATCTGGTATCAACCGGAAGGACTGGACTGGGATCTGCAACCGGTCATTAATGCTGCGCCAAATAAAGCCAAAATTGCACGCACACTGGATGACATCATTCAGACCGTGGTAGCAGAGGCAGGTGAGGGCGATGCCGTAGTGATTATGTCAAATGGCGGTTTTGGTGGTTTACATCAGAAATTGATCAGTGCTTTAAACGCATAAAATAGATGCGTGGATAAGTATGTGAAAAAAGAAGCCCGCGATGCGGGCTTCTTTTTTTAGGGCAATTGTTTTAGCAAAAAGAGAGAATGGCTGTTTTGACCTTTGCATTGCATGATGTCAAATTGGCCTAAAATGCCGATCACTCATCAGTCATTACGCATGATGTTTTGTTGCAATCTGAAGGCGAGATAGATTGCAGCAGCACATCACTCAAGGCACACTCGAGAAGAACACAGGTATTTATAGACCTGACAGCCAGATCAGAATCAGGTCATTCTCATTCCTCACTCCTTCAGGAGATGTGTCATGACAACAATGAAAGCCATGGTCTATTACGGCGAAAACGACATCCGGTTTGAAGACCGTCCCATTCCCACTATTTTGCATCCCAGCGATGCGGTTATCAAACTCACTAAAGTCACTATTTGTGGTACAGACCTCGGGATCTGGAAAGGTAAAAACCCGGAAATTGAACAGCAAGCCACACGCAAACAGGGCAGTTTTAATGGCCGTATTTTAGGTCATGAAGGCATTGGTATTGTAGAAGAAGTCGGTTCTGCCGTTCAAAACTTCAAAAAAGGCGACCGGGTGATTATTTCCTGTGTCAGCCGCTGCGGAACCTGTGAAAACTGTCAGAAACAGCTGTATGCACATTGTCGCAATGAAGGCGGCTGGATCATGGGCTATATGATTGATGGTACTCATGCCGAATATGTACGCACGCCGTTTGCGGATACCTCACTCTATCATTTACCTGAAGGGTTAAATGAAGATGTCGCTGTGTTTTTGTCGGATATCTTGCCGACATCACATGAGATTGGTGTGCAATATGGCGATGTCAAACCCGGAGACAATGTGGTGATTGTCGGTGCCGGCCCGATCGGCATGAGCTGCCTGCTGACCGCTCAATTCTATTCACCGGCCAACATCATCATGGTCGATGTCGATGACAACCGACTCGAGTTCGCCAAAACAGTGGGAGCGACGCATAGCATTAACTCCGCGAAAGAAGATGCCATACAACGTGTGCTGGAGCTGACGGATGGGCGAGGGGTCGATTGTGCCATTGAAGCGGTTGGTCTGGAGGCGACCTGGAATATCTGCCAGCATGTAGTCAAAGAGGGTGGACATATTGCCAATGTCGGCGTACATGGCAAATCAGTTAATTTTGAACTGAATAAATTCTGGATTAAAAACCTGACCATCACCACCGGACTGGTCAATGCCAATACCACTGCTATGCTGCTCAAAACCTGCTGTTCCGGTAAATTACCGCTGGAAAAACTGGCGACCCATCACTTTAAATTTAATGAATTTGAAAAAGCTTATGATGTGTTCAAGCATGCAGCCGATGAAAAGGCCTTGAAAGTGATGATCGAACTCAATTAATGCGGGAAAGTAAAAAGTCCGCTTGGCGGACTTTTTTTATTTGTAGCTGGAGTGAAAAATAGGGCATATCACCGCACTACTTATCAGCTTGTATTGAAAGCTCATTAGGCCGTTTTGCTCTTGGCAAATCGATCTAAATGATTAAGTAGAAGAGGCCGCGACATCAGATAAACTTTGGTCACGCTTAAACATCACATCCACATAGGAACATTGCGGAATGATGGTTAAACTTTTTTCACGGGCAAAATCGACCAGCACATCCAGCATTTTTCGGGCAACGCCCTGACCACGCAAGGAATGATCGACCCAGGTATGATCTGCAATAATCACCGAGGCTTCCCGCCATTGATAGGTAATCTCGGCCAGACGTCGACCTTGATCTTCCATAAAAAATACACCACCGCGTTTTGAATCTTGATATTGAATCTGCATAGATCTCCACCTTTATTTTCATTTTTAACTGCTTAACACATCGCTGAAATTAGGATCACGCTCAAATACCGATTGAGCAAAAGGGCATTCCGGAATAATCTTGACCCCTTGCTCACGGGCAAACTTCACAGCGGCCTCGACCAGATAATGTCCGACATGTTGTCCACGCAAACTGTCATCGACCCAGGTATGTTCAATCACCAGTCGATCCTCATCTTTCCAGAAATAACTCATTTCGGCCAGACGCTTTTCATTTGGCTCGACAAACCATTGACCTTGACTGCCTTGTTGCTGATGCTCAATCAACATCCTCTAAACTCCGTATTTTTAATCCAGACTGACATATTTTTCAGTCGCATATTGTTCGATTTCTTTAAACGATTGTGAATCTGTGCTCTTTCCTGATATCACCGTGCAATGAACAGGTTTAAACTGCCTGTCTGTTGTTTAAGCCAGATATTTATGTCCAGCCCTTCTTTTAGCTCCTCGGTAAGACGTCAATGGATCTGCGTAATTGCGTTAGCCAGTGCCGCCTTTATTTTCAACACCACCGAATTTATTCCCGTGGCCTTACTCAGTGATATTGGCGCAAGTTTTGACATGTCGGCGACTCAGGTCGGGTTGATGCTGACCATTTATGCCTGGGTCGTGGCTTTATTGTCTTTACCGATGATGCTACTGACCAAAAACATTGAACGACGTTTCTTGTTGATGGTTTTATTTGCGGTCTTCATTTCCAGTCATGTGCTGTCTTATTTTGCCTGGAGTTTCAGTGTTCTGGTATTTAGCCGGATCGGGATTGCAGTAGCGCACGCGCTGTTTTGGTCAATTACCGCTTCGCTTGCAGTACGTGTCGCACCAGCAGGCAAAGAATTTCAAGCCTTGGGTTTATTGGCCACAGGTACTGCCATGGCCATGGTTCTGGGAATTCCCTTTGGTCGCATGATCGGGGAGGCCTATGGCTGGCGCAATAGTTTTGCCTTGATTGCCATCGTCGCCAGCGTGGTCTGCCTGCTACTGGCCAAAACCTTGCCCTTATTACCGAGTGTCAATTCAGGTTCACTCAGCAGCTTGAAAACCTTGTTAAAACGTCCAAGCCTGATGCTGGTGTTTGCCCTGACGGTCATTGTGATTAGTGCACAATTCACCGCCTATAGTTATATCGAGCCATTTTCACTAAATATTGCCCAGCTCAGTTCTGTACAGACCACGACTTTATTGCTGGTCTATGGTGGGGCAGGTTTAATCGGCTCTTATCTATTTGGCCGTTTTGCACCGCATTTTCCCAAACTTACCATTCCACTGTTCACACTTGGGCTGGCTATCTCGTTGCTATTATTGCTGCCGTTGTCCAGCAATGTCTTGCAGTTAAATACCCTGGCTTTACTCTGGGGCATCAGTATTATTGGTTTCAGTCTGGCCTTGCAAGCAAAGACCTTAAATCTGGCCTCCGATGCCACCGACGTGGCCATGGCGATTTATTCTGGCCTGTATAATATTGGAATTGGTGCTGGCGCTTTACTCGGTGGGATCGCAACGGCACAGATCGGCTTGCACAGTATTGGCTGGCTCGGGGCCATCTTGGCCAGTCTGGGTTTTCTCATCACGTTATATTTAATTCGCCGTCCGGATTTTATTGCCCAAAAAATCGCTTGAATCATGCATTTTTGTAAATGAAATTGTAGTCTTAATAAAAATCTGTCATGCTTCTACATATTGAGCATTTGCTCAAACAGAATTTCGTTTGAACAAGGGGAGTAGCCTCCTCCAAACGTTTAGCAATTGTGGTTCAGATTGTTCAACGTGTCAGAATATCGTCATTACACTTTGCAAAAAGTCGGTATCTGAGCATCTCACTGCGACACTTTTAATAAGAAGTGTAACAGTGAGATGTAGGCAAGACCTTGATCATGTTGGTATAGATGTTTTTCATCTGACAACAGGTCAAGGTTTTTTTATGGCCGATTGTCAGATGTGGAGAATTCACATGGAAACAATTGGTACGCTGTGGCTGTATCTTGTCTTTTTCGCGATTGTCGCAGTCATGCTGATCATCGATTTCGTCGGCTTTAAACATCAGCATGGCCAGGAGGTCAAAGTCCGGACTGCGGCCTACTGGAGTATTGCCTGGGTCAGTATCGCGACTTTATTTGGTGGCGGTTTATGGCTCTATCTGGAGCAGACCGCAGGTACTGCAATTGCCAATGCCAAGGTCATGGAATACTTCGCCGGTTATCTGCTGGAAAAATCCCTGGCAATTGATAACGTCTTTGTCTGGCTGATGATCTTCGCTGCTTTCGCCATTCCACCCGTGCTACAACGTAAATTGCTGCTCTACGGTGTACTCGGTGCGATTGTCCTCAGAACCATCTTTATTTTTATTGGCGCCTGGTTCGTTCAGGAATTCTCATGGATTTTATATATCTTCGGTGCCTTCTTGGTGTATACCGGCTTTAAATTCCTGCGTGGTCAGGATGAAGAAGAAAGCAATATTGAAGATATGGCGATTCTGAAATGGCTGCGTAAACGTATGCGGATTACACCGCAACTTGAAGGTGACAAATTCTTTATCCGTAAAGATGGTTTACTGTGGGCAACGCCGTTATTCCTGGTTTTGATTCTGGTCGAAGCCTCGGATGTGATCTTTGCGGTCGATTCTATTCCGGCAATTTTCGCTGTGACCACCGATCCCTTCATTGTACTGACTGCTAACCTGATGGCGATTTTGGGTCTGCGCGCGATGTTCTTCCTGTTATCGGGTGCCGCATCAAAAATGCATTATCTGCCTTATGGTCTCGGGATTATTCTGGTCTTTATCGGCTTTAAAATGCTGATGCTGGATGTATTCCATATGCCAATCTGGATTTCACTGAGCTTTATTGTGATTGTCTTGACGATCACGGCGATCCTGTCGATTCGCCACAGTAAAAAACATAATCAAACCACGCTCTAATAACTGTATAGACAATCATCTTTAGCGTCAAAAAAGTCCGTTCAATCATGAGCGGACTTTTTTTATTGCTCGACTGCCTTACCACAGCTTCGACTTAATTCAGGCAAATGAAGTCAGCATGATCACGTTATAAATCCACTGAAGTGGGTTACAATCTATTGAAAAAATTAAAAGCACAGGTTTTAACATGTCTTCTCAGATTGCAACAACGGCAGTCCGCGGTCGTTTCCTTGATATCCAGCATACAGTTGCCCAGGCACATGAGATTGATGACCAGGTGCGCTATGTAGAAGATGGTCTGATCATCATGCAAGATGGCAAGATTCAATGGTTTGGCAGCTGGGATGAAGGGCAGAAACATCTAGCTGAAAATATCCAGGTCGCCCATTATCCTGAACAGCTGATTGTGCCGGGATTGATCGATACCCATATTCATTTCCCGCAAACCGAGATGGTCGGGGCCTATGGCGAACAACTGCTGGAATGGTTAAATACCTATACTTTTCCAACAGAAATCCAGTTTGCAGATACAGCCTATAGCGAAAAAATCGCCGAATTTTTTGTGCAGGAATTGCTTAAAAATGGCACCACCACGGCACTGGTCTTCTGTACCGTACATCCTGAATCAGTAGATGCTTTGTTTACAGCGGCGAGCCGCAGAAATATGCGTCTGATCGCCGGTAAAGTCTTGATGGACCGACATGCACCGGAAGCGCTGACGGATACGGCAGAAAGTGCTTATACCGATTCTAAAGCGCTGATTGAGAAATGGCATGGGCAAGGCCGTAACCTGTATGCCATTACCCCTCGCTTTGCCCCGACGTCCACCAATGAACAACTTGAAAAAGCAGGTCAGCTCAAAGCCGAATATCCAGATGTCTATGTACATACCCATTTAAGTGAAAATAAAAATGAAATTGCCTGGGTCAAAGAGTTATTTCCGGAACGTAAAGGCTACCTGGATGTCTATCATCACTATGGTTTAACCGGTGCAAAATCAGTATTTGCACATTGTGTACACCTGGAAGAGCAGGAGTGGGATTGCATGCAGCAGACCAATTCAGCGATTGCCTTTTGTCCGACCTCAAACCTGTTTCTGGGCAGTGGTTTATTCCCATTAAAGAAAGCGTGGGACAAGCAGGTGAAAGTTGGTCTGGGTACCGACATCGGGGCAGGCACCTCGTTTAACCAGCTACAGACCTTAAATGAAGCCTACAAAGTGCAGCAATTGCAGGGAGAAAAACTCTCTGCTTTTGAAGCCTTGTATCATGCCACCTTAGGCGGTGCTAAAGCCTTAAGTCTGGACGATCGTTTGGGGAACTTTAATATCGGCAAGGAGGCGGACTTTGTGGTGCTGGATCTAAATGCCACTGCTTTACAGCAGTTACGCCAAAGCAGAGCCAAAAATATTGAAGATGCATTTTTTGCACTGACCATGCTCGGCGATGACCGTAATATTGCAGTGACCTATGTCTACGGAGAAGCTGTCTATGTCAAAGCCCGATGTACCCGCTCAGACGACTAAAACCCAGCACCGCCATTGCTAGCTGATCGTCTCTGCCATGTTGCTGACCTGTACTTTCATCCTGCGCAGGGATTCGCAGGCAGCAAAGAAATGATTACATTTACAGCATGCAAAACAGGTGCATCTGCAGTAGGGATGTATTAAAATTACAGTGTATTCAGGTGTTGCAGGTCAACACCTTTTTTATTTTGCTATTTTTACTTTTTAGGTATCTACCCATGACCGTTCAAATGAGCGTAATGATTTCCGCTGAAGAAATTCAAGCTAAAGTCAAAGAGCTTGGTGCTCAAATCGATGCACACTATGCCCATAGTGACAAAGACCTTGTGCTCATCGGTTTATTACGTGGTTCAGTGATTTTTATGGCCGATTTGTGTCGGGTGATTTCCAAACCCCATGAACTGGATTTCATGACGGTATCCAGTTATGGCGGTGGCACCTTATCTTCGCGTGATGTAAAAATTCTGAAAGATTTAGACGGCGAAATCCGTGGCAAAGACGTGTTGGTGGTTGAGGATATTATTGACTCGGGAAATACCTTGAGCAAGGTGCTGGAAATCCTGCAAACCCGCCAACCAAACTCGATTCAACTGTGTACTTTGGTAAGTAAACCATCACGTCGTGAAATCGATTTAAAGGTCGAATTTTTGGGCTTTGAAGTTGAAGATAAATTTATCGTAGGTTATGGTCTGGACTATGACCAGAAGTATCGTCATCTGCCATTTATTGGTGAAATCGGTCTTTAAAGTTTATTTAAAAAAGTGGCTTAGGCCACTTTTTTTATGTCTCAAATAGACAGAAAAATAGGAACAAAAAATAACATCTCGTTTCAGGATTCAACTTTTTTTGCTTTCTATTCTGTTTCAAGATAATTAAACATGATGTAAAAACAAAGACATGATAATAAGGAGCATACCTATGTGGACAATTATTGTTGCGATTGTCATTGGTTTTATCGCGGGTCTGATTGCACGTGCAATTCATCCGGGTAATGACAAGGCAGGCTTTATCATGACGACCCTGTTAGGTATTGCCGGTTCCTTATTGGCTACATTTGCTGGTCGTATGCTCGGTCTTTATTCGGCAGATTCTGCGGCAGGTCTGATTGCTTCCGTGATCGGTGCGGTGATTATTCTGTTTATTTATAACATGCTGACCAAACGCCGTACGGTCTAAGCGGTTCTGGCTCAATCTGAGCAGTTCCAGTAAAAGCACCCAGTCGGGTGCTTTTTGCTCTTGTATATCTCTCAACTTTATAGTGAAAATTCCTTAAAAATCTGTTCGATCTGTTCTGCCGGATAGGCCCCCATGACTTTAAAACCATTCGAGAAAATAATTGCTGGTGTCCCATTCACACCCAAAGACTGGGCCAGTTTTTTATTGCGCTCAATCGGATTGGCACAACTTTTTTTCGATTTTGGCAGGCTACCTTGAGTGATAAGATCTTCCCAAGCCTGAGCAGGATTAGACGCGCAATACACCTGTTTTGAAGGCGCAACCGATTGTGGCTTTAAAGGCAGAATAAAAGTATAAATCGTCACATCCTTGAGTTTTTTCAACTCTACTTCAAGCTGTTTACAATACGGGCAATTTGGGTCAGAAAAGATCGCAATCTGACGTTTCCCCGTACCTCTTACACTTTTCACAGCATCTTGAAGCGGCAATTTTTTCCAGTCAACACTGTTCTGTTTTAGTATCAAATCACGGGTCAGATTATGCTGATCCTGAATCCGCAACATCGACCCGGCAATCAGATGCTGGGCATCTTCATTCAGATAAACCACTTGACCCTGCATAAAACCACTGTAGATGCCCTTCATTTCCGTGGTCTGGATATTTTCGATTTTTAAATTGGGGCTATTCTTTGCCAGATTGGCTTTTACCATATCAATATTAGCGAATGCGAAGCTTGAAACAAATGTACTTAAAGCAATAATCAGTGTTTTTTTTAACATGAATGTTCTACATGAATCAGATAAAAATATGCTTCGATTCTAATGGGTCTGCTTTTAAATTACCCACGGATTTATGTTACTGTTTATTCCAAGTTTAATCACTGCATTATGTTTCACGTGGAACAGAAGCGATAAAAGAAGCTTAAATGACGGACAAAAATAAATTCTTGCATGAGATTACATTGTGGTTAAGATTTCATATCTTATAAAACAATATATTATTTTATTGAAATCCATATAAACATATCTATTTGATTTAAAATATTTTACTGATTCGCCCTTGACCATGTTTCTTGGCCCGCTCTACACTGCATATACTTTTCTTTTTCTTCGCTATGCCCTGACATGGATTGGCCAAGGATCAACACTATAACGGCATGTTCATGACAACAATAACCACTTGGCGACCCTTCTGGATGGTCAGCCTGGCTTTAATCATGGGAACGATTGGTACTGCTTTGGCGAGTCCACTCTATCCGATTTATCAACAACTCTGGAATTTATCCCCAAGCCAGATTACCTATATTTTTGTCGCCTATATGTTTGGCTGTCTGGGCACCTTATTGTTTCTGGGGCGCACCAGCAATAGCATTGGCTTTTTAAAAACTCTACAAATTGGCCTCGTGTTTATTAGTCTGGGTTTGATTATTTCGGTCTTTGCCAATAATGCCCTGATTTTATCTTTGGGCCGTTTCATTATCGGGATTGCCTCTGGTTTGATGACGACTTCTGCCATGCTTGGCATGATGCAGACCATTCCGGAGAGTCATAAGCAGCTTGCGCCGCAATGGGTCTCTATTTTGACTGCGATTGGCTTTGGTCTGGGTCCGTTTATCGGGGGAGTCATTGCGCAGTTTTCTCAAGCCCCGCTGGTGACTCCCTATATTCCGATTATTGTTGGAGCAGTGCTTTGTTTTATCGGCTTATTCTGGTTAAAAGTGCCTGCTTTTGAGCGTCAGCCCTTTAGTATCGCCCCCAAATTACAGCGTCCTGAGGCTCAATATCATGCTGTATTTATGATCATTGGGTTCACTGCATTTAGTGCCTTTGCTGCCTTTAGTTTATTTGCCTCACTTTCGCCTTCTTTTGTGCAAGATATTTTACCGTGGCATGGTCCTTTAGTAAGTGGTACCGCCATTACCTGTATTCTGCTGGTATCTGCAGTGGTGCAATACCTGGCCAAAGCGGTCGCTGCAAAAAAATGTCTGAATATCGGCTTGGTCATGATGCTGATTAGCCTGCTCAGCCTTGCATTGTGTATATTGCTTAAGGCAAGTTTCTTATTCTTCGTGAGCGATCTCTTATTTGGTATTGGGCATGGTTTTGCCCTGATGGGGGCTTTTGGCATAATTCATGCTATAACCACTTTGCAAAACCGGGCCGCGGTGATGTCGACCTACTTGTTTATTGGCTATTTGGGCACCATTGTGCCGATTCTTGCGGTGGGTTACTTGGCCGACCATTTTGGATTAAATTTCGCTGTGATCAGCTTCTGTGTGGCGATGAGTGCTTTATGTGTCGTGCTCTGGTTATGCCACCAGAAGCTCAGTGTAAAAGCTTAAAATAGCCCTCTGATGAGGTAATGCTGATCAGTTAAGGAGTTTAGAAATAGACTCTTTAACTTTTTAGTCGTTCATGACGGAGTCTTCACCTTATAAATCAAATACTTGAAAATAATTTGTTACTTTGGTTTCGCCCAAATGAGAAGCAAGGCTTCGCAAGGAAGGCATCTTGCGGAGCAACACTCCTCACCGCAAAACTCGTCAGCCACCATCGACTAGTAAATTTGTCGCAGAAACAATCATTTTTAAATCTAGTCCTGCCTCAAACAGTTGCGGATGACTTTTCTACTTGTCAAATATGATCATGAATTTAAAAAAGAAAATACTAGTCAATTTTTTAACTGACTGGCATTCCTCTGATGAGGGCTATTTATGCATAATTTTTTGCTTACTTTCCAATACAAAACGAACCGAAAATTTTTCCAAGCAGATCATCGGCACTAAAGTCACCGGTAATTTCCCCCAGTGCATTCTGGGCTAGGCGTAAGGACTCCGCCACCAGTTCACCGGCGTTGTACACCACCAATTGTTCACGTGCTTCAGCCAAATACAGTTGAGTGCGTTTCATTGCGTCTAAATGACGGGTACGCGCAATAAAGGTATCTTCTTCAGGCTGGAAGCCTGCATGCGCTGTAATCGCCTCTATGAGCGCTTGCACACCAGTTTCCTGCTTGGCAGAGACTGCGATATGCCGAAAACCATTCAAATCAGCAATTGCAGCTTCAGCACCAGTCAGATCACACTTATTCCCAATCAGCATCAAGCGTTTTGCTTCAATATGTTCAGCAAAATATTCTTGGGCCAGTTGCAGCGGATCTTCACCTTGACTTAGGTCATAGACCAGCAGTAACAAATCGGCCTGTTCGATTTCCTTGATTGCGCGGCGAATCCCTTCTTTTTCGACAATATCCCCGGTCTCACGCAAGCCTGCGGTATCCGTCAGGGTAATTGGCAAGCCATTTAAGGTGATTTTTTCATGCAGCACATCACGCGTAGTACCCGCAATATCCGTCACAATCGCACGTTCAATCCCGGCCAGCGCATTCAGTAATGAAGATTTACCGGCATTCGGTTTACCGGCAATCACCACTTGCAAACCTTCACGCAATAACTGACCTTGACGTGCTGATTGCTGAACTTGCGTGACCGCAGTCGCCACACCATCGAGCAGATTCAGAATCTTGCCATCGGCCAGAAAGTCAATTTCCTCTTCAGGAAAATCAATTGCGGCTTCCACGTGCAAACGTAAATGCACCAGCTGCTCAAGCACCGTATTGACTTTGTTTGAAAATGCACCTTGCAGGGAACGAACCGCAGAACGCGCAGCTGCTTGTGAAGTGGCATCAATCAGGTCAGCAATGGCTTCAGCCTGTACCAAGTCCATCTTGCCATTTTCAAAAGCACGCATGGAAAACTCACCGGCTTTGGCAGCAATCGCACCCAGTTCCAGCAAACGTGCAAGCAAGGCATTTTGAATCACCGGACCGCCATGACCTTGTAACTCCACCACATCCTCGCCGGTAAAGGAATGCGGATTCGGGAAGCAAATGGCTAAGCCTTCATCCATAATTTCACCAGCAGTATCGTAAAACTTACGAAAGGCAGCATAGCGTGCACCGGCAAGGGGTTGTTTTGTGAGTGCTTCGGCAATTTCATAGGATTTTGGACCCGATAGGCGAATCACCCCAACGCCGCCACGTCCTGGTGGCGTTGCAATCGCAGCAATAGTCGTGGTTCGGTTGAGCATAAAATTCACCTAAAAAATCCAAAAGTTCAGCCAAAAAAAATCCGCCTAAGAGTATCATCTTAAGCGGATTTATTCAGCCCGTCATTACAACTTAGTTGACTGGCGTTGCTTCATCACGTTTGCCACGTTCTTTAGCAACAGACTTGTTGATCAAACCTTGTTGCAGGATGGTGATCAAGTTGTTCACAATCCAGTATAGAACCAAGCCCGCAGGGAAGAACAGTAAGAATACGGTAAAAATCACCGGCATAATCTTGAAGACTTTGGCTTGCATTGGATCAGTGGGTTGAGGATTTAAGGACTGTTGAATATACATCGTCAGACCCATTAACAATGGCAGGATAAACCATGGATCCATTGAGGATAAATCCTGAATCCAGAGCATCCATGGCGCATGACGCAGTTCAACCGATTCCATCAAGACCCAGTACAAAGCCAGGAAGATTGGCATTTGTAATAACAGCGGTAAACAGCCCGCAAGCGGATTGACCTGTTCACGTTTATACAGTGCCATCATTTCCTGAGAGAAGCGCATACGGTCTTCACCAAACTCTTCTTTCATACGCTGCATTTCTGGAGCAATCACACGCATTTTCGCCATCGAGCGGTAGCTCTTCGACGACAATGGCCACAGAATCAGTTTCACCAGAATGGTCAATAGAATAATTGCCCAGCCCCAGTTACCCACTAAACCATGGAAGAATTCCAGACCCACGAACAAGAGCTTCGCAATTGGCCATAACCAGCCATAATCGACTGTTTGGTTTAAACCTGTGGCCAAATCCTTCAATTCTGACTGGATTTTTGGACCTGAATAGAAGGTCGCATCAATCTCGGCCACAGTACCTGCAGGCACATTAAAGGTTGGAGAAGTAAAACCAATAATGTTCATGTTATCGGTTGATTTACGTGATTCAAGCTTGGCGCTATACGCTTCACCATTACCCTGAGTCAACTTCAGATTACCTGGTACCCAAGCACTGACAAAGTAGTGCTGTACCATGGCAACCCAGCCACCTGTCGCTTCAGTACTGACTTTTTCTTCAACAAAGTTGTCAAATTTAAGCTTGTTGTACTGCTCGTCTGGCGTACCCCAGGCACCGCCCAGGAAAGTCCCTAGCGTGAAAATACCCTGGTCTGATTTACCCGGATCTTCTGAATTATCACGTTTGATCTGGCCAAACATCTGACCTTGCCAGGTCTGAGCACTGCGGTTCACCACTTTGTGGTTCACAACAACCGGATATTCA
Source organism: Acinetobacter sp. YH01006 (assembly GCF_013420445.1). Classification (NCBI taxonomy): domain Bacteria; kingdom Pseudomonadati; phylum Pseudomonadota; class Gammaproteobacteria; order Moraxellales; family Moraxellaceae; genus Acinetobacter; species Acinetobacter sp. YH01006. Next base: position 26,114 of record NZ_VOYB01000019.1, on the reverse strand, counting down.
CCTTCAGTGAAATTGAAGGTTTTGATAATCTCGACACCATCCGCGGTTTTAAATACCAACGGTACAGACAAGACTTTAAGGTTTTCACCCTCTTTAGATTTGGTTGCTTTCGCGTCTGCCAAGGTATAAGCGGTTTTTTCCAGCTCATACGTCGGACGGCCGTTACGGCTGCTGTCCGGTCCATTCAGACCGATCAGACCAGACTGAGCGACATAAGTACGTTTCGCATCGCTTTCCAGCATCACGAACGGTTCATCGCTGTCCTTGTTTTTGTCATGATTGAGTAATTCAACACGAACAATATCACCACCTTTCGGATTGATCCAAAGATGATAAAGGTCAGTTTGTACTGAAATAAGCTGCTGACTTACAGGTGCTGTGGCATCCGTGGCTTGCTGCGCTGGCATATTCGCTTGTGGCAGATCAGAGGCAACTGTAGCCGTCTGAGCATTTGGCAAATCTGCAGATACGTCATGCGAAACAACAGCAGTTTCTGGCTGCGGTTTGGTTTCAGCATTTCCATAATCTTTTTGCCACGCCAAAATGAGCAAATATGCGACAACAAACATGGCTCCGAGAATTGCAATCCTGGCCCATTGTTGCATATGTATTACCCCAAGTGGTGAGAGTGATTTTGGTTCAATAAACGATCACGAAAGGGTACAGCAACGTGAAGCGTTTGAGAATCTATTTGCTGAAATGAAATAAAACGAATCGCTTTAGAGGGAACAGGATCATATCCCGAGCCCCCCCACGGATGACAACGGCAAATACGCTTAGTAGCCAGCCACACTCCACGTCCAGCCCCATGTATCTGGACTGCTTCCAAGGAATATTGAGAACAAGTTGGAATATAACGACAGCGCGGCCCCAATAAAGGACTGATCGCAATCTGATAGAAACGTATCAACCAATGTAGTAAACGTACCATTGGCCTACTCTACTTTTGTGGGGAGGGGGCTATTTTTGTATGCTTTTTGGCAAGACGGTTCAGTTTTTGCCAAGCAAATTGTAATTGCTGATGCAATTCTGCATTAGGCACTGCTTCCACACCAATTTTTGGCATGATTACAATGTCTAAGTCATCTAATTGCTGTTGATGCAGGCGAAAACTTTCGCGAGCAAGTCGTTTTACTCTATTTCGTTCGTGTGCTCGGCGCACTTTCTTCTTAGCAACAACTAAACCCAAACGGCTATTTGGCAGTTCGGAATGTTTTGCAAGAAATAAGAAATGGGGCTGATGCACTTTAAAAAGCGCACCATCAAACACACCTTTATAATCGGCGGCACAGCGTAATCGCAACTCTGTACCAAAACTATAAAGTTTTGTCATAACACCCAAAATCGTCTTAGCGTAACTGATTAAACAGTTAAGCTATGACGACCTTTTGCACGACGGCGAGCTAATACTTGACGACCAGCTTTAGTAGCCATACGAGCACGGAAACCATGAACACGCTTACGCTTTAATTCAGATGGTTGGAATGTACGTTTCATATTGAAACTCCAAAAAATGATCTTTCTATGAAGGTCCGCGATTTTAGTGCTCATTGCTTGAGCTGTCAATGCAAAAGCACTTTTCTTTTCAAATAAACTTAAAAAAGATTTTTATACGAGTTTTCAAAAAAACTGTTGCTAAAATGACTAAATTATACTTAACCACAGATTAAATTATTGTTATACATAGATATATAACTTATAAACAACTCTATCAACAAAGTTATCCACAATCCATCCAGGGTTTTAAAAGCAAGATTCTGTTTTTGAATTTAAATTCGTAGTCTCTCGATTTATCCACAGAAAACTCAAAGCTTATAAATAAATTCAAATTTATAAATTTAAGTTTATTATTATTAGGGAGCACTTTTTCTATGGATAAGCTACTTTTTATTTAACTAAACATACATTTATGTTGTGGATAAAACTGTTTCTAATAATTTTATACTTTGTGGATAACTTTGTGCTATATTTTATCCACAGCTTGCGGATAAACTTATCCACACCGGGTTTTAAATTTAAATTTATGCACGATGATGGCTTTTTGCACAGTTTCTGTGGAAATGATCATGACAGATGTGGATAACTTGGTTAGAATGGCGACCCGCTTTTGGTCGCGGTCATCTTTTTGAATGAACAATGGAATGAATAGGGGATTCACATGCTTTGGACGGACTGCTTAAATCGCCTGCGACAAGAGCTCTCTGGAAATGTCTTTACAATGTGGATTCGCCCATTGGTTGCAGAAGAGCTGGAAGATAGCTTGCGTTTGTATGCACCTAATCCTTACTGGACGCGTTACATTCAAGAGCATCATCTGGAACTGATTACGATTCTGGCCGAACAGCTGTCTGAAGGACGGGTACGCAAGGTCGAAATTTTGGTCGATTCACGTCCTGGTGCGATTTTATCGGCCAGTGAACAGCCAGCGACCACCACCGCGGCGTTGACTTCAACCCCAATGCCGGTACAAAAACCGAAAAAAGAAAAAGAAGATACGGTTAAAAATAGCCGTAGACGTCAGCTCAATCCGTTATTTACTTTCTCGCTGTTTGTCGAAGGCCGTTCTAACCAGATGGCAGCAGAAACCTGTCGCAAGGTACTGACCCAACTCGGTGCTTCACAGCATAATCCCTTATTTTTATATGGGCCGACCGGTCTGGGTAAAACTCACTTGATGCAGGCCGTGGGCAATGCACTGTTGCAGGCCAAGCCGAATGCACGGGTGATGTACATGACCGCGGAAAGCTTTGTACAAGATTTTGTTAGTTCTTTGCAGCAAGGCAAAGTGGAAGAATTTAAGAAAAACTGCCGTTCTCTGGATTTGTTACTGGTCGATGACATCCATTTACTGGCCGGTAAAGAAGCCAGCCTGGTAGAATTTTTCTACACCTTTAACGCACTTTTAGATGAATCTAAGCAGATTATTCTGACCTCGGACCGCTATCCAAAAGAACTGACTGAACTGGATCCACGTTTAGTTTCACGGTTTTCCTGGGGCTTGTCGGTCGGGGTTGAACCACCGGATATTGAAACCCGGATTGAAATTTTATTAAGAAAAGCCGAAAGCAATCAGGTGGATTTACCGCGTAACTGTGCCCTGTTTATTGCGCAGCAGGTGGTGGCCAACGTGCGTGAACTAGAAGGTGCGCTAAACAAAGTGGTGGCAATTTCACGTTTTAAAGGCACATCGATTGATCTGGATGTGGTGCGTGAATCCTTAAAAGATGTGCTGGCGATTCGTGCCCGCACCATCAGTACTGAAAATATTCAGCGTGTGGTCAGTGAATATTTCCGTATTCCCTTAAAAGAGATTGTCGGACCGAAACGCACCCGAATTTATGCCCGTCCACGTCAGCTGGCGATGGGTCTGGCACGTGAACTGACCGGCGACAGTTTTCCAGAAATTGGCATGGCTTTTGGTGGTCGTGATCACAGTACCGTGATGCATGCCTGCGAGAAAGTGCAGAGCCTGCGTGAGGAAGATCCAATCTTTAACGAAGACTATAAAAACCTGCAACGTCTGTTGCAAAGTTGACCTAAATCGCTCAAATTCTATTCTTGCTATGCGGCTGCTTTTGCCGCATAGTAAACCGTTAAAAATTCACTTTTTCTATATTAATCTTCAGCTTTAGAGGAATGCACCGTGCGTTTAAAAATCGCGAAAGAAAGCTTACTGAATGTTCTCTCACATGTCGTAGGAGCGGTTGAACGTCGCCATACCTTAAATATTTTATCTAACCTGAAAATTCAGGTGACTGCCCAGGCATTAACGGTGACCGGTTCCGACCTTGAGGTTGAACTGGTGGCCAGTACCGCACTGGCTGAAGGTGCATGTTTGCAGGCCGGGGAAACCACAGTTCCGGCGCGTAAGCTGATTGATATCTGTAAGTCACTTCCTTCAGCGGCATTGGTGGATTTGCATATTACTGAAGATCAGCGCTGCATTCTCAAATCAGGTAACAGCCGTTTTGTGCTGGGTACCTTGCCTGCTGATGATTATCCATTACTGAATACTGAAAACACCCAAGGTACGCAAGTAACTGTTACCCAGCGTGAGCTGAAGCGTTTATTCGAGAAAACTGCCTTTGCGATGGCGGTGCAGGATGTGCGTTTTTACCTGACCGGTACTTTGCTGGAAATTGATGCCAATCAGCTGCGTGCTGTGACCACCGATGGCCACCGTCTGGCGCTTTGTGAAACTGCGGCTCAATCTACTGCGACCCAGCCGATTCAAGCGATTGTGCCACGTAAAGCCGTGGCGGAATTACAGCGTCTGCTCAGTGTTGAAGATGAGCAGTTATCTTTGCTGATTGGTCGTGAACTGCTGAATGTGACCATCAATATGCCAAGCCGTGACAAGGAACAGGCCGATATTACCGTGCGTTTCACCACCAAACTGATTGATGGTAAATTCCCGGATTATCGTCGTGTGATTCCACGTGGCGGTGACAAAATCGTGATGATTGCGCATGATGTGTTCAAGCAGTCTTTGCAGCGTGTCGCGATTTTAAGTAATGAAAAACTCCGTGGCGTGTTCCTGAATTTTAATGCCGATTCCCTGCAACTTCGCGCCAATAACCCGGAACAGGATGAGGCGATTGAAGACTTAGCCATTCAATATGCCGACTCACCGCTGGAGATGTCGTTTAATGCGCAGTACTTGATTGAGGTGCTGGGTGTGCTGGATGGTGATGATGTCTCCATGACCATGACTGAAGCCAATCAGTCTGTGTTAGTACAAGACCCGGCACATACCGATCAAACTTATGTCGTCATGCCGATGCGTGTTTAAGTCGCGGCTATTGATACTCGTATAAGACATGCATATTACGCGTTTACATATTGAGCGTGTACGGAATTTAAAGACGGTTGCTCTCCACAGATTGCAGCCGTTTAATGTTTTTTATGGCCAAAATGGTTCAGGTAAAACCTCGATTTTAGAGGCGATTCATTTGCTAGCTGCCGGTCGTTCTTTCCGTACCCATATCCCGAAAAATTATATTCAGCATGGCGCACAAGACGCGATTGTGTTTGCACAGTCCGCGACCGAAAAAATCGGCATGCAAAAAATGGCCAGCGGGGAACAGCTGATTAAGGTCAATGGTGATCTGGTGGCAACGCAGGGCCAACTCGCCAAGCTATTGCCTTTGCAGCTGATTGACCCACAAAGTACCGATATTATTGATCATGGTGCCAAGCCACGACGTCAACTTTTAGACTGGTTAATGTTCCACGTGGAACCTGAGTTTTATCATGCCTGGCAATATTATTCGCGTGCTTTGAAGCAGCGCAATAGTTTGCTCAAAAGCAAACGTTTCTTGAGTCTGTCCGATCTGGAGCCTTGGAACCAGATGCTGAGTGAGTATGGTGAACTTCTGCATTCGCAACGTGCGGGTATCGTGGAACAGTGGAAGTCCTTTTTTGAAGATGATCTAAAGCAGCTATTGCCTGATCTGCAGATCAGTCTGGAATACAGTCCGGGGTTTCATAGTGAAACCGGCCTGCTGAATGATCTGACCAATCAGCATGCAAAAGATCTGGAAAGACGTTATACAGAATACGGTCCACATCGCGCAGATTTGCGTCTGAAAACCCCTCTGGGGGATGCTGATGTGATCCTGTCACGCGGGCAAAAAAAGCTGCTGATGATGGCGTTAAAACTGTCGCAAATCGCAATGCTGCATTCTTGTAATAAGGAAACTGTGGTATTATTAGATGATGTGACAGCAGAATTAGATTTAACCGCACAACAACGTTTAATTGAGCGATTGAGCCAACTTGGTAGTCAAGTTTTTATTACCACCTTAGACCATGAATCAGTACAAAAGCACTTACATGATTTGTCTATCTCATATCAGTTATTCAATGTTGAAAACGGTACAGTTCAGGTTGTTGTGCAATAGTATTTTTTTAGTTTTACCCATCTTGGGATAGACCTATTTTTCACTAGGGAGAAACCATGAGTTCAGAAGATCAAGCTGCTTCTCAAACAGAACAAACCATTGAAAAGGCTTATGATTCCTCTAGCATCAAGGTATTACGTGGTTTAGACGCAGTACGTAAGCGTCCGGGCATGTACATTGGTGACACAGACGATGGCACAGGCTTGCACCACATGGTGTTCGAAGTAGTCGATAACTCGATTGATGAAGCCTTGGCAGGCCACTGTGATGAAATTATAGTGACTATTCATGAAGATGAATCGGTTTCAGTTTCTGACAACGGTCGTGGTATTCCAACCGATATTCACCCTGAAGAAGGCGTGTCTGCGGCAGAGGTGATTTTGACCATTCTGCATGCCGGCGGTAAGTTTGATGACAACAGTTACAAGGTCTCAGGCGGTTTGCATGGCGTAGGTGTGTCTGTGGTCAACGCGCTCTCTGAAAAACTACTGTTGAACATCAGTCGTGCAGGTAAAACCTATGAACAGGAATACCGTCATGGTGATCCTGTTTATAAATTACGTGAAACAGGGACAACCGAAACGTCAGGTACCACTGTACGTTTTTACCCAAGTGCTGAAACTTTTAGCCAAACCATATTCAATGTCGATATTCTGGCGCGTCGTTTGCGTGAACTATCGTTTCTGAACGCAGGTGTACGCATTGTACTTCGTGATGAGCGCGTCAACCTTGAAAATATCTATGACTATGAAGGTGGTTTATCTGAGTTCGTTAAATACATTAACGAAGGCAAAACGCATCTGAACGATATTTTCCATTTCACTACTGCACAGCCCGATACCGGCATTACGGTAGAAGTGGCATTACAGTGGAATGATTCTTATCAGGAAAACGTACGCTGCTTTACCAATAACATCCCGCAAAAGGATGGTGGTACACATTTGGCCGGTTTCCGTGCTGCACTGACCCGTGGTTTAAATAACTACATGGACAGCGAAAATATCCTGAAAAAGGAAAAAGTTGCAGTCTCGGGGGATGATGCGCGTGAAGGTTTAACCGCGATCGTCTCGGTGAAAGTGCCTGATCCAAAATTCTCTTCGCAGACCAAAGAAAAACTGGTGTCGAGTGAAGTAAAAACTGCGGTTGAGCAGGCCATGAACAAGGCATTTTCTGAATATCTTTTAGAAAATCCACAAGCAGCGAAATCGATTGCCGGCAAAATTATTGATGCCGCACGTGCCCGTGATGCAGCGCGTAAAGCCCGTGAAATGACCCGTCGCAAGAGCGCACTGGATATTGCCGGTCTTCCAGGTAAATTGGCCGATTGTCAGGAAAAAGATCCAGCCTTGTCTGAACTGTATCTGGTCGAGGGTGACTCTGCGGGTGGATCTGCGAAGCAAGGCCGTAACCGTAAAATGCAGGCGATTTTGCCGCTGAAAGGTAAGATTCTGAACGTAGAGCGTGCGCGTTTCGACCGGATGATTTCCTCTGCGGAAGTCGGCACACTGATTACTGCACTTGGCTGTGGTATTGGTCGTGAAGAATATAACCCGGACAAATTGCGTTACCATAAAATCATTATCATGACCGATGCTGACGTCGATGGTTCGCACATTCGTACGCTGCTGTTGACCTTCTTCTTCCGTCAGATGCCGGAACTGGTCGAGCGTGGTCATATCTATATCGCCCAGCCACCACTCTACAAGCTGAAAAAAGGCAAGCAGGAACAGTACATCAAAGATAACGATGCACTGGAAACTTACCTGATTTCCAATGCCATTGACGAGCTAGAACTGCATATCAGTGCTGAAGCACCTGCGATTCGTGGTGAAGCACTGGCAAGGGTGATTGCCGATTATCAAACCTCACAGAAGAGCTTGGCCCGTTTAACCCAGCGTTATCCGGCGAGCTTGCTCGATGCTTTGCTGTCGCTGGACGCCTTTAAACTCGATCAGCTTGAAGATAAAAGTTATGTCGAAACTTGGGGTGAAAACCTGCGTGCAGCGATTGAAGCCATTCAGCCGACGCTACGTCCAGAATTAACGCTGGAATCTTTCGAGAAAGAACTGGCAGATGGCCAGAAAACTCAAAGCTGGTTACCAAGAATCACCATCTATGTGCATAACCTGCCACATAGTTATCTATTAGACTCTGTGCTTTTAGGTTCAAGTGAATATGCACGTTTATTAAAGAATTCGAAGAGCTGGTTCAGCCTGCTTGAAGAAGGTGCTTATTTACAAAAGGGTGATCGTAAGATTAACGTGAACAATTTTCATCAGGTTTGGCAGCATATTCTGTCTGACTCGCGTCGCGGTATGATGATCCAGCGTTATAAAGGTCTGGGTGAGATGAATGCGGAACAGTTGTGGGAAACCACCATGGATCCGGATAACCGTAACATGCTGCAAGTGACAGTCACCGATGCGATTGAAGCAGACCGCATGTTCTCTTGTCTGATGGGCGATGATGTGGAACCACGTCGTGCCTTCATTGAAGAAAATGCCTTGAATGCAGACATTGATACCTGATTAAGATGATTTTAAAAAGCGCCTTTCGAGGCGCTTTTTTGATGCAAAATTTATGCGAATATCATCTGAATTATTTTAGAAGCATTCCAACCTAGGTCGTGCTTTTCTGCCAAATGATCAGCTGATTTTAGCTGCAAAAAAAGTCGAATTAAGCGGTGGCTAATCGACCTAAAAAATTATCCATAAGTAAGCAATATAAAGACAAGTATGAGATCTGGATGAATGCAATTTATCATGGTGGGGAAGTAATTGTGCCACTATAAATATGAAGATTTTAGCAGGGTTTAAAGGATAACTATCGATACTAGGATCAATTGTACATGTGCTGCAAAATAGCGTGTAGAAGCCATTGAAGCCAAAGTTGGTGTATGAAAAATACCCGTAGCGAAGGCCGAATTGAAGAGTGGAGAGCGATAGAGCTGGAAAATAATAAATACAAAATGATAAAGCTGGTTTTTTTAAATTCTATTATTTGAATGGCTTATTAAAATATCCTGCCGTATCTCAAATAATATGTGAATAGGATTATTTTAAGGTCTGCTCTAAATATGATCAAGTATGTGGATAACTACAAAGTTATCCCTAATTAGTTATGTGAATAAGATTGTATTTATCCACAAACCAACTCCCTCTCTAGTTAATTTCTGGTTTTAAATTTAAAATATTTGGCTTGTGGACAAGTGCTTTTGAATTTAAAATGGCGTTTTGAATTTAAAGTGCTATTTAGAGTTATATTTCCTCTGTTATACAACCCTGCAAAATCAATAGCTACTCGTCAGCATGCTTGAGCAGCTATTTTTATTGAAAACTATAAATACTTTTAAAATTAATTACTTATATATCTATTGTAGTTTTATTTAATAATGAGCGTGAAACATATTTTGATTGAAAAATAGAGGGTGTAGTTAAACTACATAATTAATTTAACAATCAAGTGAATTTTCATTTTTTAATTTAAAATCATCGTGTTATTGTTTTTATTCCTTCTTGAGGTTTGTATTTTCTGGCTGAGTGCTAAATCTCATTGTGACAATCATGCTATGCATGATGTTTAGAAAAAACAGAAAAGGACATCAAAATTTTGTGGATTGAAAATAGAAAAAATACAATTCATCAAATGCTGTAAAAAACAAAAAAAGCGCCTGACGGCGCTTTCTTATTGCTTAAATTTTTATGGTGTCAGGATAATCTTGCGGCAGTCTTCTTCACGTTTATCGAAAATGCGATAACCTTCAGCAGCATCTTCCAGTTTCATGCGATGGGTAATAATCAGGTCTGGCGAAAGATCACCATTTTCAATATGTTCCAGTAATTGTGGCAGGAACTTGTGCACATGGGTTTGTCCCATTTTAAAGGTTAGGCCTTTATCGAAGGCATCACCAAACAGGAAACCGTGAATTGGACCGGCATAAACCCCCGGCACACTGACCACACCGCCACGGCGCACCGCCGCAATACATTGTCTTAGCGCAGAACCACTCGAACCTTCCAGTTTTAGATTGGTCATTACCGTTTCCAGCATACTCCCTTTGGCCTCAAAACCCACCGCATCAATCACCGCATCGACACCACGATAACCTGCCGTATTTTGAATGATGAATTCGGCTGCATCCACGTCATCAAAATTGACCGGAATCGCCCCATAAGTTTGATGAGCAAAACGCAAGCGATAAGGATGGTGATCGACCATAAAGATCTGTTCGGCACCAAGCATGCGTGCGCAGGCCGCAGCCAGCAGACCGACCGGCCCAGCTCCATAAATGGCGACACTGGAACCTCGGCCAATCTGGGCATTGGTCACAGCTTGCCAGGCTGTGGGTAAAATATCGGTCAGAAACAATACTTTTTCATCAGGCAGGGAACCGGGAACCTTAAACGGTCCGACATTGCCTTTGGGAATCCGCACATATTCGGCCTGACCGCCTGGTACACCGCCATACAGATGGCTATAACCAAACAGGGCGGCACCTGGTGGAATCTGTTTTTTATTGATAATCGCACCACGTCCGCTATTGGTATTTTCACAGGCAGCCATCAGCTCGTGTTCACAGAAAAAACAGTGGCCACATGCAATCACAAAGGGAATAATCACCCGATCGCCTTTTTTTACTGAAGTGACTTCAGGACCGACTTCTTCGACCACCCCCATAAATTCATGACCGAAAATATCACCCTGTTCGGTTGCGGGAATTTTCCCACGATAAAGATGCAGGTCTGAGCCACAGATAGCAGTAGCCGTTACTCTGAGAATGACATCATCTGCTTCCTGAATGACTGGATCAGGAACAGATTCAACTCGTACATCGCGAGTACCGTGATAAGTAAGAGCACGCATGCGGATTTCCTCTCTCTAGTTCAACATTAAACAGACTCGAATCAAGGCTGCCGAAAATTAAAAAACACTTGTATTAGAGCCTTAGGATGCAAGCTGACGCTGTAAATTAATGTATGAAAAAAGCCACTCCACTGTTTAAAAAATAAACTTATATGGCACTTGCGTAATTCACGACAAAATGTGTCAAGTTTTGAAGAAGAGATGCAGTACTCAAGAATAGCAAGGAACTACACGGAGATGAAAAGCAGGAGGAAAATATTAAAAATGGGTGGTTTTAATAAAAAAAAGAGATGAATAACGCTTGTTACTCATCTCTCAGATAATGGGGGTGTTGAAATAGTGTTAGAAGGACTGCTCCAGACTTTCCAGTTCCATCATCAGTTCCAGCATCTGTTCTTCGGCTGTTTCCAGTTTGGCTTTCAGCTCAGTTTGCTCATTCATCAGTTTGAGCAAATCATTTTTACGTGAGGCATCATATAAAGCACTATCTCCGAGCAAGCTTTCAATTTCAGCCAGACGCGGCGTAACCTTTGAAATCTGTGTTTCACATTTTTCGATATTTTTACGAATCGGGCGGCTCAGTTCTCGTTGGCGTGCCGCTTCCTTACGCTGTGCTTCTTTGTCCAGTTTGGAAATGGTTGCTTTGACTTCGACCTGAGATTTCACCGGCTCGGCTGGCTTCTGCCCGTTTTTGATCATCTCAATGCGGGCCTGACGTAACCAATCGGCATAAGCGGTCAGATCACCGTCAAATTCACAGCATTGACCATTATGTACCAGCAGCAATTCATCACAGACACTGGCAATCAGCTGGCGTTCATGCGACACCAGCACCACAGCACCTTCAAAATCCTGCAAGGCCATGGTCAATGCATGACGCATATCCAGGTCTAAATGGTTGGTCGGTTCATCCAGAATCAACACGTTTGGACGCTGCCAGACAATCAATGCCAGAGCCAGACGGGCACGTTCACCGCCCGAGAAACTTTCACTCGGCGTATCCATGCGTTCGCCGCTAAAACCAAAACTGCCCAGGAAAGAACGCAGGCTGGCTTCACTGATTTTTTTATCGGCAATACGGGCCAGCTGTAACATCGGGCTGGCATTGCCATCCAGTGCATCCATTTGGTGTTGGGCAAAGTAGCCAATATTGAGCAGTTCCGAGTCTTTGCGCAGACCCTGAAGCAATTTTAAATCACCGACCAGCGATTTAATTAGGGTAGATTTACCGGCACCATTCATCCCGAGTAAACCAATCCGGCTGCTTGGTGTGATCTGTAAATTGACATTGGTGACAATCAGCTTGTCACCATAACCAATATCGGCATGTTCCAGTTGCAATAAAGGCGAACTCATTTTGGTCGGTTCACGGAAACTGAAGGTAAATGGTGTATCAACATGGGCAGCAGACAGTTCCTGCATACGCTCCAGCTGTTTGATCCGGCTCTGTGCCTGCTTGGCTTTGGTGGCTTGCGCTTTAAAACGGTCAATATATTTTTGCAGATGTGCGCGGGTTTCCAGCTGCTTTTCATAAGCCTGTTGCTGCTGCGCCAGACGTTCACTGCGGGTACGCTCGAAGGTCGAGTAGTTACCGGTATATAAAATCAGTTCCTGATTTTCAATATGTAAAATATGGTCGGTAATCGCATCGAGAAAATCCCGGTCATGCGAAATCAGCACCAGCGTACCTTCATAGGCTTTCAGCCAGTCTTCGAGCCAGAGAATGGCATCCAGGTCTAAATGGTTGGTCGGTTCATCAAGAAGGAGTAAATCGGAACGGCTCATCAGGGTACGCGCCAGATTCAGGCGCATGCGCCAGCCACCAGAAAAACTGGACACATCCAGTTGGGATTGATGTTCAAAAAAGCCCAGACCGGCCATCAGTTGCGAAGCTTTGGCCGGCGCAGAATAACCTGAAATTTCATCAAAACGGCCATATAAATGCGCCAGTTCTGCATCATCCAGCTGATCTGGCTGCTCCAGTTTCTGCTGAATATCCCAGTATTCTTCATCGCCCGACAAGACGAAATCAATGGCTTTCATATTCAGCGCTTTGATTTCCTGTGCCATATGCGCCACGGTCCATACCGCAGGACGGGTCAACGAACCGGTGTCTGACTCCATGCCGCCCAGTAAGGCTGAAAACAGGGTCGATTTCCCGGCACCATTGACACCGGTTAGGCCAATTTTCCATCCTGGGTGTAACTGCATCGACGCTTTTTGAAATAAAACACGTCCACCGCGACGTATAGATAACTGGTCTAACTGAATCATTGAGAAATCAAAGCTAAGAAATAAGATGCGCCTATTCTAAAGGAAAGCCTTGTGAAAATGAAAAATCTTGCGACTTTTACTGAAATGAGCCAGCTTTTAAATACTGTGAATTTATATATTATGGACGCATAAGTTGAGTATAAGCTCTATTTTCAGCATTAACAGTTGTTTATAGTAGAAGCTGATCGAGCAAAAAATATGATAGAGTAAAATAAAAATGAAAAAGGGATTTTTAGTTTTATCTACACTGGGTCTACTGGCATCGACTTCAAGTCATGCCAAAGTAAATGTCTGTGTTTTTGATTTGCTGGGCAAGTCTGGCGAATCTTTTAAATTAATGGAGGAATGGGCTTTAGCTGCAAAAGCCTGGAATACTGATGTTCAATTGACTGCCTATCAGGACGAAGCCAAAGTGGATCAGGATGCCAAGGCCGGCAAATGCGATGGCTTCTATATGACCTCTATGCGGGCCCGCGCCTATAACAAATTCGCCGGCTCGATTGATGCGATTGGTGGTGTGCCAAATAATGACATTGCCATGAAAGCCATCAGTTATGTACTGGACAAACGCAACAGCAAGCGCCTGATCACCCAGATTGGCAAAGAAAAATTTGAAGTGGCTGGGATCGGGCAGATTGGCCCGGCTTATATTTTTGTCCGTGATCGCGAGCTGAATAAACTGGAACAGGTAAAAGGCAAGAAATTTGCCGTGCTGCATTATGACTATGCCCAGAAAATTATGGTCAACCGGATTGAAGCCGTGCCGGTAATGTCGGAAATTTCCAATTTTATCCGTAAGTTTAATCAGGGCGAAGTTGATATTGTGGCTGCACCGGCTTATGCCTTTAAACCGCTTGAATTAGAAAAAGGTCTGGGCAATAAAGGCGCCATGATTAATTTTCCAGTAATCAATGTCACTGCCGACCTGATCATCCGGCAGGATAAATTTCCTGACTCTTTCGCAGTACAATCCAGAGACTGGTTTGTGAAACAGTTGCCGCGCAGTTTTGCCATGGTGAAACGTATGGAAGCGGAAATTCCCAATAAATATAAGCTGAACTTAAGCCGTGAAGATCGCATTGCCTATCAGAAGATTCTGCGCGAAGGCCGCATCGATTTAACCCGGCAGGGGATTTATGATCCCGGCATGATGACGGTATTGAAGCGTGCCCGCTGTACCGTCGAAAGAACCAATTTTGAGTGTTCAATTAGTGGCGAATAAAATTCAAATGATGTATATCTTTGTAACTCTCACGGATTAAATGTAATGATACGAAACTTCTATTAAATATTAAGAAATTGATATTTAAAAATATTTTATAAAATAATATTTAGAACATACGCTGATTTATCTTTATAGGCCAAAACACGGGTTTTAAATGGAGTAAATGCTCTATTTTTTTTAATTAAACTTGCTTAATATTTGTTCCGTGTACGGACACTCAGCGAATAACAAGATTCCAAAGGATAATACAATGAAAAAAGCACTCTTATCATTGGCTGCACTTTCTACATTTGGTTTTGCCAATGCAGTGCATGCAGAAAAAGTCGATATCTGCGTGTTTGACTTACTGGGTAAATCGGGTGAGTCTTTCCAGATGGCGCAAGAATGGGCACTGGCTGCAAAAGGCTGGGGCGCAGAAATCAATCTGATTGCCCGCCAAGATGAAGCTGTTGCCGACAATGATTTTAAAGCCGGAAAATGTGATGGCGTATTTATGACTGCCATGCGCGCCCGTCAATACAATAAATTTGCCGGTTCTATCGATGCACTGGGCGGTGCACCGAGCAATGCAATTGCACAGCGAGCCATTAGTTTTGCGCTGGACAAACGCAATGCCAGCAAAATGGTGACTAATCTGGGTGGTAAAAAATACGAAATTGCCGGGATTGCACCACTTGGTTCGGCGTTCATCTTTGTCCGTGACAAAAATATTAACTCGATCGAAAAAGCCGCAGGTAAAAAATTCGCGGTATTGGGCTATGACGATGCCCAGAAAATTATGGTGCAGCGTGTCGGTGCCCAGGCCGTGATTTCCGATGTATCCAATTTTGTGGCCAAATTTAACAATGGTCAGGTGGATATGGTGGGGGCACCAGCCTATGCTTATAAACCGCTAGAGATTTATAAAGGCCTTAGCAATAACGGCGCGATGTTTAATTTCCCGGTGCTGCATGTGACGTCCGATTTTGTCATTCGCCCGGAAAAATTCCCGGCAGGTTTTGGGCAAAAATCGCGTGACTGGTTTATCAAAAACCTGCCAAAAAGTATGGCCATGATCGGCCGTCTGGAAGCCGGAATTCCGTCGAAATATAAAATGAATCTGAGCGTGGAAGATAGAACCAAGTATCAGAAAATGTTACGTGATGGCCGTATGGACATGACCAAACGCGGAATCTATGATGCTGGCATGATGTCAGTGTTAAAACGCGCGCGCTGTTCTGTCGACAAAGCCAATTTTGAGTGTTCACTTCCGGGTGAGTAATTTGATTTTTAAAGAAAAAGCTTAGCTGAGTCTAAGCTTTTTTTGTGGTTGAACTGAGGCAGATCAGCCATTGTACAGCTGATTAAATAGCTTAAGCTTGATCTAAAGATTGATTTCTTATGATTAATATAAAAACAATTAGATGCGGCTGAAATCGCAATAACAAAAACAAGGTATAAGGACATTAGGATGATGCAAAGAAGATGGAAAATACTGGCATTGGCCGCAGCGACATTTACTGTTTCAGGTCTGGTACAGGCCAAACAGGTGATGTGCGTATTTGATCTGGTGGGCAAAAATGGCGATGTGTATAGCGTCATGAAAGATTATCAGCTGGCAGCGAAAAACTGGGGCGCTGATATCGAGCTTAGAGTGAATACCAATGAAGCCGTGGTTGCAGAAGATTTTAAGGCTGGAAAATGTGATGGGATTAGTGTCACTGGAATGCGCGGACGTCAGTTTAACAGCTTTACCGGCTCACTCGATGCTATCGGGGCGATTCCAGATCTGAATCTGGCCGTTAAAGTGATGCAGGGTCTGGCGAGTCCGACTTTTGCCAAACATATGCTCAATGGCAAATATGAAGTGGTGGGGGTGATTCCTGTCGGTGATGCTTTTCTGTTGGTCAATGACCGTAGTATTAATACCGTGGCCAAAGCCGCAGGTAAAAAAATTGCGGTACTCGACTATGATGAAGCACAAAAAATCATGGTGCAGCAGGTTGGTGCTCAAGCCGTCAGTGCCGATGTCACCAACTTTGGCGCCAAGTTTAACAATGGTCAGGTTGATATCATTGGCGCACCCGCTGCGGTATTTAAGCCGCTAGAATTACACAAAGGCTTAGGTACAAAAGGTGCGATTGTGAATTATCCGGTGTTGCAAGTGACCGGTAATATCATTATCCGTCCCGATAAATTCCCGGCGGGTTATGGTCAAAAATCACGTGAATGGGTGAGAAGCCAGTTGCCGCGCGCTTTTGGTATTCTGGGCAAAATGAAAGCCGATATTCCTGCAAAATACTGGATGGATATTCCGGCTGCAGATAAACCGGGCTATCAGAAAATGATGCGCGATTCCAGAATCGACCTGACCAAACGCGGCGTATATGATAAACGCATGATGAAACTGCTGTGGCAATTCCGTTGTAAGCAGAACCCGCAAAACTTCGAATGTGCCTTACAGGATGAGAACTACAAATAATCCTGATAAAATTACTCTGATTTGACTTTTAATCTGTAGAGACTGACCATATATTGAGTGTGTTATACTTCGATATGGTCTTTTCTTTTTAAAGACATTCCATTCAACAGAGGAATCCGCCATGAATGCCCAAGCGCTTGTGCTCACCGACAATGCCGCAAATAAAGTACGCCAGTTGCGTGACAGTGAAGGTAACCAAGACTTAATGCTCCGTGTGTATGTTACCGGTGGCGGCTGTTCAGGTTTCTCTTATGGCTTTAACTTTGCCGAAAGTCAGAATGAAGATGATGCAGAATTTGCCAACGGCGATGTGAAAGTACTGGTCGATTCACTCAGCTATCAATATCTGGTCGGTTCCGTTGTAGATTATTTAGAAGGTCTGGAAGGTTCACGCTTTGTGGTGCAGAACCCGAATGCGACCACCACTTGTGGTTGTGGATCTTCATTCTCGATCTAAACGCGCACAATAAAAAAGTCCTCTTGATGAGGACTTTTTTATATCTGAAGAAAACTTAATTTTCCAGTTTTACCGCTTCCAAGAGGTCAAAAATTACTGATGTGACATCCTGACTCAGCTCACGATTATTAAAAATCTCATAAGCGCTAATGGTAATATCGGTATCACTTGGCAACAGGCGCTGCTCTTCTTCGATCAGGTCATTGATCGGCAAGAGGGTCTGTTTGATTTCCAGATGTAAAATATCTTTATATTCCAGATTCTCATCGTCCAGTTCAATCAGCTGTTCATTGAAATAAGGCAATAAAATCGCATGAAGATGTGGCTGAATATCCTCAATATCAAAGATCTCGATATCACGCGTTTCATCAATCGTACTAATGTGGTCATTTACTTCAATTAAAATATGGTAGTAACTCACATGAATCTCCAAAGATGGCCTGAACAATGTAGCCGTTCACAATAACATGAAATCCGAATAGAGTGTTTTTTATAACACTTATACACTTAAATTAATTAAGGAATTCAGGCTGATCACTTAACGGTGATACAGCAAAGTCTTGTCGGCAGGTCGCAACTGAAAGTGTTGCAGATTCTGTTTTCCCAGTACCGGATACATCAGTGCCTCTGGATCATCATGATGATACAGGCCCAAAGCGTGCCCCAGTTCATGAGCCAGTGTCAGACGCAGATCATCTTCTGCATCAAACTGATATACATGAATCTGATGACCCATAAATACCCCTTTATGAAATTCACGGGAAGGAAAACGTTGCTGGGCCTGAATGATATTCTGTTGATGATTTTCAAGACTATGTTGATGCAGCGAAACATTCAGGTTAAAAGAACTTTGCTGTCGCTGAAGATACTCGGCTTCCCGTTTAAAATTTTCCGATTTGCGCTGTAAAGCCTGAAACTCATATTCTAATTGTTCGTGCTCATAGGCAGATAAATTTGGCTGATGCCGTCGTTGCTGTAGCTTCTGAAATTCATAATTAATCTGATCTCTTTGCTGGATCAAGCGTTGTTGTTGACTTTCCAGATGTTGATAAGATGCTTCCAGATTTTTGACCTGACGTTGATACTGGGCATCATCTGCCAGCAACTGTTTTTCGACTTTCTTTAAGGCATTATATTCCTGTTGCCGTTGATCATAGATCAGATGAATACTCAGCTGGGCATTTTCATCATAGAGCAGCAGATCATCGCGATGGGTGCCCTGATGCCAGATCTCGACGGCTTCTTTGCTCAGTTGAATCACTTGCTCTTTACTCAGCCCAAAGCCTGCATCTACCTGATCGACCTTAAAGCGTAAACGTGTGTCAAAAGGATGACTGAGCCGGTCTGCAAGCGAGTTGTAGCGCAGTTGTGGATGAGCTTTGGTCTGCATATGCATAGAGGCAGACAGGATTAACCCAACGATGACCAGACAAAATAGAAGGCGCATATTGCTATTGAGATGCTTATTTTTAAAAAATATAGCTTAATTTTAAGGCATTTCCCATGCTTATTTGCCTTCCTGCTCAGCTTTTGGATAAAGTCCTAATTCGGCCAAGGTTTGCTGTAAAATGTCCAGGCGAATCGCCGGATCCATATGACTGTGCATCTGCATATTCAGGGAAAAGGCCACGATGTCAGCCTGTGGTGTTTCGATCCAGCCCGTGCGTCAGCCAACTTGCGCTTCCAGCTCCATACCCCGGCCGGATTTGGCATACAGTCGACAAGTGTGGCGTTCCTGTAGCAATAACATGGCTTTAACCCATTGCTGAAAGGCCGCAAAATCAGAATTTTCAGGGTTGATGGTCGTTTCATGTTGGATTTAGCTTAAACAGCTTTACTTGAACATACGATCCATTTTTAGTCATTTTACCTTCATGCTTTAAAATTTGGACATAAAAAAACCGCGCTATTGCGCGGTTTTTCAGTTAAAGCGACAAATTATTTTTTGTCATCTTTTACTTCAGTGAACTCAGCATCTACAACGCCGTCGTCCGCTTTTTGCTGTTGTTGACCAGCGTCACCACCGAATGCGTTCGGATCAAACCCTTGCGCACCGCCTTGGCCTTGAGCTGCTTCATAGGCACGCTGAGTGATCGGCATGATGATGTTTTGAAGCGCTTCAGTTTTCGCTTTGATTTCTTCAACATCATTTTCTTTAGTTGATGCTTCAAGCTCAGAAACCGCAGTTTCAATTGCAGTTTTTTCGTCTGCAGTCACTTGCTCGCCCAAATCTTTCACTGCTTTTTGAGCAGAAGAAACTAACGCATCCGCTTCGTTACGTGCTTTCGCTAATTCTTCGAATTTGCGATCTTCTTCAGCATTCGCTTCAGCATCACGGATCATTGCTTCGATTTCAGCATCAGACAAACCTGAGTTTGCTTTAATCTGGATCGATTGCTCTTTACCCGTGCTCTTGTCTTTTGCAGATACTTTCAAGATACCATCAGCGTTGATATCGAAAGATACTTCAATTTGTGGCACACCACGTGGAGCCGGTGGGATATCGCCCAATTGGAAGTTACCCAACAATTTGTTTTGCTGCGCCATTTTACGTTCACCCTGGAACACAGAAATGTCTACAGCAGGCTGGTTGTCAGCAGCAGTCGAGAACACTTGAGATTTCTTCGCAGGAATCGTGGTGTTTTTCTCGATGATTGCTGTTAACACGCCACCCATGGTTTCGATACCAAGTGTCAGCGGAGTAACGTCAAGTAGAAGTACGTCAGTTTTGTCACCTGAAAGTACCGCACCTTGAATCGCAGCACCCATTGCAACTGCTTCATCAGGGTTTACGTCTTTACGTGGCTCTTTACCGAAGAATTCTTGAACCTTCTGTTGAACCATTGGCATACGTGATTGACCACCCACCAGAATCACGTCAGAGATGTCTGAAGTTGAAAGACCAGCATCTTTAAGTGCAATCTTACATGGCTCAATGGTACGCGCAACCAAGTCAGCAACTAAACCTTCAAGTTTCGCACGTGTTACGTTGATCACCAAGTGTTTAGGACCAGTCGCATCAGCAGTGATGTATGGTAGGTTAATTTCAGTTGCATTCGAAGAAGAAAGCTCGATTTTTGCTTTTTCAGCAGCTTCTTTTAAACGTTGCAGCGCAAGCGGATCTTGTTTCAAGTTGAAGTTTTGTTCTTTCTTGAACTCTTCAACCAGGAATTCGATCAATGCGTTATCGAAGTCTTCACCACCCAGGAATGTATCACCGTTAGTAGACAATACTTCGATTTGCTGGTCGCCATCAAGATCCGCAATTTCAATGATTGAAACGTCGAATGTACCACCACCCAAGTCATAAACCGCGATTTTACGGTCGCCTTCTTTCTTGTCCATACCGAACGCAAGTGCAGCAGCCGTTGGTTCGTTGATGATACGTTTCACTTCTAAACCTGCAATTTTACCTGCATCTTTCGTTGCTTGACGCTGGGCATCGTTGAAGTAAGCAGGAACGGTAATGACCGCTTCAGTTACTGTTTCACCCAGGTAATCTTCCGCTGTTTTTTTCATCTTTTTCAAGATTTCAGCAGAGATTTGCTGTGGCGCAAGTTTCTTGTCGTTGACATCAACCCAAGCATCACCGTTGTCAGCTTTGATGATTTTGTACGGTACCAGACCGATATCTTTTTGTACCGCTTGGTCTTCATAACGACGACCGATCAAACGTTTGATCGCGAACAAGGTATTTTTAGGATTTGTTACCGCTTGACGCTTTGCCGATTGACCTACCAGAATTTCGCCATCTTTATAGGCAATAATTGATGGCGTTGTACGCGCGCCTTCAGCGTTTTCGATTACTTTAACTTTGTCGCCTTCAAGTACTGCAACACATGAGTTTGTAGTACCTAAGTCAATACCAATGATTTTAGCCATTTGGATGTTTCCTCAAAAATTTTTTTATTCCCAAACTTTTCCCTTTATCAAAGGGAAATTAAAAGGGATTTACTTGTTATCCGATATGAGAGCCGTTCGATTTTTTTCAAGTAAAATTGTTGAAAAAATTTCACAAACTCCCGAATTTATTTGGCTTAAGCGCCAACCATGACCATCGCCGGACGCAACAGGCGATTATTCAGCGTGTAGCCTTTTTGCAAAACAGTGCCAATTTCATTGGCTTTGGCATTTGGATCAATCCCAACTGCCTGATGCAGATCAGCATTAAAGCCGTTACTGGTGTCTACCACCACGACTCCAAATTTCTCTAAGGTATTCAATAAAGATTTAAGTGTCAGTTCAACGCCTTCCAGCAGTGGAGTTTTCTCTTCACCTGCGGCAACAATGGCGCGCTCGAGATTGTCGACGGTTTCTAAAAGTTCTTTAGAGAACTTTTCTAAAACGGTATCTTTATGCTTTTCAGATTCACGCTGAATACGTTCCACACTTTTTTGTGCTTCGTAGACTGCATTGGCCGTACGTGCTTTTTCTAACTTTAAGTCACCTTCAAGCTGCGCAATCTGCTCTTGTAAAGACTCAACGGAAACTTCTGCCTGCTCGGTTTCAGCTTGAGTTTGCGCTGTATCTTGTTCCGCTTGCTCTTGCTCAAATTTTTGAGCTTGCTCGTTTTGCTCAGTCGCCATTGATTTACTCCGTTTAAATGGGTTCTTAAACATGTACAGTCCTCAGGCCTCAGTATTCACTGCGTTAATGCTGAACTGCCATGGTTGAAGTTCTTGATTACCTAAAGAAATCGGGGCAGGGTGTAAAAATTCAAGCGTCAGTCAAGATTAAATTTAAGATTTATACAAAATTCTGAATAAAACAGCGAGCAGATGGCAGGCTTTTACCGCGATATAGGCGGAGATAAATTGAAGTAAATGATCAAGGAGCCATCTAATCATTACTGTATACGTCGCTGAATAGACAGTCTGGGCTTTAAAATAAAACATGAATTATTTGAAAATAAATATAAAAAATTGATAATCGTATTTTTGAATAAATTTAATAATTTTAATCTGTTTTAAATATTGGTAAAAAAATTGCATGATACTGACATAGACAGCGACCTTGTTCAGAGGAGAGAGCCGAACTCGGTTGCTGTTGCCTTATTTCAAGTTACTTTTTTCAAGCTGAGTTCCCCCAAGACTCGGCTTTTTTTTGCCTGATTATTTATTAGACATAAAAGCGATTAATATCTAAGCAATAAAGTATTTCTCAATAGATGAACTTTTGATTAATATTTATTCCAGATTCTATCGCTGTAGTTTCTTCTTATTTTGAAATGTGTTTTCGTGGCTTATCTTTTTCTCTAAGATAGGCCTTTTTTTTGCTAAAATTGAGCATTCTTGATCTGATCAAGATAAAAATGATGGCTTGGCGGCTTAGTCCGGCCTTCATGCAAAAATACTGCTTTTATCCAATCAGCTTGAGATAAAATTTTCCATTAAAAAAGCCTGCTACAGGCTTTTTTAACAAAGAGTGAAATCAAAGTATTAATCACGGCGATCGCGTGGACGCTGTTGTTGCTGTTGACGTCGATTATCGCTCCAGCGTGGGTTAGATGAACGGTTTTGCTGGGCTTTTTTGGCACGTTGATCGGTGATCCGTTTACGATCCTGCTCCAGGCGGCGTTTATTACGTTCTGTTTCAGCCTGTTTTTGCCGTTGGCTCATCATGTTTTTACGCTGCTGTTCCTGGCGTTGTCGTTCCAGCTGGCTTTTACGTCGGTCCTGTTCTAACTGTCTTTTACGGTCCTGTTCCCAGTTACGACGCTGCACTTCCTGTTTACGTCGATCCAGTTCAATACGTTTACGTTGCTGTTCATATTCCCAGCGTTGCCGATCATAACGACGATCCTGTTCATAGCGGCGATCAGAACGCTGATCATAACGGCCATCGTAGTAGCCACCATCTTCAGGGAAAGCAACACAGCCTACAGCCAAAAATGCAGTCGCCAGAGACAGAGCTATAATTTTGCCAGCCATAGGCATTCTCCCAACTTGAAATAAAAAATATACTGAAGCTCGCAAAACTACGTCAAAAATACCATTTAAACGGTCAATGACATCTTTTATAAATCAGGTTAACGTATTGGATAAAACTATATGTACTTAGATATTAAGACTTATATAAGAATATGGTCACTGAAACGCTAATCGTGTAGAAACTATGAAGAATTAAGAGAATAAGGACTAAAAATAATGACTGTGAATCATCCAGTACTGAAAAGTGTCATGGAGAAAGGGCAAGGCACAGCAGCGCGTATGCTGGATCGCTTACCTGGTATTGCACAAGACGCATTGGTTAAGGCTTTGGACTATCCTCATCACTATCCTGATTTAGACCCCATGGTCAAATGCCTGATGGCGATTCAGCTTAAACAGGGGCATGGCAGCTTTCTGAGTGAAGATGTCGCACAGGCACGGGTGGCGTTTGATGCGCGCATGAAAACAATTCAGGCCAGACCGACTGCTGTGAAAATGGTAGAAGAGCTGCGTCTGCCTTTGCAAAGTGGCAGCATCTTTGCCCGGCATTATCATCCAGCTCCACAAAAGAAGTTGCCGATGGTGATTTTTTATCATGGCGGTGCATTTATGGTGGGCGGTCTGGACAGCCATGATGAATTCTGTCGCTTGCTGGCAGTACATGCCAAAGTACAGGTGTTAAGCGTGGCTTATCCGCTGACGCCAGAATTTAGCCCCTTGCAGATGGTACAGGTTTGTGAAGATGCCCTGGCGTGGGCACATCAGCATAGCAAGCAGCTAAAAGTCTATAAAAACCGGATTGCCTTGGCAGGGGACAGTGCCGGCGGAAATCTGGCTACTGTTGTAGCTCAGCGCAGTGTAGGTAAATCTTATGCCGCACGAGCGCAGCTTTTGCTTTATCCGGCGGTCGACTTTAAAAGTCGCCATCCATCTTTTTATGCCTATAAAGATGGACTGGTACTTTCAGAGCAGGATATTGATCTGGTGACCTTCATGTATGCCCAGACCCATCAGATTGAATTAGATGATCCACTGATTTCACCGACCTATGGTGAATTGCAAAACTTGCCGCCGAGCTATGTGATTACCGCACGTCATGATGTCCTGCATGATGAAGGTTCAATCTATGCGCATAAACTACGTCAAAATGGGGTAAGTGTTTATTATCATGAATATACCGACCAGGCACATGGTTTTATCAACCTGACGCCGATCTCCCGCCGTGCCAAAAAATATGTGATTGAGATCAGCAAAAATTTCCGCAAATTCTGGGACAAAAATAGTTAAATCCAAGGCGTGAATGCAAAAAGGTGTTTCTCATGAAACACCTTTTTTTATAGATAGGTTTTTATCAATTCTTATACTTTGCTGCTGATCTGCGCTTCAGGAAAGATCAGATTGAATTTGGGAACATAAAAGCTTTGCAGCAATTTGGCTTTGGAAAAGTCTGGAAATATATTATTGATATTTTGCCATTCCACTTGGGACAGCTTGGAAAGATGGCCACGGAATTGTGGGCTGAACTGAAAACGCTGGCCTTTCCAGGCTTGCTGAATTTTGAGCATAGAGGCTGGAATATGATGACTATTAATATAGAACTTGCGCGCAGATTTGGTTTTTTTGAGTCGAATCGTCATACGCTGGTTTTGATGCTGAATATGACACAATATTTCCTGATTTTTTTCCTGCCATTCAAATTCTGCATGTTCTTTGGGAATACCCCATAAATGCTGGCCGTGTATGACAGATTCATGAGTAGACACATAAATTTTAGGAATCGAGCTGAGGCGTCGTTTACTAATTAAAGGATGATCCAGAATCAGTAACTCATCATAAGGACCAATGGGTGAAGAATGATAACGCACCAATAACACTTGTACCACGCGACCCAGTGGGGAGGGGGCAATACGGAACTGCTTGGCTTGCTGAATAAAGCCGGGTGTTAGCCAGTAATTCAAAATAAAACCTTCGCCCTGTAAATGCCAAGGCGGAAACTGGTGGATATTTTGCTCCTGTAATAATGCATGGCTCATTCTTATTCTCTTGTCTTTAGTCGGCAGGCAACTGCATTATGAGTTATAAAAGATTAATATACAGTCATTCACAACCATTACTTCTAAGTAGATGAGTTAAAAAATGTTAAAGAAATCATTATATGCGATCGCCCTTACTGCCATCAGTCTGCCAGGTTTTGCTGCCAATACCCTTATTGAGATGAAAACTTCATCGGGAAATATTGAAATTGAGCTCTTTAATGATCAAGCCCCGATCTCGGCAAAAAACTTTGAAAACTATGTAAAGAGCAACTTCTATAAGGACACTATCTTTCACCGGGTCATTCCTGGCTTTATGGTGCAGGGTGGGGGCTTTGATAGCAATATGCAGGAAAAGGCCAATACCCAAGCTCCAATTAAAAATGAATCATCGAATGGTCTGCAAAATAAACGCGGTACTTTAGCGATGGCGCGTACCAATCAGCCGGATTCTGCACGAGCACAATTCTTTGTAAATCTGGTCGATAACGATTTTCTGGATCGTTCTGCCCGAAATGCAGGCTATGCGGTCTTCGGTAAGGTCACTAAAGGTATGGATATTGTCGATCAGATTGCCAAAGTGCCGACTCGAAACTATGGAATGCATCAAAATGTGCCGGTGAAGCCTGTAAAGATCAACAGTGTGAACATTAAAGCGCCAGTTGTGAGAAACTAGGTACAGAATAAAACAGAAATATTTAATTCATATTTCTGTTTTAAAAATATGTAGTTATGTGATGTTTTGTATAAATACGAACCAAATTGGTGCATAAAAATAAAACAGTCGTGATTCCTGTGAGTTAAAAGCGCTTGCACCTGTAGGAAATTACCCTATAATGAGCCCATACCGACGAGATAGACGGAAACGAACGAAGCAGATTGCTGAGTTGTTAAGTATATCGAAGTCCAGCTTCTGGCACTGACGAGGTGTTAGAAAGATCATTAAGAGCTTATGAAGAACAACTTGT
>NZ_VOYB01000018.1:0-55294 GCF_013420445.1 Acinetobacter sp. YH01006 | reverse complement strand
GAAAATGTATATCGTTGGCAGAAGAAATTATTTAGACCAGTTATCAAAAACTTCATTGATGACTTTATTCTCGATAAAAATCATCTGCTACCACAGAGAATCTATAAATAATAGTGCGTAAGTCCTAATAGATATCAAAATATGTTCCTCCACTAAAAAACCACTGCCGCGACAGCGCTACTGTCCCAGAGTTGAAGTGCTTGGATTTATCAAGTGCCTGTGGCAGAGATGCCACACATTGCCCATCACCACAGGACGTCGTGTATGGGCAATAAGAGACCTTTGCCTACCTTGGGTCTTTCCAAAGTAGGATTTCACCTGCACAAATCCATTTAAACTTTTAAAGGAAAGATGAGGCTGGACAATATCTACCTCTAAATATAAACAAGTTTAGATATTTAAACGTATTCTCTGATAGCTTTTATTACTTCCTACCATGCCAACGATAGCTGAGTCAAAATTTTGGCCAGTAATGGTCACAACAGTAATTTTCTCAGGCTAAATAATGGGTCGGCAAATCAAACTAGAGCAAAACATCTTCAGGAACGCGTACCCAACCTTCCATCAACACACGTGCACTGCGACTCATGATGGCTTTTTTCACTTTCCACTCTCCATTTTCCTGACTTGCTTGTGCGCCTACTCTTAAAGTCCCCGAAGGATGGCCAAAACGCACGGCTTCACGCTCTACACCGCCTGCCACCCGATTCACCAGAGTCCCCGGAATGGCTGCCGCCGTACCAATTGCCACCGCAGCTGTGCCCATCATGGCATGATGCAGTTTCCCCATAGACAAGGCACGAACCAGAATATCGGCATCTGCTTCGGCAACCACCTTGCCACTTGATGAGGTATAAGTTTTGGATGGCGCTACAAAAGCGATTTTTGGGGTGTGCTGACGGTTAGCTGCTTCGCTAATGTCCTGAATCAATCCCATCTGCTTCGCAGCATAAGCACGAATGGTTTCAAACTTTGCCAGCGCTGCCGCATCATTATTCATATGATCCTGAAGCTCGGTGCCGTTATAACCCAAATCTCCCGCATTCAAAAACACGGTGGGAATGCCGGCATTAATCATGGTGACTTCAAAACTGCCAATATTGGGAACTTCCAGCGTATCGACCAGATTACCTGTCGGAAACATCGAACCGCCTTCGCCATCATCATCGGCAGGATCTAAAAACTCGATCTGTACTTCGGCTGCCGGAAAAGTCACACCATCCAGTTCAAAATCGCCCAACTCCTGAACTTGACCATTTCGCATTGGTACATGCGCAATAATGGTTTTTTGAATATTGGCCTGCCAGATGCGGACTGTACACAGCCCATTTTCCGGAATACGTGATCTATCAATCAGATCATTAGAAATGGCAAAAGCTCCCACTGCTGCGGTGAGATTACCGCAATTACCACTCCAGTCCACAAAAGGACGGTCAATTGCCACCTGACCAAATAAATAATCAACATCATGATCGGCCTGCTGGCTTTTTGACAGAATCACGGTCTTGCTGGTACTTGAACTGGCGCCGCCCATACCATCGATCTGTTTAGCATAAGGATCTGGGCTACCAATCACGCGCAGCAGAAGCTGATCACGAATCCGGCCGGCCTGTTGTGCTTCTGCGGGCAAATCATCCAGCTTAAAAAAAACGCCTTTACTGGTACCTCCACGCATATAGGTTGCAGGAATCTTGATTTGGGCTGCAAAACTCATGAATTGTTTCATCCTTTGGCTTGTCTTTGTTTTGGTAAAAGTTATGGAATACTTATGAGAAGAGTATAATCGCTTTAAAGCCAAGGAAGTTCAGTGCTCCGACCTAAGTATAAAAAATCAGCATTCGTATCAGAGCAAAAAAACAGGAAACTCATCAGTTACAATGTCAATAAAATTAATATATTGATTCAGTTATCTTTTATTTAATTTATTTTTATAATTTTTTATTATAAATCTGATAATAATATTTCATTCAAAGTCTTGCACTAGGTTTCTGAACTTTGTTCCATTACAATCTTTATACTTATTTTTTCCATTGTCGGGCTGAACACTTTGAATAACGAGTCTTCACAACTTCAGCGTGGCTTAAAGAACCGTCATATTCAGTTGATCGCCATGGGCGGTGCAATTGGCACAGGCTTATTCTTAGGTTCCGCACAGGTGATCCAATCTGCGGGTCCTTCTATTATTTTGGGCTATGCCATTGGTGGCTTGATTGCATTTTTAATCATGCGTCAATTGGGTGAGATGATTGTTCATGAACCTGTCGCAGGTTCATTCAGCCATTTTGCTTATAAATACTGGGGCAAGTTCCCCGGTTTCCTTGCGGGCTGGAACTACTGGATTTTATATATCCTGGTGGCCATGACCGAACTTACTGCCGTTGCGAAATATATTAACTATTGGTGGCCTTTTATTCCAGCTTGGGCATCGGTACTGTTTTTCTTTATCGTGATTACCCTGGTCAACCTCGGCAATGTGAAATTCTACGGTGAATCAGAATTTTGGCTTTCAATCATTAAAGTGACTGCAGTTATCTCGATGATTGTCTTCGGTTTATATCTGATCTTGACTGCAGATGCTTCCTCGACTGCGTCTTTCAGTAATTTATGGACTGCAGGTGGTTTCTTCCCGAATGGCTTTGAAGGTCTGTTCTTCATGCTGGCCTTCCTGATGTTTGCCTTCGGTGGGATTGAACTGATCGGTATGGCAGCAGCAGAAGCTGAAAATCCAGAGAAGACCATTCCGAAAGCGATTAATCAGGTGGTGTTCCGTATCCTGATTTTCTATGTGGGTGCATTGACGATTTTGTTATCACTGGTGCCCTGGAATCAGCTTGAGCTTGGTGGTCTGGATAAAAGTCCATTTGTAATGATTTTCAGTCAACTGGGCATTGGCTGGGCAGCACACTTACTGAACTTTATTATTTTAACGGCTGCACTGTCTGTCTATAACAGCGGTATGTATGCCAATAGCCGTATGCTCTATGGTCTGGCTCAGCAAGGAAATGCACCTAAAGTCTTCATGCAAGTGAATAAACAAGGTACTCCGATTCCTGCGGTATTGTTTTCTGCCGCGCTGATTTTCGGTTGTGTATTACTTAACTACTTTGTTCCTGAAGATGCATTAAGCCACTTGATTTATATTGTGGTCGGTGCGTTAGTGTTGAACTGGGCCATGATTACGCTGACCCATCTCAAATTCATTCAGAGCATGAAGAAGCTCGGCCAAAAGACCTCATTCCCAGCACTATGGTCTCCAGCAGGCAATATTCTGGTCTTAGGTTTCATTATTACGATTCTCTACATCATGTGGACTCAGGGTTTTCAGGAATCTATTTTAATGATTCCGGTTTGGATTGTGGTCATGTTCGTTCTGTTTAAGTTGCTTAAGCCTAAAAATACTTAATCGGTTTATATAAGTATATATTCTTAAAAAGTTATTGCTGCGGCAATAACTTTTTTTTCAATTAAGTTTGCAGTACATTAATCCTTCTTTTTGCGCCCTTAGCTTAACTGGATAGAGCAGTTGCCTCCTAAGCGACCGACGTGGGTTCGAGTCCCGCAGGGCGCACCATCTTTTTAAACTTTCCCGTAACCTACTCTGGCAGTGGGCTATCTTTTAAATTACTCAATGAAATAACTAAAACTTCTTCCAGGTCATTGCACTGGTCGTATCTGAATCTTTAGCTTTGCCAAAAACCTTCATTTGATCTTTAGATTCATTCAATCGCGCTTCAATCACATAGCTACGACCATCTTGAATATTCAACCATTGCCCTTGATTAAATTGAGTATGATGAGAATCTGCCACCATTCCCTTGAGTACTTCCATACCAAAGATGGGTTGGTTCTTCAGCATACCGCGGCATTTTCCACAAACATCCGGATTCGCCACACCGGGAACTGGGCGATTTTTGGTAACCACCGCACTATATTGCTGTGTCTTAGAGTTCTTACGAATCACAATTTCAGAAATATAATAACCTGTACGATCATCAATGACTTTCCATGAGCCAATTAATGGATCAAATGGCATAGCAGCTACAGGAGTGACCAGTCCAAACAGTAATGTAATAGCACCCAAAAATTTAATATTCATAAGCAAGATATTTATAACTCAACAAAAAAACAGAGGCACATTCGTGCAAAATCGCGGCAGATTATAATTATTTTAGTTCACTAATCACAGTAATATTATAATTTTTAAGCACATACATCTTACTCAGCTTAAGTATTTTCTTAACTGATGAAATTTATTTTTATAAAGTTTTCTCTATCACCTTGAGCTCAATAACAGAAAAATAAACAAGGATCATGGCTACTCTAGCCACGATCAGAAGCAATAATAAAGATAGACGGATATTCGCAAGGAAAGATCAAATATCTCTTAGAGCGGAATAAATTGCGATTGGTAGTCAGAGCAAAACTAAGAGCCAATAAAAGAATTTTATGAAATAAGGTACAAAAGCCTAGGAGGTCTTCAGATAAAATTCCAATAGTTCCCCCTATAAGGCTTAGAGTAGAAATTTCATCTTGGACATAAAAAAGTGACTATGTGATGTATTTAACAAAATATTCAATGAATTATTAAAGATCTACATATTTTTTTCATTTTTCTCTTAAATAAATAAATTATTGATAATAAAAGTAAAATATATAATTAAGTATGCGTTTTTCATGATTAATTAGTATTTTTACTCTATTTAGCTGCTTTTTTATGCTTTATTTTTAGTCTAGAGCATTTACTCTTATTTTAATTGTGGTATTTTTGGCACATGGAGTAACAAATGATTACGGTTTATTAACCGTTATCTCCAAAAAATCAAATAAGTGCAAACAACAACGCTAGATATAAATTTGTACCTCAAGGAAAGACGTAAATGAAATTAAAAACATTAACTACTGCAATGATTCTCGCAACTGTACCAATGACGGGTGCATTTGCTGCTGCAATGGATCGTTCGGGACAATCTATCGCAGCGTTTTTACAACCGGGTAATTACTTTGAAGCAGGTATCTCTGTTTTAGATCCATCAGTTTCTGGTACAACGTCCAATTCACCATTATTAGGACCAGGTGCTAATCAAGCTACAGGTGATATGGCTAGTGACTACTACTTTCCATCCGCAGCATTAAAATTCCAAGTTACTGATAATTTTTCTTTTGGTCTTCTGTATGATCGCCCTTTTGGTGCTGAGGCAGAGTATTCAGCACCTAATGCTGGTCTCACAGCATTTTCTTATTTAGGTGAAGGTACTTCAGCAGAAGTTAAAACAGAGAACTTAACCTTCTTATTGGGTTTCCAACCAAATGAAAACTGGAATTTTTATGCTGGCCCAGTTTATCAAGAAGCTCAAGGTGAAGTACATTTAAGAGGAACAGCTTATAGTGCTTTAGGTGGTGTCCCCCTCGCCACGTTCCCAGGCATGGTTTATGATGCCAACATGAAAAAAGACTCTGAAATTGGTTGGATTGCAGGTTTAGCTTATCAAATTCCAGAAATTGCTCTTAAAGCATCTTTAACTTATCGTTCGGAAATTGAGCATCAATTAACTTCTACAGAAACTCTAGGTGGAAATCCAGTTGGTGCTGTAACAGGTATGTTAGGTGGCACCCCTACTACTGGTAAAACTGATGTAACTACTCCCCAGTCTGTTAACCTTGATCTTCAG
Source organism: Acinetobacter sp. YH01006 (assembly GCF_013420445.1). NCBI lineage: Bacteria > Pseudomonadati > Pseudomonadota > Gammaproteobacteria > Moraxellales > Moraxellaceae > Acinetobacter > Acinetobacter sp. YH01006. The sequence goes on along the minus strand of NZ_VOYB01000018.1, from coordinate 49,625 downwards.
TCAGGTATCATGGCTGATACAGTCGCATTCTTAAATGTCCGTTGGGTAGACTGGTCTGACTTTGCAATTCGTCCTCATGATTTTGGACAACTTCTTGATACCTTAGGAGCTTCTGGTATTCCTGGTACTTCTCCAGCTCTTATTGGTGGTAATTTAGTTGAATATAATGAAGAACAATGGTCAGCTACCGCAGGGGTAGGTCGTAAGTTTAACGATAAATGGGCAGGTAATGTTTCTGTAGGTTGGGACTCAGGTGCTGGTAATCCTGTAACTACACTTGGCCCAACAGAAGGTTACTGGAATGTAGGCCTTGGTTTACAATTTAGCCCAGCGCCTAACTACTTTATTGCTGGCGGTGTGAAGTACTTCTGGCTAGGTGATGCTCAATCTTTAACAGTTGCTAATCCAAATGTAGGTAACTTTGAAGATAACCACGCTTTAGGTTATGGCTTAAAAATGGGTTACCGCTTCTAAGTTCTCCTAAAATAAAAAACCACTTCCGGGTGGTTTTTTTGTTTTTACTCTACTTTTATACAATCGTATATCAATCGCTTATTTTAGCATCGATTAAAATTAATAAAATTTTAGTTCTTTTACACTATTTTTAATTATTTAAAATTTATATTTTTCATGCACTTGAATTAATAAAATTAGTATAAAAACTCTAAGCAATCCTTTTGTTTAACCGCCTTAGTTCATTTCTTCAACAGAGTTGAGTATTTACTCTTTTTAAATTTATGTTACTTTTCCAGCACATTTTTGTTACAGATGGCATCAGGGAACGTACCATGAAGCTCAATAAAATTTATTCTGCTATTTTACTTAGCACTTTACCTCTTTCTGCAGTTCAAGCAGCTGGCTTAGACCGTTCTGGTCAATCTATTTCTGCTTTTTTACAGCCGGGTAACTATGCTGAAGCAGGTATTTCTGTTCTTGATCCAACTGTTAAAGGCTCTTCTACAGTAGCAGGTTTACAGGGCGAAAAAATCAGTGATATGGGGGAAGACTATTACTTTCCTTCCGCAGCAATCAAAGTTCAAGCAACTGATAAAATTTCACTTGGTTTGATTTACGATCAACCTTTTGGTGCTGATGCAAAATATTCTTCAATTGCCGGTTCATTTGGTAATGGAATAGAAGGCACTTCAGTTGAAGTAGATACTCATAATATAACCGCTTTAATTGGTTATCAACCTACAGAAAACTGGAATTTTTATGCTGGTCCAGTATGGCAAACTGTAGAAGCTGACATTAAGTTACGTGGTAATGCATATGGTGCACCCCCTTTAACTTTAAGTGGTTACAATATTAAGATCGAGCAGGAAGAAGCATATGGCTGGTTAGCAGGTTTTGCTTATCAGATTCCTGAAATTGCTTTAAAAGCCGCTGTAACTTATCGTTCTGAAATTGAACATAATGCAAAATCCAAAGAAAGCACTGAGCTTCCTGTTCCATCATTAAAAGCACTTACATCAAGTGTTAATGCAACGACACCTCAATCTGTTAATTTAGACTTCCAAACAGGCATTGCAAAAAATACTTTAGCATTTGCAAATATTCGTTGGGTGCATTGGGATCAATTTGCTGTTACACCATCTTTATTAGCAAATGCTTCAGGTTTACGTGGTAAAAAGCAGAATCTGATCGACTACTCTGATGACCAATGGTCTGCAACAGTAGGTTTAGGTCGTAAATTTACTAATAAATGGTCAGGTTCAGCTTCTGTAGGTTATGACTCAGGAGCCGGTAACCCTGTAACAACCCTAGGTCCAACTGAAGGCTACTGGAATGTAGGTTTAGGCGCGCAATATAGCCCTGCTGAAAACTATTTCATCCAGGCAGGTGTGAAATATTTTTGGCTAGGTGATGCAACTGCACAAACTGGTGGAAATCCAGTTGGAGAATTTGAAGACAATCATGCAATGGGTTATGGCATGAAGATCGGTTATCGCTTCTAATTAATTCATAGATTAAATAAAAAAGGCGCTTATAGCGCCTTTTTTATTTACTTTGATTCTTTAAGCTGGAATATCACGCACTGAAGCATTACGAATGGCTTCTTTTAACGCGTCATAACCATTAATTGGCGGGAATTGCGGGAATTCTGCAATGACATTCTCAGGTGCATCAAACAGGAAACCATGATCTGCTTCAGCCAGCATTGTCGTATCGTTATAAGAATCCCCTGCCGCAATCACACGGAAGTTCAAACCATGCAGTGCTTTAACAGCTTGACGTTTCTGATCTGGCTGACGAAGTTTATAAGCCGAGATCATACCTGCTTCATCTGTTTCCAGTTTATGACAGAAAATCGTCGGCCAATCCAGTTGCTTCATGAGTGGATGTGCAAATTCATAGAAAGTATCTGAAAGAATAATCAATTGAAAATGCGTACTCACCCATTTCACAAATTCTTTTGCTCCTGGGAAAGGCCCCATTTCTGCAATCACTTCCTGAATATCGTTCAAGCCCAAACCGTGCTGTTTTAAAATATTCAGACGTTGGGTCATCAGTACATCATAGTCAGGAATGTCACGAGTCGTCGCTTCAAGCTCTTTAATACCGGTTTTTTTGGCAAAGTTAATCCAGATTTCTGGAACCAACACGCCTTCTAAATCTAGACATACGACTTCCATGAACATTCCCTCTAAGTTGTATTGAAAAAATTTTGCACTATCATAGCTGAAGAAACAGATTTTGCACTGTACTTTTTTAAATCTATTTTTTTCATAAGTATTTATTTTTTAGTGATAAGTCAACTAAATCAATTCTATTAAAATAGATGTGAAATTAATTAATATAGGCTATGTCCTTTCCAAGCCTATATCGCCAGGACTCTCATGACCATCATTCCTACTATTGATCGTATTGATGCGCTTGCATCTGAATATGCTGATAAATCGCCCAATGAAATTTTGGCACTTGCACTGAGCCAGCAAGGTGAAATTGCGATTTCATTTTCTGGTGCTGAAGATGTTGTATTGATTGATATGGCGTCGCATCTCGGTAAACCGTTCCGGGTATTCAGTCTGGACACTGGCCGTCTACATGCAGAGACGTATCAGTTTATTGAACGGGTGCGTAAGCATTATAATATCGAGATTGAAATCTGCTTCCCCGAAACTGCAGACGTGCAAAATCTAGTGACGACAAAAGGTTTATTCAGTTTCTTTGAAGATGGCCATCAGGAATGTTGCGGTATACGCAAGGTTCAACCACTGCGTAAAAAACTGGCCACGCTGGATGGCTGGATTACCGGTCAGCGTAAAGACCAAAGCCCGGGTACCCGTAATGAAATTCCTGTGGTTCAGGCAGATCCAGGTTTTTCCGGTCCGGGTAAGCAGCTGATCAAATACAATCCTCTGGCCAACTGGTCCAGTGCAGATGTCTGGAGTTATATCCGCATGATGGAAGTGCCTTATAATGCGCTGCATGAAAAAGGTTTTGTTTCAATCGGCTGTGAACCCTGTACCCGCCCTGTCCTGCCGAATCAGCATGAACGTGAAGGCCGCTGGTGGTGGGAAGAAGCCACGCATAAAGAATGTGGTCTGCATGCTGGCAATCTAAAAAAATAAAGTTAAGTTTTATCGCTCCTATTGATTGAAAGACTATTTTTTTTAATAAAGATAGTCTTTTTTAATTGATAATTTTACATTTAGTGACAAGATAGAAATTACCTTTTATCGGGATAATATTATTTTAATTAAAGAATTGATAAAATTTTAGCTCATTGATTTATTTGCATAAAATGTGAAATGGAACACAATGCTATTCTTCTAATAACACATAATTATTAAGTTACACTCCACTTCGCCTAGTAAATACTATTTTTAGAAAACTATTTTAAAACTAAAATTTTCACATTTCATAAACTTAGGAAGACATTTTGTTCTTGTCAATAGCCACTTTTTCACAGTTGAGGCAAGATAAAGCAGTTCATTTATATGTTAAAAAAGATATACTTTAAAAACTAAAGTAATAATTCTAACAAGGCTTTTTAGTAAAAAAGCCATAGAGAATGCAGTGAGGCAATCCACGCTATGCGTCCATTACATCCAATTGATTTTATTTTCTTAACTTTAGAGAAACGGCAGCAGCCTATGCATGTAGGTGGGCTATTTTTATTCCAAATTCCCGAAAATGCACCAGCTTCCTTTATTCAGGATCTCGTCACGGATATTCAAAACTCCAAATCATCGCCGATTCCACCTTTTAATAATTATTTAAATGGCCTGTTTTGGGATGAAGACCAAGAATTTGATTTAGATCACCATTTTCGTCATATTGCCCTGCCGAAACCGGGCCGTATCCGTGAATTGCTCACTTATATTTCACAAGAACATAGTGCGCTGATTGATCGTGCCAAGCCTTTATGGACCTGTCATATTATTGAAGGGATTGAAGGTAATCGTTTTGCCATGTATTTCAAAATCCATCATGCGATGGTGGACGGAATCGCCGGCATGCGTCTGGTCGAAAAATCGCTGTCGCATGATCCGAATGCCAAAAGTATTGTGCCACCGTGGTGTGTTGAAGGGCCACGCGCCAAACGCCTTAAAGCACCTAAGGTCAATGCTTTTAAAAATGTCCTGCAAACCATTAAAGGCCAACTGGAATGCGCACCACGCGTCGCTTATGAGCTGTCTCAGACCGTCATGAAGGATATGGGGCGCAATCCGGATTATGTGTCCAGTTTTCAGGCACCAAGTTGTATTCTGAACCAACGTGTCAGTGCTTCGCGTCGTTTTGCGGCACAATCCTTTGAATTTTCACGTTTACGGCATATTTCTAAAGCCTTGGGCGTCACGATTAATGACATGGTACTGGCCATCTGTTCAGGTGCACTACGTGAATATTTACTATCACAACATGCTTTACCGAAAAAACCATTAATTGCCATGGTTCCGGCCTCGGTTCGAAGTGATGATTCGGATGTTTCCAATCGCATTACCATGATTCTGGCCAATCTGGGCACCCATAAAGAAGATCCTCTGGAACGTCTCAAAATTGTACGTGGTAGTGTACTGAGTGCCAAGGAACGTTTTAAACGCATGAATGCCAATCAGATTTTAAATTATAGTGCCTTTGTCTATGGTGCAGCCGGTCTGAACATTGCATCCGGTTTAATGCCAACGCGCCAGGCATTTAATGTGATTATTTCCAATGTGCCTGGGCCACAAGAATCATTGTATTGGAATGGTGCACGTCTTGAAGCACTTTATCCGGCTTCCATCGTATTGGATGGTCAGGCCTTGAATATCACCATGACCAGCTATCTAGACAAACTGGAAGTCGGCTTGACCGCATGTCGTAATGCCCTGCCGAAAATGCAGAACTTGCTGACGCATCTGGAAGAAGAAATTCAACGTTTTGAACTTATTGTAGATGGCGAACCTGTCCCAAAGTTACGGGCGGTAAGCTAGCCGCGGATGAATAAATAAGATAGATGGACTGCCAAAGATGCTGATCATTTTTGCCAGTCCTAGCGCACATAATTAAGGGGCTCATAGAGCCCCTTGGTTTTATTTTTTAATATCGTTTTAAATTTATTTTATATTTTTGGGATGATGCATCCATTTTTGATTGCCTAGAATTTATTTCAATCTGCACAAGATTCTGTATCGGTAGCATTAGCTTTTGATGGTACGACACTGTTGTAATAATTGATGGCAGGCATTACGAATCATGCTGGCGGTAATCTGGACTTCATTACCGCGCTCATCGACGATATATCCTGCATGTACAGTCTTTGGTTCTAATACGTGTTTTAGGCCTTTATTAATTACTGCTTTACTCATATTCATAACACACTCCTTTTGCTAAGCCTGAAACTGGGAGAAACGGCTTTGGCTAATTCATGCATCTAGTATTGTAAATAACAGCACCAATGTAAAATTTCAGATGTAACAAGTGTTTAACGATATTCTGTTACAATTTCAGCTGAGAATGATATCGTATTGCTCTTGCGTATACAGATTTTCTACTTGGAACTTAATCACGCGATTAATGAAATGCTCTAGATCAGCGACTGCTGGGGCCTCTACTGTTAGTAAACGATCAATTACAGCGGGATGCGCGACAACAGTAAAGCCACTCTGCGACTCATAAGCACGTGCATAACGCAGAATTTCTCTGAATATTTCGTAACATACTGACTCGGCTGTTTTGACATAACCACGTCCCTGACAAGTCGGACAGGATTCACAGAGTAAATGTTCCAGTGACTCACGGGTGCGTTTTCGGGTCATTTCCACCAGACCCAGTTCAGATACCTGAGTAATCTTGGTTTTAGCATGGTCACGTTCCAACATGCGCTCAAACTGTTTCATCACTTCTTCACGATGCTGCGCTTCCTGCATATCAATGAAATCAATGATGATAATTCCACCCAGATTACGCAGACGCAACTGACGTGCAATGACCTGAGTCGCTTCCATATTGGTTTTAAAAACAGTGTCTTCCAGTGAGCGACCACCCACATAAGAGCCGGTATTGACGTCAATGGTGGCCATCGCTTCGGTCTGATCAATCATCAGATAACCGCCCGACTTCAACGCAACACGAGTTTGCAGCGCCTTTTGCAGATCTTCTTCAACATTATATAAGTCAAAAATTGGACGCTCGCCCGGGTAGTGCAGTAAGCGGTCTCGCATATTCGGCACGAATTCTTCGACAAACTCTTGCAGCTTGGCATGAATTTCACGTGAATCGACGTAGATTTTTGCAGTTTCTTCATTGGCCAGATCACGAATGATCCGTTGTGGTAAAGGCAATTCTTCAAAGATCAGCGAGGGAACTGCAATAATCTTCTGCTTACGCTGGATATATTCCCAAAGCTTGGCCAGATAAGCCATATCTTGGGCAATGGCTGCTTCTTCAATACCTTCAGCAGCGGTACGTACAATCACTGAGCCTGGCAGCTTATGCTCGGCCTGAATCCGCTCAATAATCGAACGCAAACGATTGCGCTCTTCCTCAGATTCAATTCGCTGCGACACCCCAATATGATTGCCATAAGGCATCAGCACCAGATAACGCGAAGGAATAGACAAATCCGTGGAAAGACGGGCACCTTTGGTACCCAGCATATCTTTCATCACCTGAACCGTGAGGATTTGACCGGGCTGAAGCAGTTCAAAGACATTTGGGGTGGGCTGCTGGCGCGGCCAGACCATATCATTGATATGCAAAAATGCCGTTCTGGACAGACCAATATCCACAAACGCAGCCTGCATACCCGGCAAGACCCGTACCACTTTGCCTTTATAGACATTACCGACCAAGCCACGCTTGGCCGTACGCTCGACAAACAGTTCATTGACCGTGCCGTTTTCAATCAACGCGACCCGACATTCCATCGGCGTGACGTTAATCAATAACTCGTCAGACATAATTACACTCAAAACATTATAAAAATTCTTTTTATCAGCAGTTAATTTAGTGCCTTAACTGTCTGTAATAACTGTACGGTTTCATAGAGCGGCAAGCCGACCACATTGGAATAGCTGCCTTGTATTTTTGGAATATAACGTGCTGCAATTCCTTGAATCGCATAAGCCCCGGCTTTCCCCAGCGGCTCACCTGTGTCCCAGTAACTTTCCATGTCTGCGGCACTCAGGATTTGAAATTCGACCTGCGTACGTACCACTATACTGTATTTTTCATCTTTTGTACGAACACAGACACCGCTATAGACATCATGCCACCGACCGGAGATTTTTGTCCACATTTCAATGGCATGTTGCTTGGATTCTGGTTTACCCAAAATCTCACTATCGACCCCCAGACTGGTATCCGCAGCAATGATGATTGCATCTGGATAACGCTCGGCCACTGCATCAGCCTTGGCTCGTGCCAGACGTTCAACATAAGCCGCGACGGATTCACCTTCACGCACAGATTCATCGATATCCGGACTGTAGATATCAAAGCTCAGTCCGAGCTGCTGTAATAACTCACGACGCCGAGGTGAGCTGGAAGCGAGAATTATATGCGCCATTTTTTCAACATATAATAGAGGACAGGCCACACCAGAATACTGGTCAGCATTGGAATCCAGTGCCTGGCAAAAGAAAATTGCACGCCTGCCACAATCTGGGCAAAAAAGATCATCAGCAAATGTGCAACAATTGCCAGCCCCGTAATCACCCAGAGATTATTAAAGGTCAGGATACGGCGTTCACGAGTCAGGAATCGGGCTAAAAAGGCAATAATAATAAAGCTGAGGGCATTCAGACCTAAAGGTGCGTCCAGCAGCAAATCAATAAAAATACCGGTACCAAAGGCAAACCAGATCCCACACCAGGTCGGCTGACACAACACCCAGAATAGCATCACCATCAGCATGAACAGCGGACGCCAGCCCGAGAGGGTATAAGAAAGTGGATAGACCATCAAAATCGAAGCCACGATCACCGAAATGACGATGGCAAATAAGGGATCACGATGCTTTCTGGATTTCATCTTAGCGATTGACATGCGGTTGCTCCATCGCCAATGAATCGGAAAATAACACCACCACATGATGACCACCGGCCAGCTGCGCGGCTGGCGTTACATCAATCTGGGCAAATTCACCTGAATTATGTCGTTGTACTTTGGACACCTGCCCCACCAGATAACCTGCCGGAAAATGTTGGCCCAAGCCGGAACTATAGACTTTTTCCCCGACCTTGATATTGGCACTGGTCGGTACATATTCCATTTTCAAACGTCCCAGATCACCCGTCCCCGAGACAATGGCACGCATTCCGGTATGTTCCAGACGCACTGACAATGAATGTTCTTTATCAGACAACAGCATGACCCGGCTACTATGCGGATAGACATTAATAATCTGTCCCATAATCCCCTTGTCATCCAGTACCGTTTGCCCGACTTTCAGCTCGTTATTTGAACCCCGGTTGATCACAATGATATGTCTTAAAGGATCGGCATCGGTGCCAATCACTTCCGCAATTTCAATACGCCCGTCAATGATCAGTGGTGTATCGAGCAGACCGCGCAAACGGGTATTTTCAGCAGAAAGTTCAGAGATTTTTTGTAAGCGAACTTGCGCCTGCAACAACTCAGCCTGCATCGCGGTATTTTCCCGACGCAACTGAACTTCAGACTTGGTTTGTTGATTCAACCACTCTCGCGACAATACCGGATAACTGGCCACAGCATAAATAGGATTATAGGCCGCGTACAGGACATCCCTTGCAGGTTGTACAACATGTGGCATGCGCCAATCAAAGAAAAGCACCACCAAGCATGTTACCAATGCAATGATAAAAGAGCGAAAAGATGGCGGTTGTCGAGAAAACAGATGTGCTTGCACCCGCCGAATCCTTTTCTTAGCCTACGAATAACATGTCATGATTTGGATTGTCGAAAAATTCGAGTACCTTGCCACCACCACGGGTTACACATGAGAGTGGATCTTCTGCCACCACAACCGGCAGGCCGGTTTCTTTGGCCAGCAGCTTGTCTAGATTACGCAGCAATGCACCACCACCGGTTAACACGATACCGCGTTCAGCAATATCCGAAGAAAGCTCAGGAGGTGTGTGTTCTAGTGCTGATTTCACCGCAGACACAATGTTTTGCAAAGGATCTGAAATGGCTTGAGTCACTTCGTCTGAGTTAACCACAATCGCACGTGGTACACCTTCTGCAAGATTACGGCCACGAACTTCAATTTCAAGCGGTTTAGCACCTTCATCTGGCAAGGCCATGCCCACTTCTTTTTTGATCACTTCTGCCGTGGTTTCACCAATCACACAGCCATGCGCCTTACGCACATAGTTAATGATCTGCTCATCAAAGACATCACCGCCAATCCGTAAAGAATCTGCATAGACACAACCCTGCAGGGAAATGATCGCAATTTCAGTGGTACCACCACCGACATCGACCACCATTGAACCACAGGCCTGCTCAACTGGCATACCTGCACCAATGGCCGCTGCCATCGGTTCTTCGATTAAACGGACATCACGTGCACCAGCATTAAATACCGCTTCACGAATAGCACGACGTTCAACCAGCGTCGATTTACATGGTACACACACCACCACACGCGGTGCCGGAGTAAACAGACGGTTTTCATGTACTTTGCGAATGAACTGATTCAGCATGGTTTCAGTGACTTCAAAATCCGCAATCACCCCATCTTTCATGGGGCGGATTGCTGAGATATTGGCTGGGGTACGACCTAGCATTTGTTTCGCTTCAAGACCTACAGCGGCAACAATTTTATGTGAACCACTATGACGGATGGCTACAACCGTGGGTTCATTTAATATAATGCCTCGTCCTGGCGCATAAATAAGTGTATTTGCAGTACCTAAATCAATGGCAAGATCTGGCGAAAACAAGCCTATTAGTCGTTTTAGAATCACGGGGACGTTCTCAATTAAACTTTATATGGACGCAAGGTGGCAACTTTAACTAAATGTGATGATTTGGACAAGTCAATCGCTTATCATAACGCATGATAATTTGAATTTTTTTAATACTGATTAGGTAATATTATGTCTACATCGGATGCACAGCATTCTGCAGATTTAAGTGCAGAAACAGTTTCAGCCATTGCCCACCTTGCAAGGTTATCTCTCAATGATACGCAATCTGCTGAATATGCTCAAAGTTTAAATAAGATTTTAGGCATGATGGACACATTGAAAGGCATCAATACCGACGGAATTGAACCGCTGAAGAGCCCTTTCGACCATCCTCAGCCACTACGTGAAGATGTGGTCTCAGAAAGCAATCATCGCGAGCAATACCAAGCAGTTGCACCTGCTGTTCAGGATGGTCTATACCTCGTACCGCGCGTGATTGAGTAATTACTACCCAGTTCATTCTTTTTATTAAATTAAACGTAAAGAATTATTTCTCATGACAGATTTACATCGCTTATCCATTCGTGAACTCAGTGAAGGTCTGGCAAATGCCCAGTTTTCATCTCGCGAATTGACTGAACATTACTTAAAGCGTATTGCAAAAATTGATGCTCAAGTAAAATCATATGTAACCGTTACGCCTGAATTGGCATTGGCAGAAGCTGATGCGGCTGACACACTGCGTAAGGCAGGTGGTGCAAATGTGTTAACAGGCGTACCAATCGCGCATAAAGACATTTTCTGTACTCAAGGCATCAAAACCACTGCCGGTTCTAAAATACTGGACAATTTTATCTCTCCTTATGACGCCACCGTTGTCGCGAAAGGCAAAGCTGCGGGCCTGGTGACTTTGGGTAAAGTGAACATGGACGAATTCGCCATGGGTTCGACCTCTGAAAACTCATATTACGGCGCAACGGCTAACCCTTGGAATTTAAACCATGTTCCTGGCGGTTCTTCAGGTGGTTCAGCAGCAGCTGTTGCAGCGGATCTGGCACCCTTCGCTACCGGTACTGACACCGGTGGCTCTATTCGTCAACCTGCGTCATTCTGTGGCCTGACTGGACTTAAACCGACCTATGGCCGTGTGTCGCGCTTCGGTATGATTGCCTATGCATCATCCCTCGACCAAGGCGGCCCGATGGCACGCTCAGCGGAAGACTGTGCCTACCTGATGAACGTGATGGCCGGTCATGATGCCAAAGATTCAACGTCAATGAATCAAGTGGTTGATAACTATGTGGCGAACCTGAATGATACATCCGTCAAAGGTTTACGCATTGGTATTCCAAAACAGTACTTTAATGTTGCCGGCCTAGCTGAAGATGTTAAAGCACGTGTCGAAGAATCATTGAAAAAGTTAGAAGACATGGGCGCTACGCTAGTTGAGATCGACCTCAACATGACCGAAAGCTACGTTCCGACTTACTACCTGATCGCACCTGCTGAAGCATCCTCTAACTTACAACGCTTTGACGGTGTGCGTTATGGCTACCGCTGTGAAAATCCAGTGGACTTGATGGACTTGTACAAACGTTCACGTTCAGAAGGTTTTGGTGCAGAAGTGCAACGTCGTATCCTGATTGGCACATATGCGTTATCCGCGGGTTACTACGATGCATATTATGTGAAAGCACAAAAAGTACGTCGCCTGATCCAGCAAGATTTCCTTAAAGCCTTTGAATCTGTCGATGTGATTGCTGCGCCATCTGCGCCAACGACTGCCTATAAAATTGGTGCGGATTTGACTCCGGTTGAAATGTACCTAGGCGATATTTATACACTTGCAGTGAACCTGGCAGGTCTTCCTGCGATTAATGCGCCTGTTGGTTTTGACCAGAACAACTTGCCAGTTGGCTTACAGTTGATTGGGAATTACTGGTCAGAATCTCAATTGTTGTCTGTGGTACACCAGTATCAACAGGCCACCGATTGGCATACAAAACGCGCTGCAATTGCTGAGGAGAACGCATAATGGCTCAAGCTCAAAAATCGGCTAAACCAAAATCCAACCTGATTGATGGTTGGGAAGTCGTTATTGGTATCGAGATTCACACTCAGCTTGCCACCAATACCAAAATTTTTTCAGGTTCATCGACTGTTTTCGGTAATGATCCAAACACGCAAGCCAGCCTGGTTGATTTGGCTATGCCGGGCGTATTACCGGTATTAAACAAAGAAGTGGTTGATCTTGCGATTCGCTTTGGTTTGGGCATCGATGCTTACATCGATCAGGCGTCTGTATTTGCGCGTAAAAACTACTTCTATCCGGACTCTCCAAAAGGCTATCAGATCAGCCAGATGGACAACCCGATTGTGGGCTTGGGTCATATCGACATCCAGCTTGAAGATGGCACGGTTAAACGGATTGGCGTAACCCGTGCGCACCTTGAGGAAGATGCAGGTAAATCGATTCATGACCAGTTCGAAGGTATGTCAGGCATTGACTTGAACCGTGCCGGTACGCCGCTGCTTGAAATTGTTTCTGAACCAGATATGCGTTCGGTTGAAGAAGCGGTTGCTTATATTAAAGCGATTCATACGCTGGTGCGCTGGTTAGGCATTTCTGACGGCAACATGGCAGAAGGTTCGTTCCGTTGTGACTGTAACGTGTCTTTACGTCGTCCGGGTCAACCCTTCGGTACGCGTTGCGAATTGAAAAACCTGAACTCATTCCGTTTTATTGAACAAGCGATCAATGTTGAAATTGAACGTCAAATGGAAATTCTGGAATGGGACGGCACCATTGATCAGGAAACGCGTTTATTCGATCCTGTGAAGATGGAAACGCGTTCAATGCGTTCAAAAGAAGAAGCCAACGATTACCGTTACTTCCCTGACCCTGACTTGTTACCTGTGGTGATTGCGGATGAACAAATCGAAGCAATCAAAGCCACCATGCCTGAGCTGCCTGCGGCACGTCGTGCGCGTTTTGTGGCGGACTTTGGCGTGACTGAGTACGATGCTCACGTTCTAACGCTTACTCGTGAAATGTCAGAGTTTTATGAAGAAGTCGTTAAGGCTGCTGGTTGCGCTGCACAAGGTAAGATTGCGGCAAACTGGGTGATGGGCGAATTCTCAGGGGCTTTAAACAAAGCTGGTTTAGAATTGGCAGATTCTCCTGTATCTGCAGAAAAACTTGGTGGCATGATTGCACGTATTGTAGACAATACGATTAACGGTAAGATCGCGAAACAAGTGTTCGGCTTTATATGGGACGAAGGCAAAACTGCGGACGAGATTATTGCGGAAAAAGGCTTGAAACAGGAAACTGATACAGGCGCGATTGAAGCAATTATTAAAGACGTACTTGCTGCCAACGAGAAGATGGTTGAAGAGTTTAAATCTGGTAAAGAGAAAGCTTTCAACGGTCTTGTTGGTCAAGTGATGAAAGCCGCAAAAGGTAAAGCCAACCCTGCGCAAGTGAATGAATTGATGAAGAAATTGATTGGTTAACACATAAATCTTCAATACAATTAAGGGGCTATCAAAGCCCCTTAATTTTTTGGAAAAATTACAATGTATAAATCTTTAAGATATATTTTTTGGTTTATCAGTATTTTTTTCTTCTCTTTTTTTATCTATCAACTTTCAAAGTATAATTTTGATCTGATTTATTTTTTTGAAAAAAAGTATCAATATATTGCCTATATATTTGGTGCAATTGGTGGTCTTTTTGCAATTGAAAACTTTCATAGAAAAGAAGGACTTTCAATATTAGGTAATCTATCTACAACTCATTTTTTTGGAAAACCTGAAGATAGTTTTGATACATCATTTATAGATTTAACTTTAATAAATCGAAAAGATAAGCCAATAATAATATTTGATGTATATGTAAAAATTGGATCAAACACCTATATTCATTTAAAGCAAGCAACCAAAGAAGACCCTATTATCATTAAGGGATATGAATACTATTACGAAGAATTTAACGAAGCTTATTTCTATTCATCAGGTATAAATGCTTACTCCTTACGCTCAAGTAAACTCACTAACAAATACCAAATACATTTGCACACCTCGGAAGGGATTTATAAAGTTAAAAAACTAAAACCGCACAATGAGTTTTATAGGTTTTATAGCCGTCTTTTAAAACCTGAAAGACTAGAATTTAATGAAACAACAGTCCCATTAAATACAGCCTATATTCTTAATTTTTATGATCTAAAAGACAAATTACATTCAATTTATATTAAGAAAGAATACACTTGGATTCAAATTGAAAACTTTAAAATAGAATCAGCAGAAAAATTAGATCGAGAAAAGTTAGAGCAAGAGTTAAATATCGGTATAGAATCCAGAGCATTAGCAATAAAAAGTTTTCAAATTATTGATTTTCAGGAAAAATTAAATCAAAAGAGAGAAAAATTTCTACATTTTAAAAATGATTATAATCCTTTAAATATTAATACTTCTTTTGATAAAGGGAGCAAAAAACACATGACTTATGTCTATTACAAAAATAAATTTCAAAAAATCATATCCTCATTTAAAAAGATCAAAAAATAAATTTTATGATGTATCAAATTTTACTAATCCTTCTCCTTGCGAAGCGTCGCTTCTTACCTTTAAAAAGGGAGACTTTGTCTCTTATTCAATTTAATACGCGTGGTTCCCTCTCCTTTTTAAAGGAGAGGGTTATTATTTAATTTTCAAAAGTTTAAGAATACAATCAATCCAAACTCTTCACACCCAAAACAACATGACCATCAAAAAAGTATCCTCTATCGCCAAACTCGAAGACTTAGGGCGCATCCAACTGTCAAAGTCCTTCTTTATGCGTGATTTCCTCTATAGCGAAATCGCCAATTGGTACGGTGTACCCAACTTCCCCGACCATCCTGACATTGCCATCCGTACAGGCACAGAACTCTGTCAACAACTGCTCGAACCACTGCAAGCAAAGTTCGAGCGTATCGCTATTCGTTCTGCATACCGCTCGCCAAGCGTGAATCAACTCGGCAACGAAAAGGGACATAACTGCGCAAGTAATGAGAAAAACTTCGCTAGCCATATCTGGGACTATCCCGATACAAAAGGCTATGGTGCAACGGCGTGTATTGTGATTCCCTCGTTTTTAGAACTGTATGAAAAAGACCAAGCCAATTGGCAACAGCTTGCTTATTGGATTCACAATAATCTCAACTACAGCCATTTACAATTTTTCCCAAAACTCTGCGCTTTTAACATTGGTTGGCATGAACAGCCAGCTCGGGAAATTTATAGCTATATACAGCCCAAAGGCTATTTGTTGCGTGGGGAAGCTGTGAATAAAGAGTTTGAGAGGTTTTATCCTGCTTTGTTGTAGTTTGCCCTCACCCCAGCCCTCTCCCATAGGGATAGGGAGCAATCATTACTGATCATATAACAGCAACAATTTAATATTGGAAGTTCCCTCTCCTGAAAGGAGAGGGCTAGGGAGAGGTAAAAATGGCTTTTAAAATGAAGTGCAAGTGATGAGCATCCTCAGAATATATTCTGAGTGCTCAAGGGAGAGGTGATTAAAAAAACCAATTTACAATCCCAACTTATTCAACAAATCCGGTGTCAAAAAAGTCTGTGCCACACGATTTAAATCGATATAACGCAACACACCTTTGAGCTGATTATTAATTTCAGGATTCTTTAAAATTTCCTCTCCTGTGGTTTTACCTAAAGCCTGAAAACTATCGCCAACAGCCTGCAAACCTTCAGCCTGAATCACGGCTTTGGTCTGTGCTGAACATTGCTCCACTAAAATGCGCTGCAACACCGTCGCCAGATTCTTGTCTAATGCTTCCTTTTGAGTCGCAGTCACATTACTAAAAGCCTTTAAATCGGGATGATTGCCCAATGCCACAAATGTCCATTGCAACACCGTAGTTTTATCAGTGGCTGTAGTGGACTTCATCAAACAGTCACTCAGCTGATCGACCGTTGGGCCCGCCATCGTAACCTGTGCTGCTCCCAACAATGCTGCACCTAGAAAAAATGAACGAATACGAGAAGAACTTTTTAAACCCATCACCACTTCCTTTTAATATGACATCAGCATTTTGGCGCTGAAAATAGCTTCTTTGTATCATGTAAAAAGGAAATATACTGATAGAACTCTGTAAAACATGAACTGGATTTAAAATTAATTCAGATGAAAAATTTCATCCCATCATGCTATTCATTAGATGGTGATATTGATCGAGTAAACTTAGCGTTATTATTCAAATTCAAACAAAAAAATAATCATGATGACTGCAAACACCTTCAACAGCATCCTTCCTTGGAGACTGGTTGTGTTCTTTAGCTTGACCGTATTGTTATTGATCCATCCTGTTTTTCGAAGATGGATGTTCGAATCGCGCGACTTGCCCAGCAAACGCAGTCGGATCTCATCCTCTATATCCGACCTGATTGAACTGATTTTTTATCCCATCTTCTGGTGAATCAAAATCATCATACGGATTCTGGATTAAATGCGTTTAATTCAGTGCTTATTTGATCTGTCTCAACATATTCTTCGCACCACTATGATTATAGTTGTTAGACAGATTCTGTAGCACACGCTTGGCCTGAGCTTTAGCATTCGGGAAACGGTTGGCATAGGCCGGAATCCCGTTCAAACAGCGAGCAACCAGCATACCAGATTCGGTATAAACCCGAGTTCCCTCAGTCCCCTGCAATTTGCCATAATTGTAGGCACGCTGCGCATTATTGCAGGCATTATTCAGGTTCTTGCCACTATTAATATCACGGCGTGCTGCCACATAGAGCTTCATCTGCTGCTGTTGGGGTGTTTCTACCACTGAAGCTCTCACGGGGACTACCGTCGTCGCGATCTGTTTTTTATCTAGCTCTTTTCTTTCTAATTCCTTTCTCTCTAATTCTTTCCTTTCCTGCTCTTTACGCGCTGATTCTTTAAGTTCATTCGTGCTCTTCGTTACAGGCGTTTTTATCGATGCAGCGGTCTTTTTCTGGGTAGCAACAGTGTTCTTATTTGCAGCAAGGTAAAAGTTTCTTGCCTCAGTCGCACCCATCAACTTGGTCAGCAATCGAACGCTACGGTTCTGGCTGGTTTTATCGACCTGTCGTTCAGAAACCGGCTCGATCGAGACGATCCAGCTTTCAGCCAGGCCATCCATACGACACTGATAGGCGCCGCTGCCCTGTATCACACCTCGGTTTGTACTCAGGCGTTTACGTTGGGCAGGATCTGCCACGGCATTAAAATTACTTCTATACAATAGGGAAAATTTACCGCCTTGTTCATGACAATATTGCGTCAGGATCGAACGCGGATACATGGCCTGAGTGCTGTTATTTTTCTGTGCTTGCCCCCAAAGATAAATATAATCTTTTGCACTGCCATCACGTTGATTCAAAGCCCGCTTGGCGATTAGCTCTTCCGGACTGGCAAAAGGATGTAAAACCCCTGATTTCAGCCGACTCACGCTATTACATCCCGCCAAGCCTATTGCCCCTATTATTAGAATTATTACGTTTAGCTTCACAGCAAATATCTCAACCCCAGATTCCCGTATAACATAGCCTAAATATCAGCAAACAACAAACACAAGATATTGATAAGTATCAAATTTAAAAGATAAAAAGGAGGCACATCATTCACAACCCTATACATTATGCCAAGCCTCAGCCTATAAAAATTGAGATAAGCATCCTTCTGGCGCGTAGTTAAAGGATAAATAACAGCGGGATTGAATCAGAAATAAATAGAACACCACATAAAAAGCCGAAGAAAGATAGCAATCTTTCTTCGGCAGCTTATTCAGGATAACGGTACAGATCTTTATTATCATGTGTAAAAAATTACTTTTTACCCTCTATAGCATTGTCTGAACAAGATCAGCATCAGAATAATTTCCTCAACGTACACTTCTTATTTTTATACGTTAAACCGCTGGAAATTAAACTCCATCTTCGCTGGTCATTAAGATTCTAATCAGGAAAACCAGACCTGAATACCCCTATATTGGGATATTTTGCTCCTATTTGATCTGATCTAACCAACGGTCAGATCAAGCTTTTCGATTAGATATTAACGTCGATTTAGATATAAAAAGCCAAAGATAAAATCATTTGGCTTTTACAATCTAATGGGTAACTTAGAAAAAATTAATCCAGATGGGATTCAAATGCTTTTAAACGTTTATAGATCGACATCAGCTCAATAATGGTCGGCCACGATAAAATCAGATATTGGAAGGACTCACGTACTTTTCCAAATACATTCAGGATTTGCATCATCAAACCCAGGGTGATCGTTCCTACTGCAATACTCGGAAACAGGATAAATAATCCATAGATATTGTCTAACTGTAAGTACCAGATCCGGACTAGGTTGAAATAGGCATAGTGAAAATACAGACGGAAATAATTCCAGCGTACCCGGCTAAACAGTTCTTGCAGTGTCAGCGGATGAGCCCGATCAGCATGATCCTCTCCGTACACCAGTTCTTTACGGTAAGCAGCCTCGACTTTCTGGTTATTAAACTCCAGTCCTGGCAGTTTCATCCCGACCACCATCAAAATGACGGTACCCAATACGGCCCATCCAATAGAAGCCCACATTAAAGCATGCGGTATTTCTCCCACAATTGGCAGAACCTTTACATGACTTGAAAGCTGGTACAGGATAGGCAGAAACGCCATCAATAACATCAATGCTTCAATCAGGGAAACACTCAGCTGTTCCGTGGTTTTGGCAAAGCGCATGGTATCTTCCTGAATACGCTGGGATGCGCCTTCAATATGACGCAATTGTTCCCAATGTGCCGTGTAATAGTTATTCATCGCGGTACGCCAGCGGAACACATAATGGCTGACGAAAAACATATTCAATACGGCCAAAGTGACGTAAATCATGGCGATATAAATAAAGGTTAAAGCTTCTTGATAGAGAAGTGAAACATCTCCGCCACCGCTGCCTAGCATTTTCTGGATCTGGTCATAAAATGGGCTATACCATTCATTTAAAACGACATTGACCTGTACCCCAAACCAGATATTAAACAGGATAAAAGCCGAGCCCCAGACTGACCAACGCTGCCATGGATGTTGTGCTTTCCACGTCCAGAATAGAGCAAATATGGCAGTGGCAAGAAAAAACCAAAGGTAGAACCAGAGAAACTTGGCTGACCAGAAACGACTGATACCGATAGCGAGACTTTCCTCAGAATAGCCTTCAGGGAAACCCAAATAGACTCCCCATCCTGATCCGCCAGTATGCCAAAGCACAAGATTAAGGATAAACCACAAAATCAGGCTGCTAAAAAACCAGACGGGTTGCGGGAAAAATGACTTGAACATGCTGACCTAGTTCTCCTTCTATCTCTTGGTCATCCAAATGACGCCTAGTTTATTCTTATTTTAGACTTTTACTGTTATAAAGCATTAATTTTCAATTTAGTTTAAAAATAACATAGCGATGCATAGTCCCTTATAAAATTTATTTTTATAGATTTTCAAAACGTATTTTTCTCTTAATGAGTCTTTTTATTCTTGATCAGCCTATCTAAAGCTCCAGAGGCAATCAGGCACATGAATCATCAAGTTTTTGCCTTATGTATTTTTAAATCCTGTACATCAGTACGGCCTATCTGTTTTATTACAAACGAATATAGCTTCTTAAGGTTCTATAAATAGAATAAAATCAAATACTCAATAATGGTTTTATAGATGTTTAGATAAAAGGTTTTGCTACTACTGAAGTGAACAAATCATTGACCCAGTTCTCATTTTTCGCAGAAATAGTTAAATTTTCAAAAATCATGCTATGATTTAACTCTCGAAAAGTAATCTTATTTTGGAATAAAACTATGGAAAGTTCGGTAATTGAATTACTTAAACCATTGACCTTAGAAAAGGAAAATTGCACCCCGATTATTTTTGAGGCAGGCACTGTTTTGAAAGTGGTCATGCAGACTCCCACCAGTCTTTTGGTCAGTAATGATGATGACTTTAACTTCACAATTCCTTTAAAAGATGAAAATGAGCTGTGGAGAGAGCTCTAAGCACTTTCTCCATTTTGAACAGACGGGTTGTATCTGTGCCAGCTGCTGAATTGATATGATACGGCCCTCAACTAAGCTTCCTTTTGAATGTAAGTTATCGTTATTTTATTCCCTTCTTAAAATTCATTTCTCTTCTTTTCTGAGAAGTCCTTAGCAGTCTAAGCGGGATATGATTCGTACAAAAAACAACTTTATAGTTGAAAATCCACCTATTTTTTGGCCTGGACTAAATAATTTTCACCCGTTTTTCCCTTTTTATGTAAGTTCCAGTACTTAAAGGATCTTCTTTCCTTACACACCTTTTCTTTAGCTTAACTTCATCTAAGCTCAACGTCTTGATTTTGAAACCTGAATATTCTAGCTATTTATGACCAGTAAATTAAAAAAACCTCAGTCTATATGAGTGACTTTTTATACCAAATGATAAAATTAAAAATCTAATAATGAGAAAAATTTAAATCTGTAAAACTAATTTAAAAAATCCTTAAACATCGTCAAATTTTTATATCCGATCTAAAGAAAATTATAGAGCAATAAGTTCTTATCCTGTAACACTCTAATAGCCCCCATATCTTCATGACCTTTTATATATTTAAAAAATAATAATTTTCAACAGCTTGTCTTCTATTTTTTCACTCCAAGAATAGGGTTAATTATTTTCATCCAAAAAATTCATTTTAAATAAAATCAACTTATATTATCTACATTTAAAATAAATCAAATTTTAAAAATAAAATACTAAATTATAGCGATTAAAATTTTAAACAACTCAAGCAATCACATTGAATATTATGGCTTAAATAAAAAATAATCCTAAATAAAAATAAATTAATAAAAAACAGTCAGAGCATTATCTTTAAAATTTATTAAGAATAATATCTTTTACATGAAAAATATTTCCAAATTTTACAAAGTAACTGTACTTGTTAAAAATGTTTCTTTTCTGCACTTAAATCCAGTCTATTAAATGAAATATGCTATATATTTGTTAGATTAAAAATTAATCAGGCAGTTTTAAAATTTAAATTAATTTTATTTCAAATACTTAGGTAGAGTTTATGTCCGCTCAACACTCTGGTCAAGATGCAGAAGATTCACTTATAGTGCCTTCTCCTCTATTAGCTCAAGTGATTTTAACTCAACTCAATCCAGTTATTTATTCTCATAAGCTTATTTTATTTCTTGATATTGATGGAACTATTTCCGAATTCCATCCTGATCCAACAAAAAATATAATTAAAGATGAAACCTTAAATACCTTGAAAGAGCTACAACAATATATTGAGTTGGTATTAATCACTGGTCGTTCTATTGCACAAGCTCAAAAACTTATTTATCCCTTTGACTGGAATATTGCCGGCTCACATGGTCTGGAATTAAACTATCAATCGCGTTTAAGTCATTTAATTGATTTAAATTCTGAGCAATTTGAATTATTAAAAAATTATATTACTGAACATAGCGCTCAGCTTGCTCAGATTCGAATAGAAAAGAAAGACTATTCGGTCGCACTGCATTTTCGTGAACATCCACATTTAGAAGATCTGGTGCATACATTTGCATTGGATTGTCTGACCCACTTTCAAGCATTTGAACTGAAGGCCGGGAAGTTTGTATTTGAGCTGGTACCCAAAGGTGCAAACAAAGGTTCAGCCATTCAACACATTCACCAGCAAGCTCATTTAAGTGATCATTACCCTATTTTTATCGGTGATGACCTGACCGATGAAGCTGGCTTTCAGGTGATTAATAGCTTAAAAGGCTGCTCCATTAAAGTCGGCACGGGCAACACCGTAGCACAACATCGGCTCGAAAACGTAACACAAGTACAAGCTTTTTTAACGGAGCTTTTAGCATTATTTAAAGCACAACAACAACAATTATTGGAGAAATCACATGTCAAAACTCATTGTGTTATCAAATCGTGTGAATCTACCTAACCCAGACAATACACAGGCAGGTGGATTAGCGGTGGCATTGCAGGATGCTTTGCAGGATATTGGCGGCATTTGGGTCGGCTGGAATGGTTCCAGAGTCGATCATGGCAAAGAGCAGAAGTTTCAAATCCTCAAACATCAGAATGTTGAATATCATACGAGTCCTTTGACTGAGCCCCAATATCAGGGGTTTTATTGTGGTTTTGCCAATAATGCCTTATGGCCGCTGATGCATGATCAGCATCAACTTGTGGATTATCAGCCACAGGATTTCAAAACCTATAAAGATGTCAATTTACGCTTTGCCAAGCATCTGAAACAGGTCGCCTCTCCCCATGACATCATCTGGATTCATGATTACCATTTTTTAAGTGTGGCGCATTACTGTCGGAAACTGGGTATGCGTAACCGTATTGGTTTCTTCCTGCATATTCCTTTTCCTGAACTGAAACTCTGGCAGACTTTACCAGCCTATCAGGATCTGGCGCATCATCTGGCTCATTTTGATGTACTCGGATTTCAAACCCCACGCGATCAGAAAAACTGTATCCAGTTTCTGGAACAGACCTTAAAAATCAAGCATCGTCATGATGAAATCCTGAATTATCAGTCAAGACGGATTTATGTGAAATGCTATCCAATTGGCGTGCATCCAGTTCAACTGCAAAATCAGGCGGCTGATAGCCAGCTTAGCAAATTGCCTTTTGATCTCGAGACAGTCCGTCCTTATAAACGTATTATTTCGGTCGACCGGATTGATTATAGTAAGGGTTTACTGGAGAAAATCGGATCCTTGCAAAGCTTGCTGGAAGATCAGCCCGAATTTAAACATCAGTTTCAGCAACTGCAAATTGCCTGCCCATGCCGACTGGATGTCAAAACCTATAAAAACCTGTATGAGCAATTCCAGTCTGCCGTGCAGGAACTCAATACCCAGCATGGCACAGCAGACTGGCAACCTTTCGATTGCAGTTATGAAACCTTAGGTCATGAAGCCTTAATGCAACTGTATCGTAAGGCAGATATTTGCTGGGTAAATTCGATCCGGGATGGTATGAATCTGGTGGCGAAAGAATATATTGCGGCGCAGAATCCACTCGATCCGGGTGTTTTGATTCTGTCTAAATATGCCGGTGCTGCTGAACAAATGAAAGAAGCCTTACTGGTCGATCCTTATGAGCATGACAGTATGTCCAAAGCCTTGAAAAAAGCGCTGCGCATGTCTAAATCGGAGCGTTTAGAACGTTATCGTTATTTAAGCCAAGGCTTGAAAAACTTCGATATTATTCGCTGGCGAGATCAATTTATCACTGACTTGAAAAAATCACAGAGTGTACGAATCTATCGTCCGGTGGCTAGCGGAATTTCCACCCAGTTCAGTGTGCATGCTTAAATACACACCTGAAAAAAACACCAGCATTATGCTGGTGTTTCGTTTTGTAGCGGAGAAATAAGCTCTTCGGCCGCTTGTGCATCTTTTGGATCTGCAGTCAGATGATTCAAAATCACAATACTGAATAGACCTATCGCAATCACACTAAACACCAGACTCAAGCCAATAATTTCACTGCCGAAACCGACCAATGCCGGTCCGATCAGTGAACCTGTGTATGCAAATACCGATACATAGGATAATGCCACATGTGAAGCCAAGGTTTTTTGACGGCCTGCACGTGAAAACATTAACGGTACAATATTAGCACTGCCCAGACCGAGAATGGCATAGCCCAGCAACACTACTTGCCAGACTGGTGCAAAGACCACAGTCAATAAACCGGTTGCAGCCAAAATTGCACTCAGTAGAATGGTATTTTTTTCACCAAACTGTTGAATAATGAGATGTCCGCTGAAACGACCCAATACCATCAAGGCCGCAAAGAAGCTATAAGCCAAACCAGTTTGAGCCGCTGGCAAATTGAACTGGCTGGCAAGATAAATCCCGCTCCAGTCCATCGCTGCGCCTTCGGACAGGAACGCCACAAAACAGATCAAACCGATGCCTAGAATCGCCCAGGTGGGTGCTGCTTTTGTCGCTGACTGTTCTGATGAGGAGGTTTCCTCTAGCACTGTTTTTGGCTCAATCCCCAAGCTAAAAGGAATAGCCAATATTGCAATCAATAGCAAAATCGCACTGACAATAACTGCGCCAGTTAAAGGCGCTAGACCGAATCCCATTAACGTGGTCATTCCCAGCACACCGGCCAGACCACCGAGGCTACATACGCCATGGAAACCCGACATTAAACTTTTAGCAAGTTTTTTCTCAACCTGTGCGGCCTGAATATTGACTGTCACCCCCAAAGCACCAGCACTGGCCCCAAAGAAAAACAGGCTGATCGCCATCATCAAATGATTCGGGCTATACGCCAAAGCAGGCAAGATAAACAAAAATGCTGTTAACACCACAGCCAGAACAGCACGGCAACCTAATGTATTGGCGAGTCGGCCTGCCAGTGGCATCGCCAGCATGGATCCAATTCCGGCACAGAGTAATAACAGACCAAAGTCTGCATGATTGAGTAACAGGCGCTGCTGTGCATAGGGAATTAAAGGTGCCCAAGCTGCGGTACTAAAACCCAAGCTAAAGAAGCACAATGCAGTCGCTATTTTCTGCCATAGATGGGGTGATGGAGACTGAATTCGAGAAAGCAGAGTTTGATTAAACATTGTATTACCTAAAAAGAAGGCTCAGGCATCCATTACCGATCATCCATAGAAAAACCCCACTGACTTATAGCTGAAATGTATAAGTAGGTGGGGCTTAATTTGCGTGAATTATAAACAGAATAATTTTAAATGGAATAGCTTTTAGGCGCTAATTTCAAGATTTTTTACAAGTGGCTGATTGTATAAAATTTATAATTTTGTAATTTTATTTGCATAGGCTGATCGGTTTTTCAGCGGCTTGTTTAAGCTCCAGATTTTGCAGAAAATGTGCAAAACCGGCTGCAATTTTTGAGCTAAGCCGACTGCTGGTGGTCACTCTGAGCTGATTCGACCAGATAATCTTTGCCCCGACATGTTCTAGGCGATGGATGAAATCGACATCTTCATGACAGTCCAGTTGCTGAAAGCCGTTTACCTGTAGATAAGACGCGGCTTTAAAACATAGATTTGCCCCATGAATATGACGGTGATCCATCTTGTCCTGATAATGACTCAGATAAGTCTGACGGGCTAATGTGCTTAAATGCCCCCATTCATCCAGATCGACCACCCCACAAATCACATCCGCCGGTTGGTGCTGCAACATGACCTGAAACCAGTCACGCTGTACAAAAGAATCGGCATCGGTACAACAAATCCAGTCACAACCCTGCTCGATCATGTGCTGAACGCCCAAATGACGTGCCTTTCCTACATTTTTAAAATGACAACTGATCGTCTGAATTCCCGACTGCTGAACTTTGCTTGCAGTAGAATCGGTGCAACTGTCTAAAACCACCAGAATCTTGATCTCGGGCAGAACTGCTAATTTTCCCACATGCTGAAAGAAGTAAAGTCGTGCAGATTTTAATGCCTTCAGGCAACGTTCGATATAGGCTTCTTCATTACAGGCCGGAATCACCACCGCAATTTTCTTCATTTCAAGCCCTCCTGCTCAGCTACGGATTGCGCAGAATTCAGCCACAGATCGACCAGAAAGTCTGAATCCTGTACGCTGAGATTATGCTTATATTTTAACTGGGCTTTTAATTGTCGATGTACCTCTTCACCATTTAAGCTAAATCCTGCAATCGGCGCGCGCCAATGACAACTCAAGATACATCCACCCGGTTCCAGTGCAGTATGCAACCATGCCAGCACCTGTTGCAGTGCAATCGGGTTCAGATAATATAGAATCTCACTGATCACAATGAGCTGAAATTTCTGTTGCGGCAAGTGATCTGGCACAATCTGCTGTAGTACCTGTACATGCGGATAAGCATGTAAACGCTGCCGAGCCAATTGAATAGCAGTTTCGTTGGCATCCAGACACATTAAAGTTGCTGTTCGCTGCGCCAGTTCCTGACTGAAGATGCCATTACTACAACCAATTTCAATCGCGGAGTCAAACTGCAAACGCGGCAAGACCGCCAGACAAATCTGCCGTTTGCGCTGTTCATACCAGCGTTGTTCATAGTGCCAGGGATCTCCCTGATTCAGTGCATATAAGGCATCAAAATATTCCTGATCATAGGCTGCTTTACTGTTCATACAGATACACCTCCCAGGGTTGTAAAATACGCTGTAATGCCTGCTCTGGCAGAATGGGTGCCTGTTCTATGCTAGGGTCAAGCTCGATCTGACTCTTAAAACACCGCGCAGCTCGAGACTTATAGTGCAATTCTCGATCAGTCAATTTGAGTTGATGAGCGACGATCCAGGGAATTCTGGTATCTCCAGGTGTGGCCCAATGCCAGGCCCAAATCAGGACCTGAATACAGGATAAGTGCCGTTCGGTTGCCAGCTGTTGGGTGACCTGCCCTGTAATTTCATGATCTGGATGTCCATCATGCACAAAGGTGGTAATGAGCACATCATTGGGCTGCAAATAAGATTGCAAATGCTGTTTCAGCAGTTCTCGCTGTTCTGCGACCTGGCCATCCTGAATATCCAGCGCAATCCGCAGAATATTCTGCTTCAATGCTAACTCTTCCAAAGCTGCTCGCGTTTCAGCAGGACGAATCTGGTTCAACTCTTCCGGGTTATACAAAATCGAGTCTGGATGGCTGGCGGTACCATTGGTAACGGCAAAAAGTACAATCTGATATCCCAATGTGTCCAGACGCTGAATCAGACCACCACAACCCAAAATTTCATCATCCGGATGCGGGGCAATAATGCAGACTCGGGCATCTGATGGAATAATGCTGGGAATATCGAATTCCGGCATCTGTTGCAAAATCTGGCAAGAGCGCCATTCTTCAAGCCGTGTACCTTCGCCATGGATGACACGGTCTTCGACAATCTCGTGTCTTATAATGTCCATAACTCTTCCTCCTGCACACTCAATTCACCAATCCGTTCCAGATCAAAGGCGGCATGGCTCTGACGAATAAATACCGGCAGATCGGCTGCAAGTCGGGCAAAATGTGGCTGCTCACAATACGGCGCAGCACCAAGGGCCTTACCCACCTGAGTCAGCACGTTTAAAGCGGTTGCTTCAACCTGAGCACGCAAGGCCTGAATCTGTAATTGATGGGGAAATTTAGGCTGCTGATCAATTAAATCTGCGACTTGATAAAACAAAGCCTGTGTCGCTAAAAGCTCCCGACTGCTTTCACCAAGATACATGGCCTTATAGGCATGCGGTTTTAACAAGACAGCCTGTTTTAAATATTCAGCCAAACGCACGGTTGCACCATACCAGCATGCAGCCACGCCGGCGGCGCCATGCCAGAAGCCCGCCCGATCCAGATAGGCATTCGGCACTGCAACTTTTTTAGCATCGACCTGATTCAGTTCAAGCCGGGCAGTCAAGGTATGCTGCATGCCTACCGCCTGCCAAGTGTCCATATGATGCTGAATGCCTGCTTGTTGCAGATCAAGAATCAGCAACTGTGATCGTTGCTGCTCATCACGATAAGTCAGCAGACCATATTGCACCCAGACCGAGGCAGAACACCAAGGCTTTATTCCTGTAAGTTTTCCAGCGTCTAATA
Source organism: Acinetobacter sp. YH01006 (assembly GCF_013420445.1). Classification (NCBI taxonomy): domain Bacteria; kingdom Pseudomonadati; phylum Pseudomonadota; class Gammaproteobacteria; order Moraxellales; family Moraxellaceae; genus Acinetobacter; species Acinetobacter sp. YH01006. The sequence continues at coordinate 21,648 of NZ_VOYB01000018.1, read as the reverse complement.
TTAAAGGGCTTGGCCCGCCTTCTGCCGCCCAGACTGCCCATAGACCTTTTTGCTCTAGCGGAATATTCAGTTCATGCAAAATGGCCAAGGCATCTAGATGTGATTCAAACAGTTTGCCCAGACTCAGATTGCTTGCGGAAACCTGACTAAGCATCCGCCAGCGTTTTAAGGTGTTTCCAGAAGCGGGATAAGGAATCTGATCGGAAATCGATACCAGTTCCATTAGGGTCTTAGGAATTTTTTCTTCTAGCTCCAGCGGAGAATTTTCAAATCTTTGTAATATTGAACCGAGGCTCATGCAGGCTCTTCCTCATAAAGATACGGCACTGTTGTTATGTTCTAAAGTCAGTTAATGGGAAAGTTTTCGCATTTGTTTTAACCGTGTGGTCAGGCCTAATACCTTACGGCGTGCCATGATTTCTTCTTCATTGAAACAAAGTTGCTGCATCAGTTCAGCTAAAGGCAAATGGTTATGCTCAATGAGATAGATGTCCTGTTCTCGGTTCCATTTGGCTTGCTGTACCTGTGCCAATAACTTTTTGGCATCCGGTCTCACCATATTATTTATCCATTTTGAAACCAGAAGGATAGAAGCCAAGGCTCCTATCCTTTAGTGGTTTAGGCAGGAATGCTTTCTGCAACCAGTTCACGCGCCCAGACACGATGGTTCATGATCAAAGTCTTGAAGCTGTCTTGTACCGCGTCAAACTGTTCATGCGCCAAAGTCCCTTCATCCCTGATCAGGCGCAGATCTTCAATCAGCTTGGCTTTATCGCCCAGGAAGATAATCGGTTTCAGGTGCTTATACGCTTCCAGCAGATAATGAGTCGCCACACCATCTTTCATCACCACATCATAATTATCACCATCAGTAATCACCACGGCATCATAGGCAATCGATGGCTCGGCTTTTTGCATACCGTCAGAAGGAATTACCTCGCCTTGCTGACCCAGTACCGGACCCGGTTTCGGGGTCAGTACATCGACCACAGCACCCTCTGATTCTGCCCAGGCTTGAACGGCTTTGATACTGGCCTCATTGGCTTTATCATGTACCAGTAGCGCGATTTTCCGTGCCTGAATATCTTCGGGTTTAAAGGCCTCGAAAGATAAACGCGGTGAAACCTGTACCTCTGGCAATGTTGCCGCTTTTTTCTCTGCCGGAATTTCAATGCCCAATTGATCCGCGACTTGTTGTGCCAAGTCCAAGTCGATGTTACACAGCACTTCCAGTACTTCACGCTCACGAATATATTTGCGTTCTACCTTGCTCAGTTCGAAGACATAGGCATCGACAATATGTTTTTGCTCATGGGGTGCCTGGCTGCGATAGAAAAGACGAGGCTGACTAAAATGATCACTAAAAGATTCACTGCGCTGACGGATCTTGTGACCATCAATACGTTCCTGATAGCTTTCAAAACCACCATCTTGTGCTGCTGGCGGAGCTTCAGCCGGCCAGTGATCATCAATCGAGTTTGGTTCATAACTGGCTTGACCGGTATGTACAATACGCTGATGTAACCCGTCACGCTGATTATTGTGGAACGGACAAACCGGCTTGTTGATCGGAATCTGGTGGAAATTTGGACCACCTAAACGGCTGAGCTGGGTATCGGTATAGGAGAACAGACGTGCTTGTAATAAGGGATCATTGGTAAAATCTAGTCCCGGCACAATATGTCCCGGACAGAATGCTACCTGCTCGGTTTCACCAAAGAAATAATCGACATTACGGTTCAGCACCATTCTGCCAATCGGCGTCACCGGCACAAGTTCTTCCGGAATAATTTTGGTTGGATCCAGCAAATCGAAATCATATTTCATTTCATCTTCTTCTGGAACGACCTGTACACCGAGCTCCCATTCTGGATAATTCCCGGATGCAATCGCTTCGTATAAGTCACGACGATGGAAATCCGGGTCTTTACCCGCCAGTTTTTGTGCTTCATCCCAGACCAGTTGGGCGAGACCCTGTTTTGGCGTCCAGTGAAATTTCACAAAAACCGCTTTATTTTCGGCATTGATCAACCGGAAGCTATGCACCCCAAAGCCTTGAATGGCTCTTAAATTACGCGGAATACCCCGATCTGACATGGCCCACATCACCGCATGCGCTGATTCAGGCACTAAAGAAACAAAATCCCAGAACGTATCATGTGCTGATGCACCGGTTGGAATTTCAGTTTGTGGCTCAGGCTTCACCGCATGTACAAAATCCGGGAACTTGATCCCGTCCTGAATAAAGAATACCGGCGCATCATTCGCCACCAGGTCAAAATTACCTTCTTCAGTATAGAATTTGGTCGCAAAACCACGAATATCGCGTACAGTATCTGCCGAACCACGCGGCCCCTGTACCGTAGAAAAACGTACAAATACCGGCGTTTGTACACTGGTATTGGTCAGAAAGCCTGCTTTGGTCAGTTTTTCATTGCCTGGATAAGCTTCAAAAAAACCATGTGCACCGACACCACGCGCATGCACAATACGCTCCGGAATACGTTCGTGGTCAAAATGGGTGATCTTTTCACGCAGAATAAAATCTTCCATTAAGGTCGCACCACGAACACCTGCTTTAAGACTGTTCTGGTTATCTGAGATTTTAACGCCCTGATTGGTGGTGAGCGTCTGCTCGGTTGCATCGCTACGATATACGTCAAGCTGCTCACTCTTTTTATTGGTATTTTGCTTATCTAAACCATTTTTGCCTGTGGCTGGACTATTCGCCTTAATTTTCATGATGTTTTCCTTGCTGAGATTGAGTTTAGTGCAGATATTTTTGTCTATCTCAAAGTCGCTTGAGCTTTATGTCTCGCATGGGTTGGCCAATAACATGATTCCCGCAAACCCAATTGCTACAGCCCATGCTGTCTCAAGTCAGCACTTCATCTCAGTGTTCTGTCTCGAAGGATTTTGCTTTCTGGGATATTGTTATTGACTGCGCCTGTGTCCTAACATAACTGCATTTAGGAAAGAGGTTTATTATTCTTTGTTGTGCCTTGTTTAATTAAGGCAGCGTTGTGTTATTTTTTTATAACCCCCTCTTTTTTATGATCTTTGCACACAGCCATCTCATTCATTTAAAAGAGATATAAAATTTTAGTCATGCTATGTTGCAATAAAAGTTCTTCAGGCAAGATGTGATAGTGCATACAAATCCGTCATCATGAATCAGTGCAATATTTCCATTCTGAAATAGCTAAGGCTTTTTTCAACGTTCTAAATCTGTTGGGATAATTATCGCTAGGTTGATAAAGAGAAATAAAGTTTATTAAATTGAAAAGTTACAATCCTCTCTTCAGGCTATACATAATGACTAAACTTCCTGCCTGTCTATTGATCTAATATCTATAACTTATAAACACTTAAATCTTTCAGCTTGTTCATATTGATAATGGAAATTAAGTTTCAATTCGGGAGTCATTATCAAGATCAAACCCTCGTTTGACTCAAACTTCGAATACATCTGACTTTATTTTAATACACAGCATGTTGTTAAATTTTAAGGAGTAAGAGCATGGCCTCTTCTAAAAAAGAATCTAAAGCAATGAAAATTGATATCGGAATTTCGCATGATGATCGTGCCAAGATTGTCGATGGTTTATCCCGACTATTGGCAGACAGCTATACCCTGTATTTGATGACCCATAATTTCCACTGGAATGTCACCGGTCCCCAGTTCAATAGCCTGCATAATATGTTTATGACCCAATACACCGAGCAGTGGAATGCGCTGGATGTGATTGCTGAACGTATCCGGGCCTTGGGTTTTGCAGCACCTGGCACCTATAAACAGTTTGTAAAACTGACCTCTATTAAAGAGGTTGAAGGGGTGCCAAAAGCTGAAGAAATGCTGCGCCTACTGGTCGATGCCCATGAGACCGTAGCACGTACCGCCAGAAGTATTTTTGCAGTGATTGAAGACGCCAATGATCAACCAACAGCGGATATTTTGACCCAGCGACTAGATGTACATGAAAAAACTGCCTGGATGCTCAGAAGTAGTCTGGATCAATAAAGCATGATTAATCGCATTTGAGAGCAAGCGGATGAGCGGGATGACACGAGTGTTGCTTAGCCGATTAGAACAATCCCAAAGATATGACCTTTAAAATGAAGCACTAAAAACTTGGAGGATGTATGCAGTCGTGTACATCCTCTTTTCATCACCAGGTTTTAAGAATTGAGGCATTCAGGCATGAAAATAATTCAGCGGCAGTTTTAAATAGGAAATACCATTGGCCTCTGTTTCAGGAAATTGACCGGCACGTATATTGATTTGAATCGCTGGTAAAATCAGTTTTGGCATACCTAATTGGGCATCGCGTTGCTGGCGCATTTCAATAAATTCAGCTTTGGCCATCCCCCTGTGAATATGGATATTATGCTGCTTCTGGGTCTGAATATCGGTTTCACAGACAAAGTGATCACGGCTTTCCGGTAAATAGTCATGGCACAGAAATACCCGGGTATCATCCGGCAATTGATACAGTTTTTGCACCGAATCGAATAGCGTTGCCGCACTGCCTTTGGGAAAATCACAACGTGCAGTGCCATAATCTGGCATAAACAAGGTATCACCGACAAAGACTGCATTCCCGACCACATAACTCAGACAGGCCGGTGTATGCCCCGGTGTCGGAATGTTATAGGCCTGTAGTGAACCAATATTGAATTTTTCATGATCCGCAAACAGATAGTCAAAAGGCTGAGCCAGATTGAACTGTTTCATATCCAGATGATAGATCGCGCCAAAGACTTCCTGCACAATAGAAATATGCTGGCTCATGGCAATCTTGCCGCCCAACTGTGAATGCAGATATTGCGCTGCGGTCAAATGATCTGCATGCACATGGGTTTCCAGAATCCACTCAACCTCAAAGTTCTGCTGTCGTATATAGGCAATAATTCGATCCGCATGTCTGGTCGATGTACTGGCAGAAGCGGCATCATAATCCAGCACGCTATCAATCACCGCACATTTTCCAGTGGCCGGATCACCCACCACATAGCTAAAAGTATGGCTATCTTCATGAAAAAAATCTTGAATTACGGCGCTATGACTCATGATGATGCTCCTGACCATTGACGATGTAGATAAACCCCTGCCAGCATGGCCATAATAAAATAAGTAGCCTGATAGTGGCCTAAACCAATGAGTGTCAGACTGGGTGCCGGACAGATACCGGCAATTCCCCAGCCGATACCAAATAAAAGACTGCCGCTCATCAGTTTAGAATCAATTTTCTGATTAGTCGGTAACTGGATCGGCTCATGAAATACAGTTTTAGCTACCGGATTTCGCGTGGCTTTCTGAAAAGGAATAAAGGCGACCATAATCGCGCCCAGCATCACAAAGGCCAGACTCGGATCCCAGTCGCCAAAAACATCCAGAAAATCCAGAACCTTTTCAGGATTGGCCATACCGGAAATCATCAAGCCAACTGAGAATAAACCACCCCATAAAAATGCCAGCAGATTTTTCATTTTAGCGCACTCCAATCAGGTGACGAATCACATAAACTGTCATAAATCCAGCCCACATAAATACGGCTGTAGCCAAGATTGAACGTCTAGATAAACGGCTGATGCCACAAATCCCATGGCCACTGGTACATCCCGAGCCTAAACGGGTGCCAAAACCGACCAGTAAACCTGCAATGATCATCATCCAGGGACTGGTATTCAGTTCGATTTCAGGTTGTATACATCGTCCATAAGCAAATGGAATGATGATGAGACCCAATAAAAACCACAGAGCTGGCGTCTTGAAAATGCTTTTAGGATTAAGTACCTGTCCAATCAGACCACTAATGCCCGCGATCCGGCCATGAATATACAGATAGCCGACCACTGAAACACCAAGAAGTAAACCACCGAGAAAAGCGCTCAGGAAGTCATGCATCATATTTCACTTTCATCACTATATATTTTGATATTATATTTAATTAAATATTATTCAAGTTCTAGTCTGTTTAACTTATTTGATGGAAGATGATTATAGGCTCAAATCCAATGCATGCTAAGCTCTCTGGTTTCAGCCCTAGTCAGCTGTGACTAATAAAGAAATAATCTGGATCGGATCAATCTAATATTTGAAATATTGTCTAAGTTTCAATTGGATGAACCGTATGGGAATCACTTTCAATCCGGCCATCGACCAGATTAATGGTTCGATCACAGGTGGCGGATAGGCGCGGGTCATGTGTCACCAGCAGAACGGCGCAGTCGCGTTCACGATGCACTTTACGAAACAGCTCAAACATGTCGGCGGCGGTCTGCGTATCCAGATTACCGGTAGGCTCATCGGCCAGAAGTAAGGCTGGCTCTGTAATCAAAGCCCGCGCAATCGCAATCCGCTGTTGCTGCCCACCGGAAAGCTCGTTCGGTTTACGATCAGCAAACTTTTCCAGCCCCACTGCAGCCAGCAAATCCCGTGCCCGTTGTAAGCCTTGCTGTCCGGGTTTGCCTCGCGTCATCATCAAGGGCATTAAAATATTATCCAGTGCAGTAAATGCCTGAATCAGGTGATGGAACTGAAATACAAATCCAATACTATTGCCACGTAACGCAGTCCGGCCACGATCATCCATGGCACTGGTCGGCTGTCCCAGCAAATACAGCTCGCCACTACTCGGCTGATCCAGCAATCCCAGAATATTCAATAGCGTACTTTTTCCGGAGCCAGAAGGCCCAATCAGAGCAGCAAAATCCTGGCGTTCAATACACAGATCAATACCATGCAAGACCTCAATTTCATTGGGCTGACCAATATTATAAGATTTGTGCAGCGCTTCTAAACGTAGGACTTCTTGAGATGGTTCAGACATGACGAATCGCCTCCACCGGATCGAGTGCCGCTGCCCGGCGTGATGGTACTGCAGCGGCCAATACCCCTGTTAATGTCGCCAACAATAAAGCCAGAAGTACCAGCTCGATCGAAATCGGGATATAAAATAATCCGGGGCCAAAATTATTAAATACCCAGACCAGACCATAACTGGCTGCACTGCCAACGACCGAACCCAGCAGACCAAATATGGCCCCCTGAAACAGGAAAATTCTTAAAATTTGTGACTGGGTGGCGCCTGTCGCACGCAAAATACCAATTTCCCGGGTGCGCTGTACCACGCTGACGGACATGACACTGGCAATGCCAAAAGCCACTGAAATGGCAACAAAAACAATAATCATATTGGTAGACAGGCTCTGTGCAGTAATCGCATTCATCAGCTGTGCATTGGTTGAAATCCAGCTTTCGGCCTTTAATGAGGTCAGGCGCCCCACTTGGGCCGCAATTTCATCAGCCTCAAAAATATCGTTAATGGTCAGATCAATGACAGTTACACCACCGGGCAGGCCGAGTAAAGACTGTGCCTGTTTCAAGTCCAGATAAACATAACGCGCATCCAGTTCACGCACGCCCAGTTCAAATATGCCGGCAATATTTACCAAGGCACTGTTTTGCTGACCGGTATCCAGTCGCAATTTGCTACCGACCTGAACCCCCAGATCTTTGGCCAACTGACTGCCGATCAGTACATCGTCTGCGCCAACACGTAACTGACCACTGGTTAAATATTCTTTCAATGGAATGATCTGCTGATAACGCTCCAGATCCATTCCGACCAAGGCCACGGATTCAATCGCATCACCGCGTTGTACAAAGGCCGGCCCGGAGACCACAGGCGACACAGCAGTTAATATCGGCAACTGATCCAGCGTTTCGGTAATCTGCTGCCAATTATTGATGGAACGCAGTCGTTGTGCGCGTTTATCTTCCTGTAACAATTGCACCGTCCCGGCAGGCGGCGGCACAATCCGGTTGACTTCATCGGGTGAGAGCAGACGGATATGTGCCTGTGTACCTAATGTACGTTCGACAATATTGGCCTGTAGCCCCTGAATCAGGGCCGTGATAAACACAATCACCGCCACACCAACGGCGACGCCCACCGTGATCATAATGGACTGCGCGCGACCTTCGCGCAAAAAACTGATCGCGATTTTCCATTCGATCCAAAGCCGCTCGAAAAAATTTTTCAATCGAATTTCACCGGTAATTCATTCTTGCTATCAGTCGCGTCAGTCGAGCTCATCAATGAGCTATCTTGTGGCTTGAGACGGACTCGCGCACCCTCTTCCAGTAACGATTCGGCATTGGCCAGCACCTGATCACCCTCACTCAAACCTGAAGTTACTTCTGACATGGCCAGACCCCGTAAACCTAAAGTCACCGGTTGGCGCTGGATTTTTCTATCACGTACCAACACGACCACTGCCTTATTGCCTTTAATATTGCTAAGCGCATCGTTCGGAATAGCCAGTGCCCGCTCCCGTTTATCTGTCTCGACATTGACCGATACGGTCATGTCCTGACGCAGAAAATCTGGCACCGGGTTGACGGTTAATCTGACCTCTACCGTGCCCCGCTGCGGATCAATACTCGGTGCAATAAAGTTAATGCGGGCCGGAAAAGACTGATCCGGATAAGCATCGCTAATCACGGTGGCATTTTGCCCTAAGGCCAGTTGCGGTAAATTCCGTTCATCGAGTGGCACCCGGATTTCTGTATTGCCCGTTAAGGCAATGGTAAATAAGGTTTGTCCTGGTTGAACCAGATCGCCTGGCTCGACATCCCGTGTCAGTACTGTACCTGCGACCGCAGCCCGAATTCTGGTTTTTGCCAGTTGCGCCTGCGCCACTGCCAGCTGTTCCCGAAGCGATGCTTCTTCAACTTGTCCCGTAGACAATGCCGCTGCTTTTAGACGAACGGTTTCATAATTGTTGCGGGCAACTCTTTCTGCCTCTAAGGCCTGTTCTATTTCTTCAGCCGACAGGATACCCGCTTCGGCATTACGTCTCCGTGCTGCTTCACGACTGGCCTGTTCCAGTTGTGCTTTGGCACTGGCCAGTTCTGCTATCGCCTGTGGTCGTCTGCTGGTGGCCAATTCAGTCAGTGCCAGTTCAGCCTGTCGTACTTGGGCCAGTAATTCATCCGATTTCAGCACCACCAAGAGATCACCAGGTTTCACCTGATCTCCTTCCGTGACCCGCCGCTCAAGTACTACGCCACTAATTTCACTGCCCACCTGAGCACGCGAGACTGTCGCCACGCGTCCGGTGGCCACTACATTTTGTATCAGCGGCATGGTGTTCAAGGTATAGCTTGGTAGAACCGGCCCCTGCCACCAGCGGAACAGAGCAAAACCGACTGCCAGTAACAATAAGATGATGAGCAAAATTTTATAGCGGGCAGCGCGCAACTGAGAATCTCCGGTTGATGCATCGAATATTGAATAAGAAAGATAACGCTTTATTTATTTTCTTCGAGTGTCTAATTTACAACAGGTTCCTGCATAGATTTATAGATATTTTGTTGAGTTTAAATGAAATGTTGGATTCCTGAGCATGTTTAGCCAGCACTTATCGATTTCAGCTAAAGTGATCTATGGCAGCTGCAACATTTGAATGAATGAGCTAAAAGTCCGCTGTATGAAGCGACCGCCATGTCAAAGATCTGGATAGCATCAAAAACAGGCTAAAACATCGTTGATTTAGCCTGTTTAATGAATGATTGATTTAATAATTTTACCCAATAACTGATCACGTTGCGACAGGCTTTCGCCCAAAGGCGCCAACCGGATTTCCTGATTAACTTTCTGCCAGTTTAAATCACGCGGATCTGCCTTCATGGTACCTAGGGATTTTACTTAAAAAAGCCCAGCAAAATAGAAACATTATTCAGCCTATTGAAAGGACACTATAATTTAGTGACGAGTAAAGCTCGGAGTATTTCAGGGTCTTTAACTGGCATCTATGCTTCGTTATGTGCATACCAATTAACCCATCGAAATAAGCCAACCATTCAAATTATAAAGTCATTGGCTTAAACAGGATGAGGGTTAAATTAATCTTTGAAATAAGCAAATACAGTTTCTAGCTATCTGAGAAACTATATTTTTCAATCTTATAACTAACTCTTATTATTCAAAACTTGCCGTTCGCTTGAATTGCAGAATTTCTCGTTCTGCCATATTATATTCACGCTGAACTTGCCCCAACTTATTGCTAGCTTCGTTATATTTTTCACGATAATACTTTCGTGATTCTTCCTTAAGATCAGAGTTATACATATTAGATTTTGCTGTCGCAATTGTATCTTCAATCGATTTTAAATTTTTATTCGCCACATAAAACTTATTCGCCACATTGTAATAAGGTCGTAAGTTATTTTGCATTTCCATTGGGCAACTCTGATATGTTCCTCTACCTTGTAATGCGTAATCAAAAATAGTTTGTGGATTGCAATAATTTTTTAGACCTTTTTTATAACCAGTGGTATAGGCTTCTGTGTCTAAAATAGCGTTGTGTTTCATACATGCTTGAGTACGCTTTTGCATGAATGAACCATTACCGTTATAACCATCATTCTGACCAATTAAACCCCAATTGGCAGATAAACACTCATTTTTAGACATAATTGCACAACCATTCAGCATAACAATACTGCCTAACAGCAACATTTTTAATTTCATGAAGTTCTCAAAATATTGGCTACAGTAAAAATCCCAATATGTATCAATACATATTGGGATTTCTAAGAGATTTTAGACTAATGTGATCGTACGAGTATTGTTTGCGACTTTTTTACCATTCACGAGTAATTCAGTATCAAGTAAGTATTGTCCTTTTGATACACTCGAAGGAAACTTCCAACTGAATGAATTTTCAAAATCGCCAGAACTATAGCCTTGGGCTGTTGAAACCTGAACATCTTTCACCAATTCACGTATCACTTTTCCATTTGCATCTTTTAGAACTAATTTTTCTTGGACACGCTGAAGAGGATCAGCAACACCTTCTACAACAGTCAAATCTGATTTTACTGTAATATTTTGGTTCGCTGCCACAGTTTGATTAGGTAAAATAACAGTAGAATACTGTTGAACCCTTGTTGTTTGAGGCAATTTCCCTTTATTGGCTTTCTTATATGCCGTTTCAACTTCAGCAGCTGATTTTTTCTGAATGGTGTGGGCATTAATCATTAAGCATCCTGCTGCAAAAACCGCACCGCCAATAGCAGCACCTGTTGCAGCATAACTACTATCACCCACAGATGCCCCAATTGCTGCACCAAGTAGTGCGCCTACTGCTGTAGACATTCCCGTATTACATCCCCCATTGGCTGACGTTGCCAATCCCCCTGTACTCGCACAACCTGAAATAACTAAAGCTGAGCTCAACATAGCAACAGATATTGTCTTTTTCATTAAATTTCCCTCTTAAAGTATAAAATGATTATTGAATTACCATATCGTCAAAGGCTGCTGATTCACCTGCTTCAGCCTGACGTAAAATACGTTTTGCTTGACCATTACTCGGAGAAGCAGACAATACTTCTCGAGCCAAAGATTTAGCCAAACCGTAGTTATTTGCATTTAATGCACGCTCTGCACGACTGAGCTGAGAATCAAAACGTGCTTCATTCTGACGACGTGCTGCTTCTGCTGCTAGTTTACGTGCAGCCTCTTCAGCTTTCTGACGTTCTATTTGAGCCTGTTCTGCCTGGCGTTGTGCATCTGCACGCTCACGCTCTGCTTGTGCTAAACGCTGTGCTTGCTCAACTTCTTGATGCATATTTTGCTGTGGAAAATTTTCAACTTCATTTTGTATAGTTTCACTTTCTATAGATGCTTCCAGCTCTTCTTCTTGTTGAAGATTAAATTCTTCAATCATCGATTCGATCTGTGGCAACAGCTCTAGGCCACCTACAAGTTCCGCATCAAGTTCTAATGCAGCAAGCAATGTCTGATGTGCTAACTCCAAGTTTCCAGCTTGCAAATACTCTTTTGCTAAAGTGAGTTTCTCTTTTGCAGAGGTGGTTTGCGCTTCTGCAGATACAACCAACTGCACAAAACTTGCATTAATTTTACATTCTGCCTGGTTGAGTTTGATGATACTCAATGCACGTGTCGGCATTTTTTCACTCAAAAAGCTACTAATTTCTGCATTTACATTTTCACAAGGATCAACCTGTGCCTCTTCGTCTATAGACACTTCTTCTTGTATATTTTCTTTACCACTAAACAAGAAAAAGATCACCATCAAAAGTACGATAAAGGCAATCGCAATATATTTAAAACTCGAGGTTTTTTGCTGTGGTGGATCTAACAGTGTAGGTTGACTGGTTGATGGTAGTTGTGGAGGGGTTACGATTGGAGCCGCAGGCTGTATCGGTTCAAGAGGCTCATCTGGTTCAGCATCTAAGACTGACAGATCACTTTGAAACTTGAGTTGATATTGTTCCAAACTTAAATATTCATTTGGAATATTTGCTAGATGCTTTAAACGTACAAAAATTCCTTCATTTTTTTTAAAGGCGTAACGATCATAAGTTCGCATGTTTTCAAGGGTCGAACCAACAATGATGACACCCACTAGCTCTTTATTGCCCTGCTTTGTGATGTGTTTAACTACAACCGATGAGTTTGATTTTTCTTCGATTTGAGCTTCATTTTGGCTTTGACTTCCAATTGAATCTTGATTTTCGCTCAATGACTCTCTTGGAATGATTGGTATTTCCTTTGACTCTACAGGCGGAGTTTGGAGTTGAACGTCATGCAAAGTACCACAAAAAGGACAATATTTTACCTTGAGCTGTAGCTTCTGCTGACATTCAATACAAACCATCTCTTCGTTCTGCTTAGCCATGTTATTTAACCTATTACTTCTTTTTTGTGTTGAGCGTTGGCAGTATTGCCCTTTTTCAAGGACAATACTGCATGAGCAATTATTGTAAAATTGGCGGGATACTAGGAATTGGTGGCGGCACAGGTATTGCAAGCTCAGGGCATTGGGCAATTGCGATCCAATTAGCTAAACCTTCACGCCATACCATCGTTGCAGAGTTAATCTGTTGCTGCTGCAACATTTCAACTACTTTTGAATGAGGGTATGGTCCAAAGTTTTGCCCATTGATCGCAATATGATATTGATACTGGGGTTGCTGCAAAATTGGGGGTGGCATTGCGCCTGGAGTAGGTGGAGGTGTCATACCAGGCATCGCAAATGTCGCTATTGGTACTACATCTGCCATGCTATTTTTCACAAGAAGTTGTTCATGTATTTGTAGGATACTTGGTGACATATTCATCACCCACTTCAGGCGTCGACCTTTATTTGGTTCGCGAATTTCATCCTGATATGCATCTTCATCTGAATCTTTGAGTACTTCAGCCCATTTTTCCATTTCTTCGCGATATTCAGTTAATTCATATGCACGCTCGATCAATTCTTGAGGAATTTCCTTACGCTCAGCTAATTCGATCAGCTCTTTCTTTAATTCTTTTGCAATAGCACATGCAAAACCGACATGTTCAACTTGCGCACCCGTTTCATTTTGAACAAGACGAGGGGTATAAATCTCTCGTTCATAATGATCAACTAATGCAATTAGCATTGTTAAATTTGCATCACTGAGTGATTTAAATTTCTGCTGCACTTGATCATAAATGTTATCACGGTAAGTCTGAGGTAAACCATTTAAACGGAAACCACGTTCATTGCCTAAGCGACGCACATCGCCACGTGCGACCGCAAATTCATACTGCCCACTTGGAATCAAGCCTGGAACGTCACAACGTTTTAAAACACCCAACATCACTGCTTTTAAGTAGCATTTAAAATCATCAGCCAAGCTGTTTAATTCATCAGGTGTTGGTGCATATGGATGCTTGAATCGTGTTGAGTCAATATGCGTATGTAGTGGTGTTCTTTCACTTTCTTTACGGTAACTAGTACGCCAAGTCTCAATACCCCGTAAAATCGTAAGAGGAATACCTGATAGCTCGACATAGCAGACTGCTCGACCAGGTTCTCCGGTTTCGACAATCGACAATGCTTGAGCATTTAAGCCTAAACCACTTGGAATACATCCCGTCAGTTCATGTTTGTACTTTTTGCTAAATTGATCTGCACCATTCACACCGATAAAACATTTGAAACGGTCTGGTGGTGGGGTGAAATCACCGCCCATTTTGGCATCAACCCAAGGCATGGCACGCTGTAACCACTCAGTAAATACATTCTGACGTTCAACTACACTCATATTTTCAAGTGCTTTATACAATGCATCTTCTTCTTGATCATTTTGTTCAAAAATAACTAGACGACGCTCTGCCATGCGAATAATTTTAAGCAATAATGGTGTTTGCTGATCCGGGTCAACAAGAATTTTAAATAGCTCTTTTGAACCACCAAAATCCTTAAATGCTTCAGCCGCCCATTCACACATTAAACGAGGATCTATTTCACGCTCTTTTACATCGTCAGTTTCAATAATTTGTAAAGTTGCATGCTTGGTACGAATTTGTTGATGAATCACTTCGCGATCGTGATCAAGACGTTTCATCATATCTATGACAGACTCTTGACCACTTTGCAGGTCACCCATCACACCATTCCAAATTGTTTTTCCACTTTCATCCACACCCAAACTGTTACCTAACCAGTTTGAAATATCTTGCATCAGTTCAATGGCTTCTAAAGCTGCTTTTGCACGCAGGTGGAAAGAAAGAATATTTGCGATATCTTTACGCAGGTTATCCAACACTGCACGAGCTTGCTCTTCTTTATTCCCACCACCAAATATAGCTAAAAGCCCTTTACCCTTTGTTTCTTCTAAATCTTTCAGTTGCTTTTCATATTCATAAGTCAATAAGGCATCTTTAATCGCAGTATAACGATTGGCTGAATTTTTGAGCTGTAATGTAATACCTGAGTTAGCATTTTCAATACGGTCTTTAATTTGTTCGACTAGCGAAATCACATATTCGAAACCACCTTGTTCGTGATTATCTAAATATAAATATAAACGGCTTTCAATATCTTTTTTGAGACTTTCAAATAATGCTTTTCGACGTCGCATGACACGGTCTTCAGCTGTATCTGCCATAGCATCTGTATTACGAATGACATCACGCATTAAGCTTTGCATTGTTTTGCGGACTTCATTTGCCCACTGTTCACGATCAATAATACTGATTTCACTAATACGCTGACTAACACGCTGACGTGTTTCTTCTGCGATATCTACTTCGACACCGTTCTGACCTGAGCGTAATAAAATATCTACAATTTCTAAATCCATAAATTCGGTATTTAACTCACGAATTTCTGGATTTTTTAATGTCGCAGCTGAAAACTCAGGAAGGTTATTAAATGGCACCAAATTGAGATTCATATTTTCGGCCATGAATGCATCACGCTTTTTTTCACTCGCCCGGTTAGCAGCAGGATTTGCGCTTGCTACACCAAAGAAGGCTTTAAGCATGTCCGCTGCCAAACTGTACGCATATTCATCATAGCGAGCACGACCAAGTGTGTCCAAAGTCGATTGACCAAATGCTGAATATGCACATGAATAATTCAATTTCATGTCACCAAAACGCCCTGTTGGTACAGGTGGTGCAAACATATGAATTTTATGTTGACGTTGATTTACTGCAACCGAACGTTTACGGTTGGCAAAGTCAGCAGAACGAAAATCCTCGAACAAAGTATCCGCAATCATTGAATACACGTCATTCATATTGTCCGTATGCTGGCGTGCGAGGTTACCGGAATCAATTAAATGAACTTCATCATACGGCTTCGATGCAAGCTGTGGACGATCATAATCATCCCATTTTTCAACATACTTTGAATGCCCAACCATTGCAGATTCAACTTCCATCAACGCTGCATAAGCATTGGCCTCAGTACGTGCTTTATTGGCACTTGAATAACCCGTCGGTAAGAACAACATCAACTCTACATCAGCAGCTTCAACTTCGTTGCTTGCTACCCATTTAGATAACCACCCCATATCCAAAAATGAACCTGATCCTGTACCACCCGCCACAGAACCCAAAACCACGATACGGAATTTACTTGTATCCAGCTGTAGATTTAATTTTCTCAGCATGTCATCGCGTGATAAACCTGCTTTTAATGTATTTAATTTTGAGCGAATTTTGTCACGTGTTTTTGGATATTTATCAAAGAAATATAAACGTGATACAGATCGAATCTGTCCCGCACCTTTTGCAGGATCAATGCCTAATTCACGAATTTTTCTCGGTGTTAACGGTAACCAATTTTGAATATGAGGATAACGACTCAGTGATGCATCATCACGGCTATATTTCTCAATATCAAAAGACTCTACAATTTTTTCATCATCCGTAAACTTGACTAAGTTATATTGCAAATCTTCAGTTTGTGCACGGCCACTATCAATAATTGCACCCTGATCTAAGTCAAAATGCATAAATTGTGCAATTGGAAACTGTGATAAGTTTTCTAAGCGAACATTATCACTGCCCCAACTTGCATTTAGAATACGACGACGTACACGCATCATCACTTCCATACCTGTACCACCGACACCAATATAAAGTGTTGGGCGGAGTTTTACGGTCTGCTCTGCTGCTTTGGCTGCAGTGCCTGTGTTGACATTTTGCGTGTCCGTCATTTTCTTCCCCTATTTTTGCTTATTTTTTAATTACTTAACTCATATTCAGTGCTTAAGCACGGCTTGATGTGAATGCCAGGACAGCACTTAGCAATGCAACAACACCTAATGGCCCCAAAATAAGCAGAGATAAGAATTTCACTGGATTGACTGCTGCCAAGACTGCACCAATGGCAACTGCAGCAAGGAAAATAAATAACCACCAACCTGCCATACTTGCTTTGCTCGGAGAAATACGTTTTTTTACCAAACTATTGCTGAAACCACGTTTTGCAAAAAAGAAAGCGATGAGAAGAACAACGATAATTCCTCCAGCAATCATGAGATCGCGAGAACCAGTTTCTTCTTGAACTGTTGGAATATTCACTGCTTGAACAGTTTGCGCTACTGTAGCTGTTTCAGTTTGAGCTTGTTCATCTGCTGTTGGTAAAACAAAACCGTTATTTGTATTTGACTCTGACATATATCCCCCTGGATGTTTATTAAACTTACTATTTAACGAAGTATTACACTAAATTTTTTATCTATAACTTGAACAGATGCGTCTGAAATACCACGTTTCACAATCGCAATTTCTTCCCCTGAATCACCATAAACACTCATCTTGGAAAATGGTTTTAATTGGATGGTTTGTTTTTTCAAGCCATTAACCCAAACATCGTATTTTTTACGTTTTGAACTCAATGCCAAAGCCAAAATGCCGAATACAAGTGCCAATAAAACCCCTGCAATCATGACTACAACTGGCCATAATGGATATTGCAAACGGAATTGCACAGGAATTGTGGCTGTGGAAGACTGAATACTTTGTGGTGCAACAAAGACATCCGATAAGGGGTCACCAGGAAATAAATTTTGCAAATTCTGTTTAAAATCTTCAGATAAGCTCAGCTTCTGCTCATACAGAGTCACGTCAATATTGGCAGGAATCGTAACTGCCTTACCCATTGCCTTAAACACTTCCCAAGACCATGGAGACACAATTAAATGCGAAGGAATTGGCACTTGAAATTCTAGCTTCGTGTTGTCTTTGGTCATCAAACGAATATCTGATTCAGAAATCTGAATCGGTGCTTGCATACCATTGGCCAATCTCAACTTTGCTTCAACGCGTGTTGCAGCAATGTTGTAAGGATAAAATTTGTTTTTTAGATCTGCTGTTAGCTTCAGTTCAGGAATAACATCTTTAGGTTCTAAATTAAAAACCAAGGTTTTTTGATCAGATGCTAAAGAAGCATGAATCGTAGACGAGTTTTTCACACCTGTTGGAATGAGTTGAACTGGTTCTTTGTCTAAAGGTTTTAACAATGCAGGTTGCTGGGTGAAAACCTTTTCCATTTGACCTGATTGAACCAAATGATTTAATTCAGTTTCAGCCTGATCACCATAAGCCAGGGCATAAACCATTAAGCCAGATGCATTAAAATGTTGTCCTTGCACAGGCATTTTTAATGGATATGCCATAACTTTGTTAATGGCAGGATCTAAATGTACCAGCTCATAGAATTCTTTATTGCGCTCAGCCGTAGCCGCATCATTATTTGGACTATTTTTATTGTTAGTAAAAATCCAAATAATGCCTGACTTTTTCGCAAATGGACCTGTAATCGTGGCAACGACAGCTTCTTTAAAATCGGTATCTGCATAGGCTTTATCAGATTTTTTCGCGATGCTCTGTTGGCTTAATTGCTGACTAATATTTTGTTTACCGGCGCCTTGATAAATCACCGTAGGTGATTTAGACACAGCATTGCTTTGGTTAAACATTGCTACCGCAATAGTGTCACTCGGTTGCGTGACGGTTTGAACCACAGCATTTACAAGTGGTTTTAATTGCGAGTTTTGATCTTGGTAAAAGGGTTCCATCCAACCAGAGTTTTGGACTAAAAATGCATGTTGTCCTGCACAAGTCAAAGATGATATAAGGCTAACTAAAGCCATTAATCCTATTTTCTTCATGCAGCAAGCTCCCAGCCTAAGATTTCAGTTAAGCTAGGGTTATAAAAATACAAAATGTTTTGATGAATAAAGAATCTTGACTGCAACGGCTTTTCAACTTGAACACGATGAAAATCTATGAGCCCATCATGCGTATCTATAAATAGCATAATATCCTGTTTAGACTCATCTGCAAGTTTCTGCTCAATACCTATATTTGTATCTGTATCAAAACTAAAACCTAAAATTAGTTGGTGCTTTTCATCCTCAATAAGTGGAACCGTAAAACGATGTGTTGGTTCAACACCAACTTTTTCTTTCCAAATATCTTTTACGTCAAGTTTGTCACCCAGGTAGAATTTTGAAAAGCCAGTGGTAAAACGAAATAAAGAAGGTTGTACATGTGGTTTTTCTGCATCGAGCTCGATATAACACCAAGGTCCTTTCTCAGCATTCTGACTTGTACAGAATTGGTAGAAATTACCTTTTCTATCATCATAAGGTGCGCCAAAACGAAAATCAGGCTTATATCCTGGTATCCACATCTCGTAAACGACCCTTAGCTCTTGATTATCAAGCCCCTCAAATTTTAAAATCAACTGGCCTGATTTACCAATCCAAATAATACGTCTATTGTCATACACTACTTTTTCAAAATAAATTTCTGATGCTGGATTATTTACTACTACTGATGTCTGCCGAGTAAGTACATCAACAACCTGCAGCTGATTATTGATCAACATTGGTTGTAATATTTTTTTATTCCAATATACAGGCATACCCAAACATGGATTATGTTCAGTCACATACTGCGTCTGATATCTCAACGATAACCCATCAATAATAACTCGTGCCAAACCAGCTTTAGTCGGAATATATAAATGAGGTGTTCCATCTGCACTCATAACACCTAAAAGGTGTAAATATTCTTCTATTGGTTCTGGGCAGCGCTCTAAACGCGGACCTTGATTACTTAAATCTAGCCATTCATTATTATATTGGCTCCAAATTGATAGACTTCCATTTACTTTATTCAATGCTATTAGCTGAGGAATATCTGTACCTGTTTTAATAGACACAAATTCAAAAATTCCTCTTGGCGGCATTTTAATTTTCAGTAGCGCATCATTACTGACATCAGGTTTACGTTCTAATTCTTTGAGTTGGCTACTCAATTGCAAGCCGTGATTATCCACATATTGACGACCATCATCATAATGTAAACTTTGCCCATAAGGTGCAAGCCAATATGAATCTGAATTGATTTTTGCTTTTTCTAGACGCTTACCCGTTTCAGGATCATACAAAAATTCAGAAGGATACATTTTCGCACCCAAACTTGGCAAATTAAGTAATTGCTTAACAAAGTGAGGATTCACATGATCTGCAATTCTTAAATTCGGCGTATTTTTTAAGGTATAACCGACTTTGTCATCTTGAACCCAAGTTCCGGATGCTAAATTCCACACTACTTTATCCTGATTATGAATCAAGACACACCCCATATTTTGAGTTTCTTTTGCAACATTCTAGACAGTTTTTTTTACTTTCAAACTATTTATTTGATTTTTTTTAATAAAATTAGATAGTTAATATAACCTTAACAATGGACAAATATTATTTAACAAAAACTAACAAATTGTTTCATGTTTTATTTGAATTTTCCCATATAACGATTTAGTCAAAATAATCATCATTACATGAATCATGTTTAAGCCAATGACTCCATAATCTGAATTGCTGAATGATTTCGGTGGCTCAATTTATATGCACATAGTGAGATATAGATCTCACATAAAAAACCATTAATATTAGGTAATGCTGATCAGTTAAGGAGTTTAGAAATAGACTCTTTAATTTTTTAGTCATTCAAGGCGGAATATTAATGTTATAAATCAAATTCTTGTAAATTATTTGTTACTTTGGTTTCGCCCAAAGTAACCAAAGGCATTTGTCATCCGCAAAACTCGTCAGCCACCATCGACTAGTAAATTTGTCGCAGAAACAATCATTTTTAAATCTAGTCCTGCCTCAAACAGTTGCGGATGACTTTTCTATCTATCAGATATAATTATGAATTTGAAAAAGAAAATCCGTGTGGTGTCTGCCTGCCTTCATATCCCATACGGCGCAAAGCCATAATAAAAACGGTGTCTGATTTAGGCTTATTCTTATCCGATCTGCTCGGAAATAAATAATCTGAATTGGTTTGGTAGGTCTGCAATTCTTTTAATATCGTCACTGCTTGAGTAGATAAAGGCACAACATGCTCACGCCGTTTCTTCATACGGTGCTCTGGGATATTCCATAGCCCTTGTTCAAGGTCGAACTCCTCCCATTTAGCTCCCCTTAACTCAGTAGGTCGGCAAAATAACATTGCTAAAAGCTGCAATCCCATCCGAACATCTATAGTTGGATAATTATTGATTGCTCTTAGTAGTGCTGGTAACTCCTGCTCAGTCACATGAGCCATATTTTCTTTTTTGCCTTGTTGTAGGTATTTTCGGATGCCTTCCACCAGGTTGTAATCCATTCTCCCAGTTACTTTGGCAAAATCGTATATATCACGACACATAGCACGAACTCGGTTCACCTGTTCATATATATCCTGCTTCTGCTGAATACCTTTTAAATGATTCATCCATTCAATCGGTTTTATGCTGGTGTACAAGCGTTTGCCAAAAACAGAAAATACATGTTTTTCCAATGCACTTTTATTTCTGGTCATCGTGTCCTGCACCCAAGTATTCGCTTTGGTGTCTAACCATTCACGGGCCAGAACTTCAAAGGTGGCATTGTGCTGTTCTAGTTCTTGCCGTTTACGTTCTTGCTTGGTGATGATTGGATTATCGCCGTGTGAAATATCCTTAATGATTTCTCTGGCCTTTTTACGTGCGCCAGCTCCCGACAATTCAGGATACGTACCGATGCCAAGCCGCGACCATTTGCCATTTGCCTTCTTGTATCTGAATAACCACGCTTTTTTACTATCAGGCTTTACACGGGAATATAAGCCTTCGCCGTCCAGCTCCCGATACTCTTTTGATTCAGGTTCCAGATTAGTTAGGGCGTGTCATCAATTAGCTTGAGGAAAACCGCCTTGTCCCCATTATACTTTTATGACTAAACGCTATGCATTAAAAGATGAGCAGTGGGAACAGATTAAAGATCTGTTACCTGGACGAATGGGT